>JBCCEF010000001.1:0-318398 GCA_039030395.1 Acidobacteriota bacterium
ACTGGCCCTGAGACAGTGCGAGCCGCCTCCGTCTGCCCGCCTCTCTTTCTACCTCGAGCTCGAATTGATAGAACTTTTCAGAGCATTGCGTCTACGCGAAGAAGAGGCTCATGCCAGATTTCAGGCCAAGGTTTTCCGCACACACCTGGGGATTGAGGTGGCGGTCTAGTCACCGTTCATACCCGGCCACCGTCCGGGCCGATAGACCCCTTCCCTTGACCTCGACCTCCACCCCCCGCCAGCCGCCTTCGCGGCCGGCGCCGGAGTAGTAGGTGAGGAGGTACTGGCTGGCGAGTTCACGCTCGATTTCGCGATAGACCTCGGTCAGATCCTGGCCGGAGCGCACCAGGTAGGTCTTGCCGCCGACGGAACGGGTGAGACGATCGAGACGGTCGCCGAAGGTGCGCAGGCCGATCCCATCGGTTCGCACCGCTTCGTTGTTGGAGACGATGACGTACACCGGGATGCCCACCTTGCGGGCGAAGCGCAGGCAGGTGCGGTAGTCGAAGCCTTTGTCCTGATCGGCACCGTCGGAGTAGACCACCAGCGCCTTGCGGCCGCCCGCCCCCTGGAGCTGCACCAGCGAGAAGACAATCGACTCCCACAAGGAGGTTTGGCCGCCGGATTCCAGGCGGTCCACGGCGGTCACCACCCGGTCGAGGTCGCCGGTGGGCTCGGCGGCTAGCGATGGGCGACTGTCGAACTCCACCAGAAACGCCCGGTCGCGACCGTCCTCGAGACCGCCGAGAAACTGTCGCGCCGCCTCCTGCACGGAAGGCAGCTTGGCAAACATGCTGGCCGAAGCGTCGATCGCCAGCCCCACCGTCACCGGCAGATCGCCGGCGCTGTTGAAGCCCGCCAGTTCCTGCGGCGCCCCTTCTTCTCGCACCTCGAAGACCTCTTGCGGCAAATCCCGCACCGGCCGGCCGGCGCGGTCCGAAACGACCACGTAGAGCTCCACTAGGTTGACTTCCACCCGATCCGCCGTGCCCGGTCCGAGGACCAGCAGGTCCTCCACCTCAGTACCGCTCTCGAGGCGAGCCTTGACCCGCACGAATCCCGGGGTCGCCGCGCCGCCGGCCATGCGATGCCGGAACGGCGGACGAAAGAGCGTTGCAACTTTCTCTTCATCGCGGAAGAACTCAACCCGCTCGATGCGCTGACCGGCGGGCACTTCGACCTCGGCGGCGACATCGAAAACCGCGCCGAGGGCATCGGGATCGAGCGGTTCCGTGAACCGCACGGCGAACTGGTCCCCACCGGCGTTGATGGTGACCTCGTCCCGCGCCACCAAAGCGCCGGCCGCATCGTAGGCCACCGCCTCGACCAGGCGCCGCAGGGGCAGCCGGCCGAGGTTCAGAACCGCCCGGAAGGGAGCGCTCTCGGACTGCTCCACGCGCCTGCCGTCGAGGAGAAAGTCGACCCGCTCGATGGTCGGGTCCGAAACCACCGTCTCGAAGCTAACCGGGCCGCGCAGGTATCCCCCGTCGGGCCGCAGCAGATGAAGCGGTCGCGGAGCGGGCAGGAGCCCGAGATCGACATCGAAAAAGGCTTCGCGCGCTTCGTCGGCTTCTTCTCCGCGCACCACCAGGCCGGCCAGGGTGCCTCCCCAGCGGCCGGTCACCAGATCCTCGACCATCACCGCCACCCGGTCGATGCCGGTCGTCTCGAGATCGAGCGGCAGCGACAGGCGAACCTGCGACGGATCCTCCAACCGGGAAGGGACGGCGCGACGGTGGCTCACCTGGCGGCCCGCCTCGCCCACCGCCACCAGGGTCACTCGTGCCGCTGGATCGACGCCCGATCCCACCGCCACCCGCGCTTCCAGCCGCGGCACCGCGCCGTCCGTTTCGATCACCGCTACCACTTCGAGATCGCCCGGTACCTCTTCGCCCAGCAGCAAACGTTCGGCGCGCAGGGCGGCCACGGCTTCCGGCGTGGCTCCGCCGGACCACTGCGGAGCCCGCACGCTCCAACCCTCACGGGTCGAGGTGACAGCCAGGGAACTCCCGGTACTGGCCGGCTCCCGGGCCGAGGAGTAGCGCACCCGCCACCGGCCGGCGAGACCCTCCAGCGCACCGTCGAGCTGGTCCGCCTCCATCACCGCCTCGCCGCCGCTCAAGAAGGCCAGGCGTTCGAGGGCCTCCTCCGGCCGCTGCGGCACCGGCGCCGGCGCCTCGGCCAAACCGGCCCGTTCGGCGGGACTCTTACGACCGGGGATCCGGAAGGTGCCCAGCACCGGCACGCTCGGATTGTCGGGGTTCTCCACCACCCCGAAGCGCGAAGGCTCCTCCACCCGACTGCCGCGCAGGGCGAGGGGGAAGACGACCCACCGATAGGCGGTGAGCGCTTTGCCGAGAGCATCCACCGACAAGGACTCGCCGGTCCCGGCGGGTACTTCCTCACCGGCGAGTCGCCGCAAAGCTGCCTCCGGCGACAGGTCGAAGCCGTCGGTCACCAACACCACCGCCTGCGGACCACGCGGCCGGCCGGCGGACAACCAGCCCAACCAGGCGCGTTGCCGGTCTTCGACCAAACTCACTTCTTCGCGCACCGCCTCGGCGATCACCTGTTGCCGCTCTGCGCCGGTCACCCGCTCCAAAAGGCCCAGGGCTTCCCGCCGCTGCTCCACCAACCGGTCGGCGCCGCGCTCGAGCAAAGAAACCCGGCCGAGGGCCCCGGCGAGATCCAGGGCATCGCGCGTCGCCGGCATGATCAGCCGCGGCTCCGGATCCGCCACCACCACCTCAACCCAACCGAGGTCCGTCAGCGTCTGGGCGCGCTCTTCGAGCAAACGGGCGGAACGCGCCATGGAGCCCTCACCGGACGTGGTCAGGTCGAACAGCACCGTCACGCGCCAGGGCTCGAAGCCCGGCTCGCCGGGCTGCTCCACGGCAACCACCGCGCGGGACTCATCGTCCTCGGAAACGGCCAGATCCCGCGGCGCTACGGCCTCCGGCACCCGGCCTTTGGCATCGCGGACATCCACCATGAAGGCCTCCACGGCCAGCCGCAGATCGCCGGTTTCCGGTTCCGCCGGCCGGCTGGCGGCGATCGCCCAGGCGGCCACCCCACTGCATCCGAAACACGCCAAAATCGCCACCCGGGCTGTCCATCGCTTCATGAGAATTCGCTTCCTCGTCGGTTGACACAGGGGGAGTTCATCGGTGGGAAACATCATGCAAAGGCCGGGCCGCAGCGCGGCCGGGAGACAAGACCGAAACAAGAGCTAGACGGACCAGGGCAACCGTTGAAGGTCGACGTTGCCGCCGGTGAGCACGATGCCGATCCGCTCCTCGGAGGTCGGCGCCTTGGCCAGCAGCGCCGCCAAGGGAACCGCCGCCGAGGGCTCGATGACCGTCTTCAGGCGTTCCCAGGCCCAGCGCATGGCCTCGATGATGTCGCGCTCCTCGACGCGGATCACATCGCTCACCCGCTCCTTCAGAGCCCGAAAGGTACGAGGAGAAAGGGTCGTGCGGAGGCCGTCGGCCACGGTAGGCCCCGGCCCGGCCGCCTCACGCCGGCCCGCCCGGAAGGAGCGGTAGGCGTCGTCCACTGTCGCCGGCTCTGCGGCCCACACCTTCACCCCCGGTGCGGACTCCCCCACGGCGATGGCGGTGCCCGACAGCAAACCGCCGCCGCCCACCGGCACGATGATGCGGTCCAGTTCCGCCGTCTGGTCCAGCAGTTCCAGGGCAGCGGTTCCCTGGCCGGCGATCACCCGGGGATCGTCGTAAGGATGTATAAAGGAGGCTCCAGTCTCTACCTGCAGGCGGGCGGCGGCCTCTTCCCGGGCCCCTTGGGTCGCGCCACACTCCACCACCGTCGCGCCATAACCGCGCACCGCCGCCACCTTGACCTCAGGCGCCCCGTCGGGCATCACCACCCAGGAAGGAATCCCGCGCTCTCGCGCCGCCAACGCCAGAGCCGCGCCGTGATTGCCGGACGAATGGGTGAGCACTCCGCGGGCGGCTTGACCCTCGGTCAGCGAGAACACCGAGTTACAGGCACCGCGAAATTTGAAGGCTCCGGCGCGCTGAAGATTCTCGGCCTTGAAAAAGAGGGTCGCCCCGAAGCGACGGTTGAGAGAACGAGAGGTCAGCACCGGTGTGCGGTGAGCCCAGGGGGCAATTCGAACCGCCGCCGCCCGCATGTCCGCCAGATCGGGAAGGGACTCGGAGGCAAAGGACGCCGGCTTCATAGGCCGTTTCTAACACGAGAACGACCGAACCGGCTCGCGAGAGAATCCGGCCCCCCGGCACAGGCGTTTCTCGCGAAGAATTCAATATTCCCGAATAATACGCCTTGCTTATCAACGCGAGGGCCGATATCATCCAACCCTCTATGGGTGTTCGAAGCGAGGCGAAGTCGGTGGTCGACCAGATCCGCCGCCACCTCGCCGAAAAAGAGCTTTCCGGTGTCGACCTGGAAGAGCGACTGGCCAAGGCCGATGGTTGGTGGGAGGAGGTGATCGCAGGCGACATCGCCCTCACCCTGGAAGACCTCTTCGGGTGCCTTGAGACCCTGGGGATCGAGCCGGCGGACTTCTCGGCCGAGGTGTACGGCCTGATGAAAGCCGATCCGATCCAAAGGGAAGCCCTCGGGCGCGAGTTGGCTCCGGGCGTTTACGAGGAAGCGGTCAACCGGTTCTTCGAGCTAGTCGCCCGTCGAGCCCTGCGGGTCGAGGAATCGAATGGACCGGATTTGGACGGCAACTCGACCCACTGAGTCACTTTCTTGGGTGAGAGTCTTTTCTGGCCGACGGTGATCCGCCCGGCGGCTTTTTGAAGGATATTCAGTACTTTTCGTCGAGAAGACTAAAGGGGAGCAAGACTGTCATGGGCCAGCGAACTCAGACTCCGGAACGGCGTTCGACGCAAGATCATCCCACCGAGGCCATCGACCAGATGATTGCCGGGGACTCGACCGGCGAGCAGCGCCGCCTCGCCGTGCGGCATCTTCTCCGCGGCTGCCCGCAATGCGCCTCGCGCACCGCCAACGCGCTGAGGGTCGCCAGCCAAGAGCCGCCGACGGAGCAAGATCTGGATTCGCTCTTCGATCGCCTGGTGAAGGGTTCCAGCGGAATGGTGGAGCGCGTCGAGCAGGAAGTGCGCGCCGCTCATCGTTTGCTCGACGACCTCGACTCCCTACCGGCGGGACGCCGGACGATGGTGATCCGCAGTTCCCCGCGCTACCACAACCGAGCCGTTTACCAGCTTCTCCTGGAGCGCAGTGTCGAGATGCGTCGGCAAGATGCCGCCACCACCCTGCAGTTGGCGGAGTTGGCCTTGATCGTTGCCTACGAACTTGACGACCTGGACTTTGCGGACCTCAAGGCGCGAGCCCTCCTGGAGGTCGCCAATGCCCACCGGATCTCGAACGACATGCGATCCGCCGAGAAAGCATTCGGCCTGGCTTCTCAGCTCATCGAACTGGAAGTGGCCGATCCACGACTTGGAGCACAGTTCGCCTACCTCCTCGCTTCTCTGCGCAGCCAACAGCAACGCAAACAGGAAGCCTTGGAACTCCTTGCGGAAGCCGAGCGCCTGTTCCGCCGGCTCGGTGACCAACCGGCAGCGGCCCAGTGCCTGTTCAAGAGGTCGATCATCTGCTCGGACGAAGTCGAGGTCTCGTTGGCCGCCGCTTGGGAAGGCCTTCGGCTGCTCGGGCCCGAAGCGGCTTTCGAAGATCTCCTACCGGGAATTCACAATTTGATCGACTCGGTGGTGCAGAGCGGCAACTGCGAAGCCGCTCAACGGATGATCCGCACGGCTCTTCCCGTTTATCGAGTGGGCGGTAGAGAACTGGATCTCTTCCGCCTGGAGTGGAACGAAGCACGCATCGAACGGCAACTCGGCAACCTGGAGGCGAGCGAGCAGTTGTTCCTCTCATTGCAGGAACGCTTCGCGGACCGCGACTTGCCGCACGACGTTGCACTCGTTTCTTTGGATCTGGCCGAGATCTACGCCCACCAAGGGCGGACCTCCGACCTGCAGGAGCTAGCGGCCGAAATGGCGATCGTCTTTCAAAGCTTGGACGTGGTGCCGGAAACTCTCGCCAGCCTGGCCATGCTCCAACAGGCCGTCGCCCGCGATGCACAAACCCTGAGCCGCATTCGGCAACTGGCGGATCAGGTGGACAGTCTCCGTCGGGCGAACTGAGGCCCGGCGCCGTTCCCCTGGCGCGGCCTCCCCTCCTCGGTGAGTTCGTCGAGCCTACAGGCAGCACTTTGCCTGGCCTTTGAAGCTTGGCCTTTGAAGAAAGGGTCGAGGGCCTGCCGACGCGGCGGCTCGTACAGGGATGACGTACCTGCACGAGCCAAACAAGCCACGGCTCCTAATAAGGTACACCTGCCACCGAGTTTCCTAGCGGTCAGACGCACCGGAGGGATCGATCTTAGAACCGACCTCCCCTCGATCCTGTGTCCCGGGCTCTTCGGCCACTCCGGGCGCATCTTCGGCGGGTCGAGCATCGGCTGCTCCGAAGAGCGACTTCACCCAATTCCACAAGCCTTCGAGCAGAGCCGGCTCGACCGAGCGCTCCACAGCGGTAACTCGATCCACCGTTTCCGGTAGGGCCTGCACGGTGGTGACCATCGAGAACGAGACGACCAAGGCGATTGCGGCGAACACTGACCAACCTTTGCGCATGACTACCTCCTAGGCAGAATATTCAGACCGCGACGAAATGCCACGCTCCTGTGTAAGTCAAGGTGAGCGCCGGCTCGAAAAGAGGGCAAGCTGTAGCGACCCGGTCGTTTCCTGCTTCATTTCGAAAGCTCTCGCCCCTCAAGCGCGCTATCGTTCGGCCTATGCCTAGACACCCCCATTACGCCCCGGTGCTGGAAGACCTCGATAGTTCGGTCTTCTCAGCGCTGGCGGCCCGCATCTCTGCCTTCCAAGGTGAGACCTATCCGCTCCATGTGGGAGACACCTGGCTGGAGCCAGCCGTCGGAGCCCGCATGGAGGACTTGACCGTGGCGGCGCATCCGGGAATGCACCGCTACGCTTCCCCCCATGGCCTCCCGGCGCTCGTCGACCGCCTCGCCCAACGAGTCGCGGACCGCACCGGGATGGCGACGGTTGGCGAGTCGGTGCTGTTGACCACCGGTGCGACCGGTGCTCTCGGCGCCGTGGCCGGCGCCCTCTTGGAGCCCGGCGATGAAGTGTTGATCCTCGCCCCGTACTGGCCCCTGATTCCCGGCATCGTGCGGGCCTTCCACGGTCGTCCGGTGGCGGTGCCGTTCTTCGAATCGGCTGAACCGGCGGGCGACGTCCTGGAACGTCTCGCCGGGGCGGCGAGCGACCGCACCGTCGCTCTCTATCTCAACACCCCCAACAACCCTACCGGGCAGGTGATCCCGAAGCAGTTGATGGAAGCGATCGTTGCCCTCGCCCGGCAGCGTGGATGGTGGCTGTGGTCCGACGAAGTCTATGAAGACCTGCTCTTCCAGGGAGAGCAAGTGTACTGCCGAACCCTGGCGCCGGAGCGCACGTTCTCGGCCTACTCCTTCTCCAAGGCCTACGGCATGGCCGGCAACCGCTGTGGCTATCTGGTGGGACCTCCCGACGGCATGGGCGAAGTTCGAAAGATTTCGACCCACACCTTCTACAGCAGTCCCACGGCGGGGCAACTCGCGGCCTTGGCGGCCCTCGGGGAAAGCGGCCAGGAGTGGCTGCGGAAGGCGAAGGAACGCTATGCCGCGACCGGCCAACGTGTCGCCGAACGGCTCGGCCAGCGCCCACCGGCTGGCGGTACCTTCCTGTTTCTGGATGTCGCGGAGCACCTCGACGAGCGAGGCCTGCTCGGCTTCCTGGAGGATTGCGCAGACCGCGGCTTGTTCCTCGCGCCGGGTCCGTCCTGCGGCCCGTACCCCACACACCTGCGGCTGTGTTTCACCTCAGCCCCACCGGACATCGTGGAGCGGGGAGTTTCGGTACTACGAGAGATGCTCTCGTAGTACCGCGGACCGACGGAGCGACGGGCTACTACCCAAACGCTCCGAACGAGCCGAAAATAAGAACTTGTGATAAAATGATGGCCTGCTGTATATATCTTTTTCCTCTCCGCCGTCTTTCGTTCCTACGTTTCTCGCTCTTCGGAGTTGCCTGACTCGACGTTCAGCGCCAACCGGTCGTTTTCGCTGGATGGGCTTTGCGCGCTGAAAACTGTCGTTCTCCCAAGCCGATCGAAGCGATCGCCGGCGGCGGTCAAAGAGTCACCCACGGGAGTTTGGACACGAGTGCATTCCTGGAGGAAAGATGCTTTCCACCCGCTCTGCAGGACCGATTGAAATCGTTGCCCTCACCGGCGACATCGACGCGGCTTCGACTCCTTCGCTACGTAGCGAACTGGCGGCGCTGGTGGATTCGGGAAAGCTGCTGCTGATTCTGAATCTCTCGAAGGTGCGCATCGTCGACTCAAGCGCCCTGCGGCTGTTCGTCGTGCTCGTCCAGCACTGCCGCGCCGAAGACGGGGACGTTGCCCTCGCCTGCCCCACTCCCACAGTGCGTTCGATCCTGCATCTCACTCAGTTGAATCGTGTACTAGAGGTCTTCGATTCCGAGGAGCTCGCGATCGGCCGGCTCTCCCCGAATTAAGTAGCGGCTGAGGGCGCCGCCTCGCCGGGGGCGCCCCGCCCCTTCACCTCGGTCCTGCTATCAGCGAGATTCTAGGACGGCTGCTGGTCCGGCGGGGTTGCCAGACCACCGGCTTCGACGTACTGGAGAACGGACACTCCCACCCGTCGCTCGAAGCGCTGGCAGTAAGACTCCACCTGCCCGACCGGCTCGTCGAGGAAGATGCGCTCGATGCGGAAGAGCGGCACGAACATGGTCGACAAGCCCAGGCTCGGATCATCGTCCCGGGCGGCCTGCACCACCCAATCGTCGAAAGACGACACGTTGATGCCGCGCAGGGTCACGCCGGCCACCCCGAGTTCGCCGAGCACACCCCACAATTTCTCCGTGGGATTGACCAGGTGCGCCAGGATGACGTCGCCCGGCGCGATCAAGGGGATGCCTTTTCGGACAGTTCGAGCAGCACCCCGCCGGCGCTCTTGGGGTGCACGAACTGCACCCAGCAGCCACCGGCGCCGCGGGTCGGTTCCGGCCGCAGCACCCGGTAGCCCTGCTCACGGAGGGCCGCATCGTCGGCCTTGACATCGCTCGACGCCAAACACAGGTGGTGGATCCCCGGGCCGCGGCTGTCCAGAAACTTCGCTACCGGCGAATCCGGGGAGGTCGCTTCCAAGAGTTCGATGTGGGTGTTGCCGCAATCGATCATCGCCACCCGCACGCCCTCCTGGGGCACCTCTTCGATCGCCTCGATCTCCAGGCCGAGGGTGCGGTAGAACCCCTTCGCCTCGTCGATGGAGTGCACCGCAATACCGATGTGGTCGACCCCGTGAATCATGACGCCTCCTCGCCGGGAATCACCCCGCCATCGATCACGCCTTCGAACAAGCGATCCGCCACCCGGTAGGGGTCGCTTCCTTCTTCCATTCCACGATGCACCTCACGGGTTAGACCCACCTGGCGGTCCGCCGCCTGCAGGATGCGGTGTTTCAGGATGGCCTCCACCCGCAGGCGGAGGCGCGCTTCCCGCCGCTCCTCGAGGCGGCCGCTGTCGTGCAGCCAGGCGCGATGGCGCTCGATTTCTTCGAGCACCTTCGGCACCCCCTCGCCGAGGGAAGCGATCGTCTTCAAGATCGGCGGCGGCCAGTCTGGATGATGCTCCGCCAGGCCGAGCATCGACTCGAGGTCGCGAGCGGTGCGGTGAACGCCGTCGCGGTCCGCCTTGTTGATCACGAAGACATCGGCAATCTCCATGATGCCGGCCTTGATCGCCTGGATATCGTCTCCCAGCCCCGGCAGCGTGATCACCACCACCGTATCGACGCTACGAACAATGTCCACCTCGTCCTGGCCGACGCCGACGGTCTCCACCAGCACCCAGTCGAAACCGGCGGCATCGAGCACGTCGATGGCGTCGTGGGTCGCACGCGCCAGCCCGCCCATCGCGCCGCGGGTCGCCATCGACCGAATGTAGGCACCGGAGTCTAGGTAAAGGGACTGCATGCGGATGCGATCGCCCAAGATCGCGCCGCCGGTGTATGGGCTCGATGGATCGACCGCCAGCACACCGACGGTCTCGTCGCGTTCCCGACACAGCCGAGCGAAGCGATCCACCAAGGTGGACTTGCCGGCCCCCGGCGGGCCAGTGAAACCGACCACTCGAGCGCGACCGGTGAGCGGGGCAATGCGTTCGACCAGTTCACGCTGGCCGGCACCGCCGTTCTCCACCCGCGAGACGGCCCGGGCGACGAAACGCGTTCTCCGCTCGCGCAGGCCGGCCAGCAGATCTTCGAGGGGTAGTTCGCGGCGCCGTGGGGCCACCCCGGCGGAGGGCTCCGACATCAAGCGCCTTTGAGAAGCTGGCGAGCGATCACCAAACGCTGGATCTCGCTGGTACCCTCGCCGATGGTGCAGATCTTCGAGTCGCGGAAGTACTTCTCCGCCCGATAGTCTTTGATGAAGCCGTAACCGCCGTGAATCTGTACCCCGCGTTCGGAGCAAAAAACCGCCGTTTCGCTGGTGTAGAGCTTGGCCTCGGCAGACAACTTGGTCACCCGCTCGCCGCGATCCATCGCTACTGCCGCCCGCAGGGTCAGCGCCTCGGCGGCGGCGATGCGAGTCGCCATCTCGGCGAAGTAGAAGCGGATCGCCTGGAACTGGCTGATCGCCTTGCCGAACTGCTCACGCTCCTTGGCATACTCCCGCGCCGCCTCGAAGGAGCCATTGGCGATCGACAGGCCGAGGGCGGCGATCGAGATGCGCCCACCGTCGAGAATGCCCAGGGCCTGCTGGAAACCGGTGCCCTCCTCGCCGAGCAGGTAGTCGTCCGGCACGAAGCAGTTCTCCATCACCACCTCGGCGGTGTCCGAGGCGCGGCAACCGAGCTTGTTCTCCTTCTTGCCGGGGCGGAAGCCCTCCATCGCGTGCTCCACTACAAAGGCCGAGACATTGCGATGGCGACCGGCGTCCGGGTCGGTCACCGCAAAGACCACGCACACATCGCCGACGGAACCGTGGGTGGTGAAGGTCTTGGCGCCGTTCAAGACCCAGCCGCCGTCTACCCGCTCGGCCTTGGTGCGGGTTCCGGCGGCATCGGATCCGGCGTCCGGTTCGGTCAGGCTCCAGGCGCCGATTTTCTCGCCGGAGGCGAGCGGCGTCACCCAGCGCCGGCGCTGCTCTTCGGTGCCGTACTTGAAGATGTGATTGGTGCAGAGCGAATTGTGAGCCGCCACGCTCAGGGCGACGGAGGGATCCACCTTGCCGATCTCATTGAGGATCAGGACATACTCGACGTAGCCGAGGTCCGCCCCTCCCAACTCCTCCGGGAACAGGATTCCCAGAAAGCCCAGTTCACCGGCCTTGGCGAAGAGTTCCCTCGGAAATTTCTGCGCCTCGTCGATCTCCTCGACCAGCGGATCGATTTCCTTGCGGGCAAAATCCCGCGCCGCGTCACGAATCGCCCGCTGCTCGGAGGTGAGAGAAAAATCGATCGTCGGAGAGTCTTCGGCCACGGCGTTCATAGCACCTCGGGAATGGGAGGGTGGACAGTGCGCGCGGAGCCGCGCGGCAGGTTAATGGCTGGCAGAATGCTATCGCGCGGGAGCCGAGTCCCGCAACGGCGAAGACCGCCTGCCGCGCGCCTTCGCTAGGCTCACACCGGTGTAGTAGTGATCGAGGATCTGCCGGTAGGTCAGGTCGCGCAGCGCCATGGCGAAGGCCCCGTTCTGGCACATGCCCACGCCGTGCCCCAGCCCGCCGCCGGAGAACAAGTACCCGGGCTCGCCGTTCCTGGAGCGGGTGCGCCGGACGGTGAACAGCGTATCCGGCAGATCGAGGGTCCAGCGCACGGCGAGACCGGTGACCTCTTCCTGACGGTTCTCGGTGCCGCGCAGCCGGAGGCGCGACACCCGGCCGGACACCCCGGTCTCCAACACCTCGAAGCCGCTGAATCCGAGGCCTGGATAGCGCTCCTCCACCCGTTTCGCCAACCGGTGATCCGAACGAAAGCGCGTCCAGGAGCGCCAGCGGTTGGCGGGCAGTCGAAAGGTCCTCCCGTCGACGGCCTGGAGCACCGCCACCGGGCGGCCGCCAAAACGCACCCACTGGACCGGATCTCCAGGCCACAGGGAAACGCCGCCGGAGCGGAGTTCCGAACCACGGCGTCTGAAGGTGGCGACGTCGCGCGGCAACTCGAGTACGGATTCGCCGGTGGCCGTCCGCACCGTCCAGCGGCGGCCCTCCAGGGTGTGGTGGATACCGCTCACGATCTCCACTAGACCGGTGACCCTAGCGACCGACCAGACCACCGTCTCGACCTCGGAAGGAGAAAGGCTCTCGCCGTCCTCTCCATTCCACAGACCGCTCGCCAGCAGCGCCGCCGCCCGCCGCCGCTCCACGGCGCTCCACTCGGCCGGCGGCCGCGCCACCAGATCCGGTAGCGCCATCTCGGTGCGGGGATCGAGCAGGAGATCGAGCAGGGCGAGGACGAAACGCCGCACTTCGGCGCGCTGTAGTGAATCCAGCCGAGCGCGCGGGATGGCGATCTTCGCCTGCCGCGCTAGCGCCTCCAGGCGACGCTCCAGGGCGCGGGAGCCGGCGGGCGCGGCGATCAGTTGCCGGCTCAAGGCGTCCGGGTAGACCTGCCCGGACGGCAGAGCACCGTTCAGTTCCCGGCCGCCGGCTTCGACGCAGGGAACCCCGCGAAGGTATCGATAGCTTTCGAGGGGAAAGACCTTGTCGACGTCTTCCGTGTGACCACCACAGGTGGAACTGTAGCGGGCGTCCACCAGGTCGCCATCGGAAATCAACACCTGACCGGCGGTCTCGGCGATCGCCCGATCGGACAATGGGTGCTCGACGGTCATGCCCCGGTACACCTGGCAGCGCGGCGTGGAGCAGATGTCGTAGCCCTCGCGCTCGAACTCGCCAAGGTTGCGCAGAGCGTAGGTGCGAGCGGCCACCGTCTGCGCCTTGAGGGCTTCCAGGCGGTTGTAGAGTTCCGGCCCCATCTCCCCGGGCACCACGCCGCGCAGGTAGTCCTCGAGCTCGAGCTCGTTGACCACGTTGAGGCTGCCGCGATCGTTCAGGTACACCGCCAAGCGGCCGCGGTAGCGCCCGCCGTCAAAGGCGATTCCAGCACTCCCGGCGGCCTCTTCGGACGGTTCGATCACCAGCCAGCGGCCGGGGACTCGCAATCGATCCTCATTCCCGGCCGTCACCCTGAGGGCCGGTTGCCGCAGGACCCCGCCCTCGCTCACCACCCAGGCTCCGGTGAGATCCGCCCGCGCAGCCCAACGGCGGCGCGCCCCGTCCGCCTCGGCCCGCTCCGCAAAGCGCCCCAACCGCACCCGGTAGAGACCGGTGTTGGCGTCGAAGGCATGATCCGCCGGCGCGCCGATGCGCTGTGCCAGGTCGCCGGCGAGTTCCGCCGCTTGCCCCTCGTCGCGCAGCGCCGCCACCTGGAGGCGGAAAACCGGCGGCGCCGAAGCATCCGCCGCCGGACGCACCTCGAGCGACCGGTCCAGCGCCAGGCGTTCGCCGCCACCGGCGATCCGCCAACCGGCCTCACAGCAGGGCAAGGCCAGCCGATCGAGATCGCTCGCCAGTCCGACGCGTAGGGTCAGCGGCGCTTCGAGGCCGGCGAGAGGACCGGCGGTCGGACCGGGGGCCGGGAGGGAGGTCGGCGGCAGCGGCGGCGACGGTTCGGTGCGCCGATCCACCGACCTGGCGGCTTCTTCCCTCACCGCCTCGGCCGGCTGAGGAGCCACCGGCGTCAGAGGTTCCGGGACGGTGCGGGCACAGGACAAGAACACCACCAGAACCCCGGCGAGGAACGCCCACGGCAAAAGGCAGCGTAAGCGAGGCGTCAAGAGGCCTCCCCCACGGCGACTCCTGCCCGGCTGATCTTGGCCGCCGGCATCGCCCCCGAAGCGGCCCACGCCGACAGCGCCGCCAAAGCACCGCCGTGCCAGACGGCGATGCAGGAACCGAGGACGATCTGAGCGAGCATCTGAAGAATCCACCCGGCCATCCCAAATTCCGCCCCGAAGAGCCTGACGATCTCGGTCCCGGCGCTCACCAGAGCGCTGACCGTCAAGCTGGCCCCCACCGCCACCACGGCCAATCCCGCGACCGCCAGAGGTCGATGGCGGAGCACCTGCACAGCGCCGCGAGAGGCGTTCGTCATAGTGCCGCCGGGACGTGCGAGGAGGGCCCTCCCAACACCGAAGCCGAGGTGTAAGAGGAAGGACAGCAGAATCATCAGCAAGATGCCCGCCGCGCCCAGCACCTTGCCCACCGCGCCGCCGCGCACCGCCCAGGCGAGACACAGCACGGCCGCCAGTACGACAAGGGAGATCACCACGGCGTAGCCGTTCAGAAAGAGAAAAAAGCGGCCGAAATAACGGCGCCCCCAGCCGAGGAGGGCGGTCCAGGAAGCCACTTCGAAGGACCCCCGACAGCGGTGCTGGCCCCGGGCGTCGGCGGCGGCCACGCCTCCCCAGCGAACACCCTCTAGATAGACCCACAGGAGAGTCGCCACACTCCACAAGGCGATCGCCCCGAGACTCCCCTTGAGGACGCGCTCGGCGGAGAAGTGACTGCCGATGGCCAGGTAGAAATCCGCCGCCATCTCGACATCGCGGATCTGGCCGAGGGCGGCCAGGTCGCTCAGGGAGTGAGTGCCGAGCAAAGCGAAGATCGGAAGCAGGGCGCCCATCACCGTCAGCCCGCCGACCAGCAGCGACTCGAGCACCGTCACCGCCACCAGCCGCGGATTCGCCCGCAGCGCCCAGGCACCCCGGGCGGCGCAGGCACCAAGAGGGTGCCCCGGACTCACGATGCGCAGCTCATGGATCGAGGCGGTGCTGGTGGACCTTGAACTCGCGACGAAAGTCGCCCACCGCCGACAGCACCACCGGCTGCGCCATCTCGTACAGACGGCTCACCAGCATCGGCGGAATGCGTGAGGAGAGCTGGCCGAAGGACGACGCCCCTTCCCCCGCACCGCCTTCGTCGATCCGGTAGTTGGTAGTAAAGAGCGTCGGCCGCCGTTCGGTGTAGCGGGTGTTGATGATCAGGTACAGGATATCCGTCACCCAAGGGGTGGGCTTCTGGGCTCCGAGCTCATCGAGCACCAGCAACTCCGCGCCGACCACCGGATCCAGCACCTGCCGTTTCGACTCCGGCGAACCGGGGTCGAAGGTGGACTGGATCTGGTGAATCAGAGAGGTGAAATCGACGAACCGGCCGGTGACCCGGAAGCGCTGGATCAGATCGCGCAGGAGAGCTGTCGCCAGGTGGGTCTTGCCCACCCCCGGCGGACCGACGAACAGCAGACCGGACTCGCGCAGCTTGCCGTCGAGGGTGAGGAAGCTATCGCGGTACTGCCGACAGAGGGAAAGGGCGCCCTGGAGTTCCGGGCCTTCGCCCGCCAATTGAACCTGGAAGTTGTCGAGGTTGCAGCCGCGATAGCGGTCCGGAATGTGTGCCGACGCTAGCCGGCGCTCGGCCAGATCACGCTCCCGGCACGGGCACGGGCGGGCCTTGCGAACCCCGCCTTCGGTGGTAAAGAGCCAGCCCCGGCCGCCGCATTCGGCACACGGATCCGCTGTGGTTCCGCTGGCGACCATGGCGGCGATCGTAGCAGAGATGTTCAGCCCTTCCGTCTCTACTCGTCCGAGCCGTCCTTCGCCTTGCGCTCGACGGTGGCCGGCGGACCGCTGCGGATTCGCACCAGGGCATGGGTGCGATGGATTCCAGCGCGGCGATCGCTGTTTTCCTGCTGCACCTGGGCACCGAGCTGCTCGAGCTTGCTTTGCAGGCGTTCGAGCTGCTCCTTCATGTGGAGGATCACCTCGACGCCGGCGAGGTTCACTCCCATCTCCCGGGTGAGATTCAGAATCGTCTCCAGGCGATCGAGCGAGCGCTCGTCATAGAGGCGGGTATTGCCGGAGCTGCGGTGAGGAGTGATCAACCCTTCCCGCTCGTAGAGACGCAGGGTCTGCGGGTGGATGCCGAAGCGCTCCGCCACGACGCTGATCATCACGTAGCCGGACTTGCCTGGACGGGCCATGGTTCTTCCTTCGATGGAGAGGCCCCCAGCGGGAGCCTCGATGAAAAACGGTGTCGAGAAAAAGAAGTCCGGCGGCGCGAAAAGCTAGCTCCGCGCCGCCGGCTCCGGGTCCCGCCTCAGCCGGCCTTCTCGTCGACGTCGACGAACTCCGCATCGACCACGTCGTCGTCCGCTTCGGCGGCACCGTCCGCGCCGTCAGCACCGGCCTCGGCGCCCTCCGGGGCACCGGCCGCTTCGGCCTGCTGTTTGTACATCGCCTCGGCGATCTTGTGGCTGGCCTGCTCGAGGTTGGTCGCGGCCGCTTCGATGGCCGCCGCGTCCTCGCCGTCGAGGGCTTTCTTGCCCTCTTCCAGGGCCGACTCGATCACGCCCTTTTCTTCGGCGCCGAGCTTCTCTTTGTTCTCGTCGTAGGTCTTCTGCGTGGCGTAGACCAAGCTGTCCAACCGGTTACGGGCTTCGATCTGCTGGCGCCGGGCCTGGTCTTCGTCGCGGTGCGACTCCGCCTCGCCCACCATCTTCTCGATTTCCTTGTCGTCGAGGCCGCTCGACGCGGTGATGGTGATCTTCTGCTCCTTGCCGGTGCCGAGATCCTTCGCCGACACGTTGACGATGCCGTTGGCGTCGATGTCGAAGGTCACCTCGATCTGCGGCATGCCCCGCGGAGCCGCCGGAATGCCCACCAGGTGGAAGCGCCCGAGGGTGCGGTTGTCCGCCGCCATCTCGCGCTCGCCCTGCAGAACGTGGACCTCGACGGAGGTCTGGTTGTCCGCCGCCGTCGAGAAGGTCTCGCTCTTGCGCGACGGAATGGTCGTGTTGCGCTCGATCAGCTTGGTGAACACGCCGCCCAGGGTTTCGATGCCCAACGACAGCGGGGTCACGTCCAAGAGCAGCACGTCCGTCACGTCGCCGCGCAGCACGCCGCCCTGGATAGCGGCACCGATCGAGACCACCTCGTCCGGGTTGACGCCCTTGTTGGGCTCTTTGCCGAACACCTCGGTGACCAACTGCTGAATCGCCGGCATGCGGGTCTGGCCACCGACCAGCACCACCTCGTCGATCTCATCCGCCTTCAAGCCGGCGTCCTTCAAGGCCTGGCGGCAGGGATCCGCCGAACGCTGGATGATCGGCTCGACGAGCTGCTCCAGCTTGGGGCGGGAGAGGGTCAGGTTCATGTGCTTCGGACCGGACGCATCGGCGGTGATGAACGGCAGATTGATCTCCGTCGACTGAGCGCTCGACAGCTCGATCTTCGCCTTCTCCGCCGCCTCCTTGAGGCGCTGCAGGGCCATCGCGTCCTGCGCCAAGTCGACGCCCTGGTCCTTCTTGAACTCCTCCAGCAGCCACTCGATGATCCGTTGGTCGATGTTGTCGCCGCCCAGATGGGTGTCGCCGTTGGTCGACTTCACCTCGACCACACCCTCGCCCACCTCGAGGATCGAGATGTCGAAGGTACCGCCGCCGAAGTCATAGACGGCAATGGTCTGGTCGGTCTTCTTGTCGAGGCCGTAGGCGAGCGCCGCGGCGGTCGGCTCGTTGACCAACCGCTCCACCTGCAGGCCGGCGATCTTGCCGGCGTCCTTGGTGGCCTGCCGCTGCGAGTCATTGAAGTAGGCCGGCACGGTGATCACCGCTTTCTCGACCTTCTCGCCCAAATAATCCTCAGCCGCCTGCTTGAGCTTGCCGAGGGTCATCGCCGAGATCTCCGGCGGCGAGAAACGCTTGTCGTCCACGATCACCCGAACGCCGCCGTTCTCCGACGCCTCGACTGCGTAGGGAACCATCTTCTGCTCTTCGTTGACCTCCTCGAACCGGCGGCCCATGAAGCGCTTGATGGAGAAAATCGTTTTGGTGGGGTTGGTCACCGCCTGGCGCTTCGCCACCTGGCCCACCAGTCGCTCACCGTCCTTGGCGAAGGCCACCACCGAAGGGGTGGTGCGGTTGCCTTCGGCGTTGGGGATCACCTTGGCTTCGGTGCCTTCCATCACGGCCACCACGCTGTTGGTGGTGCCGAGGTCAATGCCAATGATCTTGCTCATAGGTTGCTTGCTCCTGTTTCCTGCTGAATTCTTCAACGAAACCGCGGAATCTCGAACTCGCCCCCTAGCCTGCATCGAGGA
Source organism: Acidobacteriota bacterium (assembly GCA_039030395.1). NCBI lineage: Bacteria > Pseudomonadati > Acidobacteriota > Acidobacteriota bacterium. Next base: position 18,267 of record JBCCEF010000001.1, read on the forward strand.
AAGACCGAAGCCCGCCGTGGATCCAACGATAAGACCTTAGTGTGCGACTGTCAAGCGCACGTTTCACTCAATATGACAAAAATAGACTTAGATTTATTCCAGGCCGCGGGGAGAGGCGACCGGAGAAGCGTTTCTGACGGTCGTCATGACCCGAAGGTTTCCGCGTTCAGGAATTGAGATCGACGGTGCATGAAAGCGGTCTGCGACCAGAGCAGATCGCTTCCAATCCGACAGGCGAGGCGGCGACATCAGCCGCCGAAGATGGGGAAATGCCGCAAAGAATGGCACTTCTTGGCGGTGAAGGGGCGCAGCCCCCCTGCTAATCGAGGAGTACCAGCGGGACAGTGGCGCCGTTGTCCGATAGCGCCACGAAGGCCGGATCGAGATAGAAGTTTTCGACCACCGATTCGGTAGAGGCGGGGCCACCGGCGGTGCCGGCGAGGGTCAGGTCGTAGCCGCTGTCGGTGACCTGCCACAACACCCGCAGGCCGCCTCCGGATTCGAGGTCCGCCGGGTGGACGAGGCCGCCGGCGATGGGAATCGCGGCGTTGGCCGGGAACGCCCCGGAGAGCAGATAGGAGGTCTTCAAAGCGCGGTCCAGCTTGACGGCGGCCGCTCCGAGACGGGCATTCGCCTGCACGGCGCGCTCTTCCCGCTGATCGTCGAGGGGAGCGAAGAGGCGCAGCGGGGAGTCCGCCAGAGCGAGCAGGAAGAGCACCGCCAGCAGCAGCCCCAGGCTACGGCCCACCCATCCTTCCAGACCGCGAAACCGGCGGCGCGGCGGCGCTTTGACGCCGGTGAGGGTGAGGTCGAGGTCCGCTTCCGGCAGATCCGCCTTGACGCCGGTCGCATCCAGGTCCCCGGGTAGCGGAAGGTCGAACTCCAGATCCGTATCGTCCAGTGCCTCGCCGCCTAGCTCCTCGACCTCGGAAGAGACGTCGAGCCGCCCCTCTGCAGCGGTCGCCTCGGCCACCGAATCCTCAGCGTCGGCCACCGGCAGCAGATGGGGCAAGGTGTCCTCGCCGGGGTCAGCGGCGGTCGCCTCGCGCGGATCCGGCGGCTCGGCGAGGGAACCGTCCTCGCCCAAGGAATCGCTAGCCTCGGCCGCCGGCACATCGAACAGCGAGGCTACCTCGTCGGGCTCCTCGTGGGTTTCCACCACCTCCATCTCGAGCACCCGGAAGAGCGCCAGCCGGACACTGTTTTCGTCACGGCCGGTGGCGGCGCTGAGCGCCGCCACGCTGCGCGGCCGATCCAGGTGCTCGAGTACCTCGCGCTCGTCCGGCAACAGGTAGAGGACGCCGGGGATCTCTTCCGGCGAGGGCACCCGCGGCACCCGCTCCCGAACCTCCAGGCCGAGGCGTGGCACCTGCCGGTAGGAGCCCTCGTACTCGAACATTTTGTCGGGTACATCCGCCGGCTCTTCGTCGGCGATCGAGCGCACCAAGAGTTCCTCGATGGAGATCGGCCGCAGTCCCTCTTCGAAGGAGACTTCGTCGCCGGAGTAGAACTTGAAGTCGCCGCGGGTCCAACCGAGCAGTCCTTGCAGCACGCTGAAGGTCTGCTTGCGCAAGCCGGCCAGCACCTGCTCCCGGGTCACCACCCCGTGCTCCACCCAGCGATCCATCGGCCGCATCTCACCTTCGCCCAGTTCCACGCTCTCGAGCGCCTCGGCGGTCGCGATGCCGTCCCGCACCAGCACCTCCCGCAGGCCGGCCTCGACGGTCCGGTCAAGGGCGTCCGCCGCCACCACATCCCCCTGCAGAAAGGAGATCGCCACGATGTTGCTCTCGCCCTGGACCGTCAAAATGCCGGTCTTGCGCTGCTGAGCCACCAACTGGAGGATCTCCGGCAGGTTGAAAACATCGAGGGTGCCTTCGACGGTCATGGCCTCTTCCTCCGCCCTCAGGCGGGGTTTCGGACCTCCATCGCCAGGCGCAGGCCGTAGAACACGACCCAACCGGCGACACACAGGGTCCACACCAGTTGCCGCCCGGGATCTACCCCGAAGGGCACCGGATAGGCGAAGTAACGCGACAGCGGGATCATCACCAGCGTCGTCGGTACGAGGAGAGTGAGGTAGGCGCGCAGCCCGTAGCCGACCTCCGCCGAGAAGAAGCCCGGCACGAGGAAGCGCACCACCCGGTCCGCCCAGCCGCCGCCGACGTCCGACAGCGACGGGCTGGCGTAGCCGAAGCGGCGGCGCAGCAGGTGAAGCGCCAGGGCGGCGAGGAACACCCCGCCGGCCAGCGCCAGGGTCAGCCACCGGCGGGCCGCGCTGAGGCGCGAGGCCAGGGTGTCGCTACGCTGCAAAGCGACCAGTTGGTCCCGGATTTCCGGCGCCCGGCCGATGCCCTCGTCGGTCGAGCGAACCTGCCCCTGCTCGGCCTCCGCCAGCCACCGCCCGACCTGCCGCCGGTCGAGATCCTGTGCCCGCGACAGGGCAGCGCTCGACTCACTGAAGTGGTACTCCTCGGAATAGGCCTGGCTGAGGTTGAAGAAAGCCTTGGCGTTCTGTGGATCGGCCTGCGAGGCACGCTGGAAGTAGCGCACCGCATCGGAGTATTTCTCCTGCTGGAAGTGGAATACGCCGAGGTTGATCTGCACCGCGGGGAACCCCGAGTCGCCCTCGTCGAGCTGTTCGTACAGGCTGCGGGCGGCCGGCCAGTAGCCGAGGCGACGGTGCAGGTCGCCCAGCAAATGCTCCACCGCCGGCTCCTCCGGGAATAGCGAGGGGAGGCCCCCCAGGTCGCTGAAAAGCTCACCGTAGAGGCGGCCGGCAGTGAGTTGATCGAGGGCCCGAGCGGGCGGCGAAAGGGCCACCCCGAGGCGGGCGCGCTGCCCTTCCAGCAGCAGCGGCGAAACGCCCAGGAGCAGCCAGAGGATCACCAGCACCACCCGTTCGCTGGCGGAACCGTATCCCCACAGCAGCACCGACCAGTAGACCGCCAACCAGAGCAGGCCCTGGGGCAAAGCGAGGGGCCACAGCAAACACAGAGCGGCCAACGGATAGGCCAGCGCCGACGGCAACCAGCGTACCCACCGTTTGACCACATCGGCAAACAGCGACCCCCCCTTGGTGGCCATTTGCAAGGCTAGAAACAGCGCACCAGCGAGGAGCAGCGAGGCGAGTACCACGAATTCGACGTTCAGCCACATCACCCGCCGCTCCGTCGGCAGGCGCCAAGCGCGCAGGTAGCCGCCGAAGGACGCGGTCAAGGCCGCCCAGGAACGTCCCGCCGCGCGGTGAACGACGGCGCTGGCAAAAGCTGTCTCCGGGCGACCGGGATCGAACTTCTCGGCGGAATTCAAGGCCAGTTCGGCGCGCTCGAACTGCCCTCGATGCGCCGCCTCGACGGCCCGTGCGGAGGCGGCGATGGAAAGATCCGGCAAACGCTCGAAACCGAGGTTGCGGGCGGTCTCCAGGAGCACCTCGACAGACTGTTCGGCAACGTGGCCCTGCCCCTGGTCGAAGGCGGCCTCCCAGCGACTCCAGCGTTCTCGAAGCTGAATGAGATTGTCCTGCGCCCCCAGCGGCAGTTCGATGCCTCCCACCCGGCGCACCTGATCCTGGGCCTCGGCCGCCGGAACGGCTCCGGCCGAGGCGATTCCTGCCAGCACGACCGCCGCCATGGCGATCCGAAGAGCAGGACGCAACTAGCCTGCCTTTCTCACCAGCGACCGTAGCGAGAGGCCGTAGGTCGCTGGAGATGCAAGGCATCCGCGGGTTCTGCGATGAAGGAGTACTCGCAGTACGTCGAAGAGCAGGTTCCGCGGATAACGCAGCAGATTCAGTGGCATACGACCTCGCAGTAGGTGGCTGGGTGAGAAAGGCAGGCTAGCTACCCCTGTTTCTCGACGAAGCGTGAGCGCAGGCGGTACTGCACATCTTCCAACGCGGACTTTTCCTGCAAATTGAGGTTGCCGCGGGTCTTCTTGGCGAGCACTTCGAGAAGATCGATGTGCATGCGGGCCATTTCGAGGTTCTGGGTCACCCGCCCGTCCGGCAGCGGCATATCGCCGAGAAACATCGCCGCCGGCTCGGCGAGCATCGCCACCAGCTCCATGAAGGCCTGCGTCTCCGCCGGGTCGGTGCGCTCGATCTCGGGGCTGCCGGACTCCGCCTCGCCCGCGACCGGTGCCGCCGCCTCGACCGGCTCCGCGGGAGGCGCGCTCACCTCGGACGCCGCGCTCTCGTCGGGCCGAGCCGGCGCCGGCTCGGCCCGCTCCAGGGATCGGTATTCCTCGCGCAATTCCCCATCTGGGGTGAACATCCGCTTATCCGTAACCTTAATCTCGCCGTCGCTCACCGTGATCGCTCCATCCCTGTCGTTGTTGGGTTGAAACCCGTTGCAGTCGAACCCATTGCCGGATCGCATGAGAAAGCACTTCTCTCCCTGGACGGTGGGATATCGTAGCAAGCCAGCTTGCATTTCTCACCAGCCTGCGGTCGTCGACCCGGATTCCATCGCCCAGCTCATCCCTCCGCCGTGACCGCTTCGCCCGATCTCCACCGCCTCGTCGAGCTGGTCGCCCGTCTGCGGGCACCGGACGGCTGCCCGTGGGATCGCGAACAAACTCTGGCGAGCGTCCGCGCTTACCTGCTCGAAGAGGCGCACGAGCTGGCCGATGCGATCGACCAACAGGACTGGGACCAAGTGGCTGAAGAACTCGGTGATCTGCTGTTTCAGACGGCCTTCATCGCCCGGCTGGGAGAGGAGGCCGGCGCCTTGACCGCAGCTGACGCCATCGAAGGGGTGTACCGCAAGATGATCGAGCGTCACCCCCACGTCTTCGGCGATGGCGACGACCGCGCCCTCAAAGACCGTGCCGCCGTCGAGCAGGCCTGGGAGCGGCGCAAGCTCGCCCGCAAGAAAGCAACCGACGGCGGCCTGCTGGCCGGAGCCCCGCGTTCCCTGCCGGCCTTGGCCGGTGCCTACCGGCTGACCCAGAAAGCGGCCGGCGTGGGCTTCGATTGGCACCGGGCCGGGGACGTGCTCGACAAGATCGAAGAGGAGATCGGCGAGCTGCGAGGCGAGATCGAGGCCCAGGACGGACCGCGCCAAAGCGAAGAGATTGGCGATCTGCTGTTCGCCGTCGCCAATCTAGCGCGCAAGCTGGAGATCGATCCGGAAGCCGCCCTAGCCGGCGCCAACGGCAAGTTCCGGCGCCGCTTCCGGCACATCGAAGAGCGCCTGGAAGCCACCGGCCGGCAGCTCGAAACGGCGACCCTCGCAGAGATGGACGCCCTGTGGGACGAAGCCAAGGCCTTGGAACGGAGGGGCTAAGCCCCCCCTTCGATCACCTCTCGCAGATACGGCGCCACGGTCTCGGCGATGCGCCGATGGCCGCGGGCGTTCGGGTGGATGCCGTCCGCCAGGTTCAGGTCCGCCTCGCCGGCCACCCCTGCGAGCAGGAAAGGCACCAGCGGCACGTCGAGCTCCTCCGCCAGACGGCCGTAGAGATCCCGAAAACCCGCCGTGTACTCCGGACCGAGACTCGGCGGGAGTTGCATCCCCACCAGAAGAACCCGCGCGCCGGCTCGCCGGCTACGCTGAATGATCTGGCGCAGATTGTCCTCGATGGCGGCGAGGGGTTGGCCGCGCAGGCCGTCGTTGGGGCCGAGTTCCACCACCACCACATCCGGCCGCTGACGCAGGATCCAGTCGATGCGGGACAGGCCGCCGGCGCTGGTATCGCCACTCACCCCGGCGTTGACCACCCGGACGGGCAGGCCGTCCGCCGTCAGGCGGTCCCCAACCAGGGCCGGAAAGGCCTCCTCCTCGGCCAGGCCGTAGCCGGCGGTGAGGCTATCGCCGAGGAAGACCACTAGCACACCGGCGTCCGATGGGTCGGCGACCGGCTCGGCTCCGATCGGGGGCAAGTCCTCCGACGCCGCTGGAGGCACCGTGGCAGCGCCGCCGCAGGCCGCAGCGGCCGCGATCAGCAACAAAAGGGCGACGAACGGAAAGAAACGGCACGTTTCACGCGTTACACAGAGGCCGGTGCAGGTCATCGGCCTATTGTACGAAGGTCGGCGACCGATTGACGAGTCTCGTCGCCGGCCCGCCGTCCGATCGCCTCACCCTCCACTGCATAGCGAGTCACAACCTTCGGCATGACCGTCTCTACCAAAGAACCGACCGGCAAAGAACCGACCGTTCCGCGCATCGAGCTGCGCTCCTTGACCCACCGCCTGCCTTCCGGCGAGCGGATGATCACCCTCCTCGACGACCTTGACCTGACCATTGCCGCCGGCGAATCGGTGGCGGTCCTGGGGCCGTCGGGCAGCGGCAAATCCACCCTGCTGGCGATGATCGCCGGTCTCGATCGACCCACCTCCGGGGAAGTGCGGATCGACGGCGAGGTCATCCATGACTGGTCCGAAGACCGCCTCGCCCTGCTGCGGCGCCACCGCATCGGCTTCGTATTTCAGTCGTTCCAGCTACTGTCCAATCTCACCGCCCAGGAGAACGTCTCCCTGCCGCTGGAGCTACTCGGCGCCGGCGATGCGGCGGAGCGTGCCGCAGACCTCCTCGCGGCGGTGGGCTTGAGCGAGCGCGGCCACCACTATCCGGCGCAGCTTTCCGGCGGCGAGCAGCAACGAGTCGCCTTGGCGCGGGCCTTCGCCGCCCAACCGGACATCCTGCTGGCGGACGAACCCACCGGCAACCTCGACAGCGCCACCGGCGAGGGCGTGCTCACCCTCCTCGGCGACCTGCGGCGAAAGCAGGGCACGACCCTGGTGGTGGTCACCCACGACCGCGGCGTGGCGGCCCGCGCCGACCGCATGATCCACTTGCGCGACGGGCGCATCGAGCGCCAAGAAACCGCCACCGGCCAGGCGGGCGAGGTCGCCGTCGCCGCGCCCCAGGGGGTCGCCGTTGAAGGCTAGGACGTATTGGCAACTGCTCAAGCGCGAGTCCCGCGGCACCCGGCGCCAGCTTCTGTTCTTCATCGCCTGCCTGGCGGTGGGAGTGACGGCGGTGGTGTCGGTGGCCGGCCTGTCGGCGGGATTGGAAGCCGGTATTCGTACCCAATCCCGCAGCCTGCTGGCGGCGGATCTCGCCCTGAGCGGTCGCCGTCCCCTACCGCCGGAGGCCGCTCAGGCGCTGAGCGACCCGCGCATCGCCGAGCGGGTCGAGGTCAAGGAACTGGCGACCCTGGTAGTGACCCCGGAAGGGAACACCGTCGGCGGCAGTCAACTCGTGGAACTCAAGGCCGTCGGCGACGGCTACCCCTTCTACGGCGATCTGCGAACGGATCCGCCCCGGCCGCTGACGGAACTGCTCACTCCAGACGCCGCGGTGGTGGCGCCGGAACTGCTGTCGCGCCTCGGCCTCGACGTTGGAGACCCGCTGCGCATCGGCGGCGAAGACTTCCGCATCGCCGGACGGCTGCTGGCGGAGCCGGATCGCCTCCAGGTGGGCCTCGCCCTCGGGCCACGGGTGTTCGTGTCCCTCGACGGCCTGGCGCGCACCTCCCTGGTGCAGAAGGGTAGCCGCGTCTCCCACCGCACGCTGCTGCGGCTGGCCGATTCGGTGGCGGATCCCGCGCCCCTGGCGGAGACCCTCGACGAAGTCCTGCCGCCCTACTTTCGGGTAGAGACGGCGCGCCAGGCGCAACCTTCGCTGCGCCAGGGAGTCAGCCGGGTGGACCGCTTTCTCGGCCTCACTGCGCTCTTGTCCCTGCTGGTCGGCGGCCTCGGCATCGGCCAGACCATTCGCGCCTGGCTCGCCAGCCGCTACGACGCGCTGGCGATCTTCAAATGCCTGGGTCTGCGGCCGCGCGAGGCCTTTCGGCTGTACCTGCTGCAGACCGGCCTGCTGGCCCTCGCCGGCAGCCTGGTGGGCTTGGTCGCCGGCACCGTCCTGCAGCGCATCCTGCCGGCCTTGTTCCCGGATCTCATCCCGGCGGAGCTGATCGTGCCGTGGCAGCCGGCGGCGCTAGTGCGGGGACTGGGACTGGGCCTCGGCGTGGCGCTGCTGTTCAGCATCGCGCCCTTGACCACGGTCCTGCGGCTGCCGCCGGCCCGGGCCTTCCGGCGGAGCGCCGAGCCGCCGCCGCCGAGCCGCTGGGCGAATGCCCTCACCGCCCTCACTCTGATCGCCGGCATCACCGCCTTCGCCGCCCTCCAGGCCCGCTCTCTGACTTTGGGGGCGGCCTTCACCGGCATTCTGCTGGCCGCCGCGGCGCTCCTCGCCGGCGCCGCCCGGCTGGTCACCGCTCTGGTCACCCGCCCATCGCGAGCGCGGGGTGCCGGCGGCAATCCCTGGCTACGGCATGGGCTGGCGGCCCTCGGCCGCCCCGGCGCCGGCACCCGCGGCGCCATGGTCGCCCTCGGTCTCGGCGTGCTGGTGGTCACCACCATGGCACAGGTCGAACGCCAGCTCGGCAACCGACTCACCACCCAGATCCCGGACGACGCGCCGACGGTATTCCTGGTCGACATCCAGCCGGATCAGTGGCAAGAGGTGCAGACGGTGCTCTCCGACGCGGAGGCCCGCCGCCTCGATTCGGTGCCGGTGGTGATGGGTCGGTTGACCGCCATCGACGGTGAGGGCATCCGCCTCGAGGAAGACATCCGTCCGGAAGACGAGACCGAGCAGGAAAGCTCCCGCCGCTGGGCCTTGACCCGTGAGCAGAGGCTCACCTACCTCGACGAATTGCCGGAGGACAACCGCATCGTTGAAGGCGCCTTATGGAGCGATCCGAATCTCGACGAGCTGAGCGTCGAGAAGGAGTTCGCCGACAGCCTCGGAGTCACCGTCGGTAGCCGCCTGACCTTCGACATCCAGGGCGTGCCCCTGGACCTCACCGTCACCAGCCTGCGCACCGTCCAGTGGGAAACCTTCGGCCTCAACTTCTTCCTGGTGGCGGAGCCCGGCGCCCTGGCCGACGCGCCGCAGCAGCGAGTCGCCACGGTGCGCCTGCCGGAGGAGCGCGAGGGCGCCGTGCAGGACCGCCTGGCCGCGACCTTTCCGAACATCACCGTTCTGCGCCTCGGCGAAATCCTCGGCAAGGTCGCCGGCCTGCTCAGGCGCATCGGATTGGCGGTGCGCCTGCTGGGCGGATTCACGGTGCTCACGGGCCTCGCCATTCTGGCCGGGGCGATCGGAGCTGGGGCCGCCCGCCGCGGCGGCGAAGTGGCCTTGCTCAAAACCCTGGGGGTGACCCGCCTGGGAGTGGTCGCCCGATTTGCGGTGGAGTACTCCCTGATCGGCGCCGTTGCGGGCCTGGTGGGAGTCACCGCCTCGGCGCTTCTCGCCTGGGGCGTGCTCGAACAGGGCTTCGAGATCGACGCCGCCTTGCAGCCAGCCCTGCTGATCGTCGCCTTCGGCATCACCGTGGCGTTGAGCACCCTCGCCGGCCTGGCCGCCAGCGTCCGGGCGTTGACGGTGCGGCCACTGGCGGTGCTGCGGGAGGGTTGACTACTCCGGCAGGCCGGTGCGGTCGAGTAGGTAGGAAACCGGCACGAAACGGTAGCCTTGGGCGACGGCCTTGGGGACCTCCTCGCGCAGCACCCGCAAGGTACCGGGCAGGGGATGCCCGATGGCGATGGCGGCGCCCTGGCGGCGGCCCACTTCGAGCATCCGGCGGAACTGAAAGCGCACCGCCTCATCGGCCGGGTCGGGATCGAGAAACACGTCCCGCTCGGCGGCCGGCAGGCCCCTCTCCACCGCCATGCGGTAGCCGACGCTCTCGGGACTCGTCCGGGAGTCGAGGAAGAAGAGCTCGTCCGCCGCGACGACCTCCAGGATCAACGCCATCGAGGGACCGTCGGCGGTCAGCACGGACCCCATGTGGTTGTTGACCCCGCGGGCCGGCGGCACCGCCGCCAGGGCGGCGCGGGTCGCCGCCACCAGCTCGTCCGGAGACATACCGGCAAGCAGCGCGCCAGGCCCCGGATTCGCCCCGCCGCGGCCTTCCATCGGCAGGTGGAGCAAGATCTCCGCCCCGCGGCTCTGCAGCGCCTCCACCACGTCCGGGGTCCGGCTTTCGAAGGGCAACACCGCATAGGTCACCGGCACCCCGAGTTCCTCGAAGGAGCGCACGTCTTCCAGGCTACGGCCGAGGTCGTCGATCACCAGGGCGAGGCGCACCTCACCACCGGCCGGCGGCGGTTCCTCCGGCAGAACCTCGGTCGGAGCAGGCGATTCGTCCGCCGGCAGCGGCGCCCCCGGCTCGGGTACCGAGGGCAAAGCGGGGGGCGGTGCGTAGGGACTGGCGGGTGAATGAGTGGAGGCTGCCGGGTTTGGCGTCTCGTCAGCCTCACTCGGCGTGCCCTGACCGGACGTCCGGGAATCCGGATCGACACCGTAGAACCAGCGATAGGCACCGTACATCGCCGCCACGCCGGCGATGGCGATGAGCAGAAAGGCGAGCACTCCCCCCATGCCCACCTGCTTCTTCCGCCGGCGGCGGGTTCTTTTCACCATCGGAGGAAGAGTAGGTCAGGAGCCCGTGGAGAAAGACCTGCGGGTCGCGCGCATGGGTCTTATGGCGCTCCGGCAAGGCGCGACGAGGAAACGATGCCGAGCCATCGTTGACGAGGAGCAACGCCGCCGCAGCGCCATAACCCCCATGCGCCCTTCGGGTTGGGACGGCTTGCCTTCCTTGGCTACGTTGTCGAAGCTCAACGATGAACACCGCATCGCTTGCGCTTCGACGCCTTGCCAATCAAGGCAAGGCGTTTCCAACGCGGCCCACAGGACTTTCACCACGGGCTCCCTAGGCCGCTTGCTGCTCTAGGGGTTCGGCTTCGTCCTCGGCCTTGAGGCGCTCCAGGCCGCGACGGAAGATCAGTTCCTCCATCGACACCTCGCCATCGCCGAAGCCTGCGTCGATGCGGCGCACCCGGGTATCCGGACTGAGGCTGCTGGAGAGGGGTTCGCCGTCCGGTCCGGTGTAAAAGGCGGAGGTGTAGAACAAACGCCCGCCGGAAGCGAGATCCGCCGAGGCGCGCTCGCCGGCCCACCCGAAAGTGCGCTCACCGACCAACTCCGCGTCGGTCTTCTGGCGCAGCACCGTGGCGAGGATCTCGCCAGGACCGAAGGTGCCACGACCGACCAGCAACACCAACCGGCCGCTCCACAAAGGCTCGCCGCTCGACGTGAAGGTCGCCACCGCCTCACTGCGCTCCTGGAGCGTTCCCAGATCGCCCTCGGCAAAGAGATCCGCCAGGGCAAAGGCCACCTCCGGGTCGCCCGCCGATGAGCGCCGCAGGTCGAGCAGCAGCCGGTCCGATTCCAGCTCCCGCAGATAGGAACGCAGCGCTTCGACGCTCGCCGCATCGAGTGCACTCAACCGCGCCACGGGCAGTCCATCGGCCTCCTCGAAGGCAATGCCGGAAGCCTCGAAGGCGCCCAGCTCGATGGTCTTTTCAAGAGTCTCTCCCTGGCGGATGACCTCCAGCCTCACCTGCTTTCCCACTTCGCCACCGAGACCTTGCTGCACCTCCCAAAGGGGCATCTCGCGGGTCAATTCGCCGTCGATGCGTGCCACCAGGTCGCCCAGCCGGAGGTCGGCTTCGGCCGCCGGGCCGCCGGGGGTCACGGCCACCACGTAGGCCACCCCACGCTCCTTCAGGAGGGTCAGCCCGGTCAACCGTTCACCGCTCTCGGCCGCCGCCACGTAGCCTTCCACCTGGCCCGGCGGCACGTATAAGGAGAAGGGGTCGAGAGCGTCCGTCGTGCCGTCGAGGGCACCGGTCATCAGATCGCCGATCTCGGGGCTGTCGACGTAGGCCTGACGGATCAGACTCAAGACCTCCGTGAACACCGAAAGGTACTTGTACAGGGAATCGTCGCCATCCGGGGTATCCGCACGCACGGTGCCCAGCAGGCTTCCGGTGAGCAAGGTCAGCACCAAGACGGCGGAGATCAGAAAAAAGGTGAAGCGACCACGGCTCATCGGGAAACTCCTTCGGACTCCTTAGCGGGCCGAGAACTGGGCTTCGCGCCTAGAGGCCGGAGCGAAACCACTGAAGAGGGTCTTCCGGGCGATTTTCCACGCGAATCTCGAAGTACAGGGAGTCGGAAGATCGGCCCACGACATCGCCCAAAGATAGCACATCGTCGCGCCCCACCCGGAGGCTGGAAAGCCCTGCATACAAAGTGAATACCCGCCCCGCGTGGTGCACGATCACCGTCGGCCCGTAGCCCCCAAAGGGAGCCGCGAAGAGCACCGTGCCGGGGTAAACGGCCTGGACCTCGTCGCCGGCGCGGGTGGCGAAGGACACGCCGTTGTGAGGCACCTGCGTCTGGTAGCGCGGATCGCGCCGCGGACCGAAGCGCTCCGTCACCGAGCCGGCCACCGGCCGATCGAGGATGCCGCGGAAGTCCTGTATCGGCCGACCGGTGAGATCCCGACCGCTGCGGCCGTAAAGAGAATCGAGAAAGGTCGCCAGCTTGCTCTCACGATCCGCCAATGCCGAAGCCTGCGCCTGGAGGTCCCGTCGGCGCCCGCCCAGTTCCGCCAACAAGGCTTCCTGGCGGGAACGCATGGTGGCCAGCCGCTGCCGCCGGGTCTCCTCCTCGGCCAGCCATCCCTCCACTTCCTGTTGCTGGGCGACGAGGGTCTCGCGCTGCTTCGCCAGGCCGTCGTGGATCTCCTGATACTCGCGAAACGAGCGCGAATCCCGGCGCACCAGATAGCGCAACATCCGCACCGACTCCAACATGCCGTCGGAGCCGCCATCGCCGGGCCGCAGGGAAAGAAACAGCCGCACGTAGCCGTGTCCCCCGAGCCGGTAAAGGGAGGCCAGCCGGCCCTGCAGATCCTTCCGTACCGCCGCCAGCCGATCTTCCAGAGCGGCGACGGCAGACTCCGCCTTCACCACCCGATCCTCGGCCACCGCCTGCGCCGCCCGCGCCTCCGCCACCTGCTCCAACTGCAGCCGCAACTCCGCCTCGACCAGCGCCAGGCGCCCTTCGGCGCTCGACTCGCGCTGCTGGGCGTTGGCAACCTCGCTACGGAGCTGCTGGATCTGCTGGCGGACGCGGGCGAGTTCTTGCTCGCGGGTGGGGGTGGGGTTCTGGGCGGCGAGCGGCAGCGACAGGACGACAAGAACAGCGATAGTGCTGGCCGAAAGATGCCGAATGGGGCTCACCGCTCGCTCAAAGTGATACTGAAGGTCCTGGACCACGATCAGAGTCTAGCGCCCTCCGAGTCACGATCCCGGCGTGCTTTCCAGGTAATCCAACAGCACCTGACTCATCACCCGCATGCCCACCGGCACGGAGGCGTCGTCGGCGCGGAATTCGGGGGTGTGGTGGCCGCCGGAGGGATGGTCCGGATGGGAGACGCCGAGGCGATAGTAGAAGCCGGGGACTTCGTTGGCGAAGATGGCGAAGTCCTCTCCGCCCATGGTCGGCGGCAGCACCTCGACGTTCTGTTCTCCCACTACCCGGGCGAGGGTGGGCGCCGTGTGCTCGGTCAACGCCGGGTTGTTGATCGTCGCCGGGGTGATGCGCTCGTAGTCGAGAACGTAGCTGCCGCCGGCGGCGGCGGTGATGCCGGCCAGGATCTCGTCGATGCGCTCTTCGACCCGATTGCGCACGCCCTCGTCGTAGGTGCGGACGGTGCCTTCGAGATGCACCGAACCGGGGATGATATTGAAGCGGGTACCGCCGCGCACGATGCCGACCGTGACGACGCTCGGCTGGAGCGGATCGAGGGTGCGCGAGCGGATGGTCTGGAGGGCGGTGATCACCTGCGCCGCCATCACCACCGTATCCACCCCCATGTGCGGCGCCGCGCCATGGCTCTGGGCGCCTTCCAAATCGATGCGGAAGTGATCCACCGAGGCAAAGGCCGGGCCGGAGGTGTAACCGACGGTGCCGACATCCATCGCCGAGTAGGTGTGGAGACCGAAGACCACCTCCGGCCGCACGGCGAAGGCGTCTTCCGCCATCATCATCTTCGCGCCGCCCTCCTCCCCCGGCGGCGGCCCCTCCTCCGCCGGCTGGAAGAGGAAGACCACCGTGCCCGGCAGCTCGTCCTTCATGCCGGCGAGCACCGACGCCACGCCGAGCTGCACCGCCGTGTGCACGTCGTGGCCGCAGGCATGGCTCACCCCGGTCTCCTGCCCCAGGTACTCGGTGCGGACCTCGGATTTGAAGGGCAAATCCGTGTCCTCGGTCACCGGCAGGGCGTCCATGTCCGCCCGCACGGCGATGGTCGGTCCGGGCTTCCCACCTTCGAGCACCGCCACCACCCCGGTGTGCGCCACCTCACTGCGGATGTTCTCGAATCCCAGCTTCTCGAGATGGGCCACCACCAGCTTCGCGGTCTCGAACTCGCGGTTGCCCAGTTCCGGGTACTGGTGGATCCGGTGGCGCAACTCGAGGATCTCGGGGGTGAGGCGCTCGACGGCGGCCTCGACAGCGTCGGAGGCCTGGCCTTGGGCGCCGGCGCTTCCCAGCGCGAAGGAGGCAAGAAGGACGAGGCAAAGGGCGGCAGATCGGCGCATGACGAAAAACTCCTCGGCAGTCGGTGAATATCCCTTCGGATGATAGCTCGCCACCCAAAAACAAAACGGCCCGCCGAAAGCGAGCCGTTCTCAAAGAAGCCGCGACGAGCGCTGGCGGCTCAGAGCAAGCTCTTCCCGTCTAGCTCCGTGGGCGGCTCGACGCCGTAGATCTCCAGCAGCGTCGGCATGACGTCGGCCATGTAGGGATCGTCCAGGGACAGCCTGCGGTTGCTGAACAGGATGCCGTTGACCAGCGGCGGGTAGACGGAGCAGTGGTCGCCGCTCCAGATGTCCAGGTTGGGTTCGACGACGAACTTGCCGACGATGCCCAGGCTGTCCTGCCAGCCCACCCGGTAGCCGCTGCTGTTCGACGGGAAGAGGTCCGGGATCAGCGCCGGGTCGTAGGTGCCGTAGGCCTCGTCGCGGGTGAAGACGTGGGCCACCGGGTTGTCGCCGGTCTCCTCGTCGACGAAGGCTTCGAGCTTCTCCTTGATCTCGGCGATGAGCTGCTGGTATTCGTCACCCGGCTGCACGATTCCGTTCTTCTCACGGCCGGCCAAATTGATGTAGATGTTGCCCAGGCCCATGGCGTAGGCGCGGGTGCGGCTCCAGTCGACGTTGACGAAGAACTCGCCCTGGTCGAAGAGGTCTTCCAGATTGGCCCGCTCGGGACCTTCGCCCTCCAGCACCATGTAGCCCTCCTTGGCCAGCCAGGTGTTGTAGTTCATGGTCCGGCGCCAGGGAGCAAAGCCGTGATCCGAAACCACCATCAGGGTGGCCCCTTCCGGCAGCCGCTTCACGGTTTCGCCGACGATCGCGTCCATCCGCCGGTAGGCGTTCAAGATCGAGTCACCCCACTTGGCGGCGTCCTCTTCGGTGTGGAGCGGGTGCTCCGGATCGAAGTGCCGGTACATGACGTGCTGCACCCGGTCGGTGAATTCGAAGTAGCTCACCATGACGTCCCAGTCATCGTCGCCGAGCATCTCGTAGAGCATCTCGCTGTACTTTCCCTCGGTGAAGGCGACGTCTTCCAAAAACACCTCTTCGTCGATGGTGCCGTCGGTGATCGACCAGGTGTCGATGGCCCAGCCAATGGTCTTGAAGCGGTCGAAGCGGTCCGTCAGATCGTCGACGAAGTCGCCCGGAGCGGTGATGTCGAACATCGGCGGCAGATCCGTTGGGTCGAACTGAATGGGCGACAGGTACAGGCGCACCTCCGGCTCGACGGACATCAGCCGAAAGCGGCCCATCCCCGGCATCACGATGGCGGCGTTGAAGGGGAACTCAAAGCGCACCCATGGGCTCCATTCGCCGGCTTTGAGGTCCAGCTCCTGGCCGGAAACCTCCACCTTCACGCGGGTCCGATCGTCCGACACGGTCAAGGTCATCGGGATGGTGATGTAGGGAGAGTCCTCCGGGAAGAACTTGTTCGGCGGCCCCTTGACCTCCGTCTGGATTTCGCCCTGGTTATCGACCAGCTCGACGATCTCAATGGAGAAATCGCCCCCGCCCTTGGGCTGGAAGAAGAGTTCCGAGGTGAAGTAAAAGGGCTTGCCGATGCGGAACGACAGGTCCGGCGTACCGAGGCCGGTCAGCAATTCGCCGTGGGGGAAGGGCTCCGGCGGGAAGGTGACCGGCACGCGCATCACCCGCACCCGCTTGCCGGCGGCTCCGAGCACCTGCCAGAAGGTCTCTCCCTGTTGCCGGTTGATCGCCACCGGGCGCTCCTTGGGCAGCAGTTTGGCGGCGGCCATACCGGCCCCCACGCCGCCCAAAATGCCCAGCACCGCCGCGATCATCGCCAAGCGCAAAGCGCCTTTGCGGCGAATCACGAACAGCAGCAGGAAGACCAGCAGGGTGACCGCCAGAAAGCCGATCAAGCCCACCATCAGACCGTTGTTCTCACCCCACAGGAAGTCTTCTCGGGTCTCGTCGAAGGCGGCGAAACTCGGCCGATAGGTCTCCGTGTCGCGCTTCAGGAAGTCGAAGATCGAGTGCCGGCCGGGATTCAGACCGGTGGCGAAGGTGGACCAAGACACCGGCGTCTGCGAAGGGATAGTGGAGCGCAGCGGCGAGAAGGTGCCCTGCTCCCGGAGCGCCGCCAGATGGGGCAGTTCGCCCTCGTCCATCCACTGCTCCGCCAGGGCGGCGTCGGCACCGTCGAAGCCGAGAATCACTACCCGCGGTTCTTCGGCCATCGCCGGCAGGGCGAGCAGTAGGGAAACGACGATCCCGATCCAAACCATCACATGTCCCGCATTCACCTGTTTCATAGCAGCCAACTCTCGTGTTTTCTTGGGTGGAGACCTCAGGTCAAGGGCAGCCCGGCGCGCTGGTTGTCAGCGGTTGGGCGTGGAGTACGCGCCGATGCTCGTTTTGCGGCGACCCCTAGCGGGGTTTTCGCTCAACGGCGAATGATACCAGAGGAAGGGAGCCTGCATTTCTCACCATCTTCGTAGCGAGAGGCCGCCAAGAGTTGTTTTCTGGGCCCGTAGCTGCAAGAACTTTGGCTTTCGGCGCGACACAGCCGTACTCGAAGTACGTCGAGGAGCGGAGAAGCCAAAAGACGCCGCAGATGCGGGTGCATACGACCTCGCAGCAGAAGGCTGGTGAGAAATGCAGGCCTGCGTCTCAGAGGTAGCCGAGGGCGCGCAGGCTCTCGAGGTACTCGGCATCGCCGGGGGTGGCGTCGGCGGCCGGGTCCGGCCGTCGCTCGCCGTAGGTCGCCACCTGGGCCGGCGGCGACGGCCAGGAGCAGTCCGCCGCCGGGGGTGGCAGTTCGGCACTTTGCGGTAGTCCGAGAGCCCGGAAGAGGGCCGAGGCGACGGCCGGCGGTTCGATTGGCTCTGGGCCGCGGCTCGCAGCACACGGCTGCGAGCGCGCCAGCAGCACACGGCCTTCCCCCCCTTCGGCGCGGCGCCCCGGATCGAAGACCACGATGACGGTGTAGCCCGCACCCTCGAGGGAGGCCAAGGTGCCGGCGAGCACCGCCATCGCCGCCTGGACCTCCCCGCGCACCAGGTCCGCAAACGCCAAGGCACCCCCTTGCCAGCCATCGGCCGCAACGTCCAGCGCCGGCAGGTAAAGGGCCGAGGCGCGCGGCTGGAGGCGATCGAAGGCCTGCACGAAGACCCTACGGTAGAACTCGTCCGGCGCCAGGGCGCGCTCCCGCAGGGCCGGATCGAGGCTGAGTTCGTTAGTTGAGTTCACCGCTCCCCAGAAGGTCTGGATCCGCGTCACCTCGTCCGCCGGCGCCACCACACCGGCCACTCCCTCGCCCATCAGCTGGTTTGCCCCGTGGGCCACCGTCAGGCCCGGCAGCTCTTCGGCCGGGAAGGTCGTCCACCAGTCCACCACCAGCACCGGATCGCCGCCGCGGGCCACCAATTCCCAAAAGGCGTGGGACCGCCGGCGGTTGGACAGTACCGGGCGATAGTCGGCCAGGCCGAGGGGCACCTCGACGCGCTGCCAGTAGTGGCGCAACCAGCCGGAGCGGGCCAGCGGCGTCGCCACTCCGAGGGGGCGGAAGCTGTCGAGGGAGGTGACGCCGTGGTGCGGCGAAGGAATCCCCGTAGCGACGGTGGTCCAGAAGTCCGCCGGCGGCACCACTGGCCGCCGGTAGGAGAGCCAGGTGCCGGCCGATAGGGGGGACGGCGAAGCGTCCCCGGCGAACTCGCCGTACCTTTCCGAGTCTCCGGCCGACTGCGTCGGCGCACGACCGAGCAAAGCATCCAGAACCGGCAGATCTCCGCGCTCGAGCAGGTATTCGATCTCCTCCGCCAGCACCCCGTCGACCCCGATCAACACCACCCGGTCGCCCGGTGCCGACGGCAGCGACGCGGGCGGCGGCTCCGGCGCACGGTTGACCGCCAAGAGCGCCGGCAGGATGGGCAGGAAGGCCGCCACCAGGATCACCAGCGCCGCCCGGCGGCGGGAGAGGAAGCGGCCGCGGGGTACGCGATGGGTCCAGCGGATGGCGAGGGCCAGCAGGCCGTCGGAGACCACCTTGATCACCGCATAGAGGGCGGGGAGCAGGGCCAGAGCCGCCACCGCCACCCACCAGGGCGGGCGCTCGGCCAGCAGATCGCGCAGTTTCCACAGGGAAACACCGAGGGCCGCCGCGCCGGCGATCAAGGCCACCGTCAGGCTGAGGGCTTCGATACGCCGCACCGGATAAATGCGCAGCATCAGGAGCAGAGCCCCGCCGAGGGCGCCGAACAGCAGCATCGACAGGAGAACCGACGGCACCAAGAGATGAAGGAAGAGCAGTACCAGATCGAGCGGGGTGCGGTCCAGATTGCCGTTGAGGATGGCCAGCGCAAAGGCGCCGACCAGGGCGACCAACACCCCGATGGCGCAGCCGATGCGAACGGTAAGTTCGAGCAGGGCGCGGCCGGCACCGTGCGGCCGCATGGCGTCCTGCAGCAGGAAGCGGTCGAAGCGGTCGCTCAGGTAGCCGAGGCGACGGAGCTCCGACCGCACCTGCCCGAGACTCTCCCGCGGGCTGCCTGCCGCGACGGGCGAACCTTCGGACTTCTCCCCCATCAGGTGCTCCGCCGCCGGACGAAGCGCGCGATCTGCCGGAGCGGTTCGGCGCGGCGGGCAAAGGAGGCTCGATCGAGGGAGACGATGGCGAAGTCGAGCAGTTCCTCCGCCAGGGTGCGAGCGCCTTCGACACCGAGCAGCTTGACGAAGGTCACCTTGTCGCGATCCTGGTCGGCGTCCTTGCCGATTTGATCCGAAGTCGCGGTGACATCGAGCAGATCGTCGGTGATCTGGAAGGCCAAGCCGAGATTCTTGGCGTAGCGGGTGATCGCGTCGAGATCCCGCCGGCGGGCATCGGCGGCCATCGCTCCCAGTTCACCGGCGGCGATGAACAGGGCACCGGTCTTCTGGCTGTGGATCGTTTCCAGGCGCTCGAGATCGAGCTCCGCCGGATCGCTCCGCAGGTCGAGGGCCTGCCCCGCGATCAGCCCCGCGGTGCCGATGGCCGCCGCCAGGTGGTGGACCATGTCTTCGCTCGAGTAGCGCTTCAACGGCAACCGCTGGCCGCACTCCGCCACCACCGCGTAGGCGCGGCTCAGTAGGCCGAGGCCGGCGAGCTGCGCCATGTCCTCGCCGTAGACCTTGTGGACCGTCGGCCGGCCGCGGCGCATCTCCGCGTCGTCCTGGGCCGGCAGGTCGTCGAAGATCAGCGAGCAGGCGTGGACCATCTCCACGGCGCAGCCGAGGTCGACCACCGGCGGCGGCGCCTGCGAGAACCGCGAACCGCAGATCTCCGCCACCACCAGGGTGAGGATCGGTCGCAGGCGCTTGCCCCGGCCGGTCAAGGCGTAATGCATCGCCTCGCGCACCGGCGGCGCCCCCTCTCGGTGCGGCGGCAGCAGTTCCGGCAGGCGCGCCTCGACCTTCGCACCGAGTTCGGCGAGACGACCTCCGAGGGCCGCGGCGGCTTGCGTCACCTACGGCACCTCGTTCGACAAGATGCGAAGAACTCTAAGGGGATTCTGACGAAAGGTGTTCGGTGCGTCGGCACTCTGCTGGCGGGGCGTTGAGCGAGTTGCTGGCACCATGCGACCGAGCCCGGAGGGCAAGGCGGCGGCGAGCCGCCGAGGATGGGGGTGAGCCCGAAGGGCGAGGGGGGCGCCGAGCCCCCCTGGCAAACGAATCTAGCAGGCCTGCTGAAAACATGGGCGAAGCCTATTCAGCGGGCCTGCTAGAAGGACCGAATGGCTTCGTCTTCGTTGTCGAAAGTCTCGAAGACGGTGATGAGCTGGGTCACCTGCATCAGATCGGCGATCTTCGGCGGCAGATTCTCCAGCTTGAGCTTGCCGCCACGGTTGGTGACGGTGGTGAAAATGCTCACCAGCTCACCGATGCCGGACGAATCGATGGTCGAAACGTCGCCCAGGTTGATCAAGATGTTCTTGGCGCCGGCGTTGATCGCTTCTTGAACCGCTTCGCGCATCGCCACGTCGCCCACGCCGATGGTGACTTTGCCGTGAACGTCGAGAATGGTGACCTGGTCACGATGCCGTGCAGTGATATTCATTGCTCTCTCCCCTTTGGCCGCCGGTTCTCTGCCGGTGGCATGGTCGCGGCGAGCGGTCCGTCGGCAGCCGAGTCGCCGGAGTCCGGCTCGATCCGCTTGCGCAAGACCAGTACCGTTCCGCCGCTCGCCCCGACTTCCCAGTCGACGCCATCCATGAATTTCTCGATGTAGAAAATCCCCCGGCCACTCGGCCGCAGAAGGTTCTTCGGTGCTCTCGGATCCTCCACGTAGCGCGGATCGAAGCCGTGCCCTTCATCCTCGACCCGCACCACCACCGTGTGGTCTTCGAGCCGCGCCTCCACCTCGACCCGTTTGGCCGGATCGCACTGGTTGCCGTGCTTGATGGCGTTGGCGACGGCCTCTCGAACGGCGAGATCGATCCAGTGCCGGGAATCTTCACCGACCCCCAGGCGCTCGAGGGCATCGTTGAGCACCACCTGCACGATCTCCACATTCTCGAAGCGGCTACCGATGGCGAGATGAAAAGCCATCGACCCAGCCGACGCACTGCCCGCGTCCGATACCGAATGTGTTGCTTCAACCACCTGAGAATGCTACCAGATCCGCCGCCTTTAGCGCCGCCGGCAGAACCACCAGGAGCTGGATGCCGTCGAACAGGGCGTGGGCCGTAATGGAGGCGAGGATCGTCCGGCGGCGGCGAGCCAAAAATCCATAGATCAGTGAAAGAACGGTCACTCCCAGCAGCAGCGGCGGCGAGCCGTAGGCGGCGTGGGCGGCGACGAACAGAGCGGTGGACAGCACGATCCCCACCCGCGGCTGGAGAAAGCCCCGAAAGAACGCTTCCTCGAACACCCCGGCACACAAGCTCACGGCCAGGCGCACCGCGACCGACTGGCCGGCCAACATCACCACCAGATCCGGCGGGCCACCGGGCTCCACCCCGAATTCGCCCAGAATGGAATAGAGGGCGAGCGAACTGGCCAGCACCGCTCCCCAGCCCACCACCCCCCAAAGAAAACCGTAGCCGATCTCCGCCAGCGGCCGCCGGGCGAGGAGCCGCAATTCCCTGAGCGCCCCGCGCCAGCCGCCATCGAACCCCGCCCAGGCAAGAAGGCCCCAGACGATCAGAAATACCCCGATCAACGACGGCAGCAGAAAAAGGCTGACGGCGCCGACCCGCTCCGCGTCGAACACCATCTCCTCCGCCGGCACCGCCAGCGGCGCAAACTGTACGGCATAGAGAAACATCGCCAGCAGCGCCACGGCCACCGCTCGCCGCCCGGGCACCGCCAGGCCCGGCGGCAGCGCATAGGCCAAGCGGCGCAGATGCGCCTCCACCAAAACCACCACGCCGACGGTGAGGACGAAGGGGGCCAGCATCCGAAACAGGGAGAGAATCATCGAGTGGCGATGCTAGAAACTTCCCGGCAAGGGAATCCGAGTGAGCCGTCCCATCAACAACGACGGGAGCACGCCCCGAGCCCGAATGGGCAAGTCGGCGGCGTCAGCCGCCGAGGACGGGGGTGAGCGCCCGTCAGGGCGCGAAGGGGGGCGCCTCTAGCCCCCCGAGCGACGACAGAAAGATTTAGGGCTGAAAAAACAAAATTTTCAGCCCTAAATCTTCCGTTTCATGCGGTAGCTACGGAGCACCATGTTGGCGGTGTTGATGCGCAGGATGCGGCGATTTCGCTTCTGCACTTCCGCCAGATCTTCGAGGGCCGGTTGGTTGCCCCGGATCTCTCGCAGCAGCCGGTCCAGTTCGAAGCGCAGCTTGTCCAATTCCGGCCGGGTCATGCGGGTGAAGGTGCGCTCGGTGACCGAGAAATAGCCCTCAGCGATCTCCCGCACCATGGCGTAGGCGCTACCTCCGGGAAAGTTGCCCATAGGCCGGATGATAGCGCTACCGGAGTGAGCGGCCCCGTGGTAGCGTATCCATCGCCTCTGCGCCCCCATGCGCCGGAGGACTCAAAGAGATTCCGCTTTCCGAAATCCGCCGCCGCTCCTACGATGCCGGCGCGCGGAACCCTCAAGGAGGTTCCCCTGTGAGTCGTTTCAACGGCCTGGATTTTATAGAGATCGACGCCCTGCTCTCGGAAGAAGAGCGTCTCGCCCGGGACACCGTCCGGGCCTTCGTCGACGACAAGATCATGCCGATCATCGAGGAGTGCCATCGCGACGCGCGCTTCCCCATCGAGCTGGTGCCGGAAATGGCCGCCCTCAACCTGTTCGGCGCCACCATCGACGAGTACGGCCTGCCGGGCCTCAACAACGTCGCCTACGGCCTGATCATGCAGGAGCTGGAGCGCGGCGACTCAGGGCTTCGCAGCTTCATCTCGGTGCAGAGCGCCCTGGTGATGTACCCGATCTACACCTTTGGATCCCAGGAGCAAAAAGACCGCTGGATCCCGGCCCTGGCGAGCGGCGAAGCGATCGGCTGCTTCGGCCTGACAGAACCGGATTTCGGTTCCAATCCCGGCGGCATGCGCACCCGCGCCCGGCGCGACGGCGGCGACTGGATCTTGGACGGCGCCAAGCAGTGGATCACCAGCGGCACCTTGGCCGACATCGCGGTGGTGTGGGCGCAGACGGACGACGGGGTGCGCGGATTCCTGGTGGAAAAGGGCACTCCCGGCTTCACCGCCACGGACCAGCACGGCAAGTTCTCGCTGCGCGCCTCGGTCACCTCGGAGCTGGGTTTTACCAACTGCCGCATTCCGGGGGACGCCATTCTGCCCAAGACCGAAGGCGTCAAGAACGCCCTGATGTGCCTGAACCAGGCGCGCTACGGCATCGCCTGGGGCGGCCTCGGCGCCGCCATGGACTGCTACCACACGGCCCTCGACTACTCGAAGGAGCGTATCCAGTTCGGCGGCCAGCCGATCGCCTGCCATCAGCTCGTGCAGGAGAAACTGGTGTGGATGCTGTCGGAGATCACCAAGGGACAGTTGCTGGCGCTCCAGATCGGCCGCTTGAAGGACCAGGGCCGAGTGAAGCACCACCACATCTCCATGGGCAAGCGAAACAACGTGTGGGTGGCGCGCGAGTCGGCCCGCCTGGCGCGCGACATCCTGGGCGCCAACGGCATTGTGGACGACTACCCGGTGATCCGCCACATGCTCAACATCGAGTCGGTCTTCACCTACGAGGGTACCCACGACATTCACGGCCTGATTCTCGGTGAGGCGATCACCGGCATCCCCGCCTTCAATCCGCCCGAGGCGCCGGTCAAGCGGCGGCCCGCGATGGCCGGCGAGGCTCGCTGATGAGCCTCGACCGCGCCTTCGAGCAAGACTTCGTCCGGGTGACCGAACAGGCGGCCATCGAAGCCGCCAAGACCATGGGGTTCGGCGACCGGGAGCGCTCCGACCAGGTGGCCGTGGAGGCCATGCGGCGGGAACTCGACGCTCTGGAGATCGCCAGCCGCATCGTCATCGGCGAGGGCGAGCGGGACGAAGCGCCGATGCTTTTCATCGGTGAGGAGCTGGGGCGCGGTCACGGCACCGAGGGGGCGGTCCATGTGGACATCGCGGTGGATCCGCTGGAGGGCACCAACCTATGCGCCACCGGCACCAACGACGCGACGGCGGTGCTGGCGGCCTCGGAGCCCGGCGGCCTGCTGAACGCGCCGGATGTCTACATGGACAAGATCGTCGTCGGCCCGACGGCCCGCGGCCAGATCCATCTGGACGCACCGGTGGCCGAGAATCTGCGCAACATCGCCCGCGCCTTCGAGCGCGAGGTGAGCGACCTGACCATCGTGGTGCTGGACCGCGACCGCCACGAGCAGTTGATCGAGGACATCCGCTCCGCCGGCGCCCGCATCCGGCTGATCGGCGACGGCGATCTCTCCGGCGGCATCGCGGCGGCGGTGCGCGGTACCGGAGTCCACGCCGCGATGGGCATCGGCGGCGCGCCGGAAGGGGTGCTGGCGGCGGCCGCCCTGCGCTGCCTCGGCGGTGAGATCCAGGCCCGCCTGCGGGCCCTGTCGCCGGACCAGAACGAACGCCTGGACGCCCACGGCATTACCGATCTAGACCGCATCTACCAAACCGAAGACCTCGCTCCGGGGCAACAGATCCTGTTCTCCTGCACCGGCGTGACAGACGGTGAGCTGCTCGACGGGGTGCGATTTTTCGGCGGCGGCTCGCGCACTTCGACGCTCTTCATGTCCCTAACCCGTCACATGATCCGCTTCGTGGACACCATCCATCGTGCGGACGGCGCCACCCCGATCCGCCTGAACTGAGGGATCGGTCGGACTGTTTTCCTGAACTGACGTACTGCTGATCTGCCGAGGGACCTTCGATGATCAAACCGGACCATTGGATCCGCCGCTGGGCCGAAGAAGGGGGCGTGAACCCCTACGAGCCGGCGCAGGTCAACTCTGCCAGCTTCGACGTGCGGCTGTGCGACCACTGGATCTGCCCGACGCGCGATCCGGAGGAGTTCCAGTCGCCCCACGTCAAGCTGTTCCCAGGCGAAGTGGTGTTGGCGTCGACCCTCGAATACGTGCGCATTCCGCGCTTCGTCGCCTGCGACCTGAAGCTCAAGTCCACCCTCGGCCGGCTGTGGATCAACCATTCCCTGGCCGGCTGGTGTGACCCCGGCTTCGAGGGCAACATCACCCTCGAGCTCCAGAACCTTGGACCGGAGCCCTTCGTGCTCGACGCCGGCCGCCGCATTGCCCAGCTCATCTTCATCACCATGGAAAGCGAACCCGACGTGGCCTACGGAGAGCCCGGCTCTTCCAGCCACTACCAGGGGCAGCAGGGCACTACGCCGGCCCGCCGCTGAGAGCACTCGCCTACCTTTCTGACCAGCAACCTACTGCGAGGCCGTATGCCACTGAATCTGCTGCGTTATCCGCGGAACCTGCTCCTCAACGTACTGCAGGTACGCCTTCCTCGCAGAACCCACGGATGCCTTGCAGCTTCAACGGCCTACGGCCTCTCGCTACGGTCGCTGGTGAGAAAGGCAGGCTAGGGTCGCTCCGCCGCAACACCCCGGCACCTCTCCACCGCGGGGGCTATAATCCGATGGCCCCTGCGACCTAGCGATGAGCATCACCGGCAATCTCAAGACGATGCAGCTCGCCGAGCTGCTGCAATGGCTCTCCCAGAGCAACAAGACCGGAACCCTGGTGATCGACAGCCAGCGGGTCACCAAGAAGATCTACTTCCGCGCCGGCCGGGTCATCTCGTCCGCCTCGACGGACGAAAAGGAACACCTCGGGCATTTCCTGGTCAGCCGCGGCCTGATCGACGAGACGGAACTGGCGAAGGCGATCGAAATGCAGGAGCGCACCGGCATGCTCCTCGGCAAGATCCTGGTGACCATCGGAGCCATCGAGGAGGAAGCGCTGCACAAACTCCTCCGCCTCAAGGCCCAGGAGTCGATCTTCGACATCTTCACCTGGCCCGAAGGGGAGTTTCGGTTCATCGAAGGGGAGCAGGCCAAGAACCCGATGATCGCCATCGACCTCGATGTCACGGTGATCATCCTCGAAGGGGTGCGGCGGGTGGACGAGTGGCGGCGGATTCGGGACTTCATCCCGTCCCTCGACGCGATCCCCGTGTCGGTGGGCACAATGCAGAAGTCCGACCAGCCGGCGGTGCAGAAGATCCTCGACCTGATCGACGACCAGCGGACGGTGGCGGAGATCTGCCTGCAGACCCACTCCAGTGAGTTTCACACCTGCAAGACCCTGCTCGACCAGGTACGCAAAAAGACCCTCAAGATCATCTCGCCGCGCTGGAAGGGGACGGCCTCCGGCGGCGGCGCGAATCTGGAGATCGGCGCTCAAGCATTGCTCGACGCCGGCAAGAGCCACCTCTCCCACAAGCGCTACGAGGACGCCATGCGCCACCTGCGCGCCGCCAGCAGCTTGGAGCCGGAAAGCCGCAGCGTGCGGCAGGCGGCGGAGGCCGGTGAGCGGGAGATCCGCGACGCCTTGGCGGACCAGGGGTTCCACGACACCGCGGTACCGCGGCTGGCGGTCAGCCTGGAAGAACTCACCTCGTCGAAGATCAGCCCGCAGGAAGGCTTCATGTTGAGCCGCATCGACGGCAACTACGACATCAAGGCGATCGTCAAGATCAGCCCGATGCCGGCCCTCGACGCGCTGCTGGTGTTCTGGAAGCTGGCGCGCGAGGGCCACATCACCTTGGACGAGTAGCAGGCTGCTGAAGGACCGCTTCGCGGATCTTTTCAGCAGGCCTGCTACTTGTTTCTTGCAGGGGGGCTAGGCGCCCCCCTCGCCCTTCGGGCTCGGTCGCAGGGGCAAGAGTTATCTCGGCGGTTCCGGGATCTCGCTTCCCGGCGAGCCTTGCTTGATGACGTTCATCGCCAGGGCGATCATCGACCCCACGTCGGACACCGAGGCCGGCAGCACCAGGGTGTTGTTGGTCTTCGCCAGCTCGCCGAACTGCTGAATGTAGTCCTCCGCCACCCGCAGCTGGACCGCCTCGTAGCCGCCCGGCTCCTGGGTCGCCGCGGCCACCTCCCGGATGCCTTCGGCGGTGGCCCGGGCGATCGACAGAATCGCCTCCGCTTCACCGTTGGCCTCGTTGATCTGCTTCTGCTGATCCGCTTCGGACTCTTTGATGGTCTGCTGCTTGGCGCCCTCGGCGCGGTTGATGGCGGCGTCGCGCTCACCCTCGGAGGTCAGCACCACGGCGCGCTTCTCGCGCTCGGCGCGCATCTGCTTCTCCATCGCCGCCAGCACGTCCTGCGGCGGGGTGATGTTCTTGATCTCGTAGCGCAGCACCTTGATGCCCCATGGATCCGACGCCTTGTCCAGCTCCGTGACCACCGCCACATTGATCGTCGTGCGCTCCTCGAAGGTACGGTCGAGGTCGATCTTGCCGATCTCGCTCCTTAGCGTCGTCTGGGCGAGCTGCGAGATGGCAAAGAGATAGTTGTTGACGCCGTAGGAGGCGCGCCGCGCATCCATCACCTTCAAATACAGAACCCCGTCCACCCCCACCTGCACGTTGTCGCGGGTGATGCAAATCTGCTCGGTGATGTCGATGGCGTGCTCTTTGAGCGAGTGCTTGTAGCGCACCACGTCCAAAAACGGCAACAGAATGTGGAACCCCGCATCGAGGGTGCGCTGGTAGCGTCCCAGGCGCTCCACGACGTAGGCGTTCTGCTGCGGTACCACCGTCGCCGTCTTGGCGATGACGATGATGGCGAGCAGGGCCAGCACCCCGAAGGCTATGGCAGTAGCGGTCATGTCAGCTCCCTTCCCGAAGCATTAAGGTGAGTCCGTCGACCCTCTCGACAAAGTAGGTCTCGCCGGCCCGCAAGGTTCCGCCGCCGGCGTTCTTGGCGCGCCACACGGAGCCCCGCAGTTCGGCCTTGCCGACGGCCCCCGGGGGCATTTCCGACAGCGCCGTCGCCGGGTCGCCGACCAGGTTGTCCATCGTGCTCGCTTCCGGCACCGCCGCCTTCATGCGCCGCACGATGGGCCCCCGTAGGGTCAGCAGCGAAACCACCGAAAACACCGAGAAGAGGAGCATCTGCAGCCACAGGGCGTCGGCGAGACCGACCGCCTGGAGCAGCCCGACCAAGAGCGCCGCGATGCCGAAGAACATCATCACCACCCCACCGGGCACCATGATCTCGCCGGCCAGCAGTGCCAAACCGATGACCATCCAAATCCACCATTCCATGCGGTCTCTCTCCTTCTCGAAGTCCTAGCGTGGTTTTGCCAGTCGCTCGGAGGTCACCCCTCAGAACCCATCCTACGGACTGAGATTGCAGCACATTCCTTTATCCGATCATCTCAGATCCGAGGCGGGAACGACGCCGTCACCGGCTCCAGCCCGCCCCACTGTGCCACCTACAAATCGCTGGTAGAGTTCGCCCCGAACTGGAACTACGGCGGTTCCCTCGGGGTCATCGACTCCATCATCAAGCACGACAACGGGCATGTAGAGCGGTACTGGTTCGGGAGAAACCGCGGAATCCTTCGATAGGAACACCGCAGTCCGACCGGAGCGATCCTGAACTGGGGGCAGCAGACCAATGAGTTCCCGAACAGCCCGATTCCCCACAATGCCTGCTATCAGCCCTAGCAGTAAGCCGTTCAGAATCCGGCCGTGCAATGCCTGAGGGATCGGGTGCTCGCAGGCCGGCGGTGGTTGCCGCAGTGGTCGCGCTCGTCGCGCTGGCGGTGATCGGCGCAGGGGTGTTCCGAACCCACGACGGAGATTGGACGGGGCCGTTTCTGGTGGGCGAACGTGGCGGGGAGGTGGCTTGGCCCCTCCCCGTCGCCGTTCAGGTCTCCTCTGGCTACGATGGTCAGTTCTTCCTCGCGCTAGCGTTCGATCCCTTTCTGACCACCGGCATGGTCGAGGCCCTAGACGACGCCGAGTACCGCGCCCACCGTATTACCTGGTCCCTGGCCGCCTGGAGCTTTGGGCTGGGGTCCGCCCCCTTGCGAATCGCAATGCTCTACGCGCTACTGGTGGCGGGAGTCGCGGCTTTGGGCTATTGGATAGCTCGCCTTTCGTCGAACCACGGGGAGTCGCCCTGGTGGGGAATCGCCGGGGCACTCGGTCTCGGCGGCCTGGTCTGCCTCCAGCGGATGCTCCCCGATGTGCTGATGGCTTCCTTCCTGGCGGCGATGGTGGTCTGCCTTGCCCGCCGCTCCCGAGGCGGCGATCTAGGCGCAACGGTTTGCTTCACCCTCGCTGTTCTTCAAAAAGAAACGGCCATCCTGGCCCTGCCGCAGATCGGCCTTGCCCTGATCGAGCGGCATAAAGGCCATGCCGTAAAATGGTTGGCCGTGCCGGTCGTCACCGTGGCGGGATGGTGGGGTTATGTGGACCGCGCCGTCGCCACGGACGGCCACTTCTCTCTCGCGATTCCCTTTTCCTACCCAGGCCAAGGCTGGTTCGCGGCGATGGATCTCGTGCTCGAACGGTCCACGGACCTCCTGCGGCTCACGAAAGACTGCGCCTTTCTGGGCCTCCACGCCGTGGCGATCCTCCTCGGGCTGACCCTCGGCCTGAGCCAACTGGCCCGTGCCATGCGCGGCTGGCCCGTCCACGGACTGGCGGCTTCGATCGGACTCTTTGCTCTGCTAGGGACCTTCCTTAGCCTGCAAGTCTGGGTCGAGCCCTGGGCCTATGCTCGGGTCCTCCTGCCGTTGCTGATGCTCCTCCTCCTGTACAGCCTCGAAGCCACCGCGGAGCGCTGGGTTCGATTGAGCAGCAAAGGGGTGATTCTGGCGAGTTTCCTCGGAGGGAGCCTCTTCGCCCTGCGGAACATCATCGCTGCGGTTCCATGACAGGAACCGGCGGATCCAGGCACCACCGGCTGCTGAAGTCACTTGTCCAGGGACTTTGTTGGTGACGCGCTGTGGGCGAGCATCGTCGAATCCTTTGGCCGTTTGGTAGGTCGGCGGTGCCGCCCCTAAACGAGCTAGGCTACAGCCTCGGTCGGGACACATGGCGATTCCCCCGCACGGCGAATCGCAACGGCCAGTCGACCGCCTCCTCGGCGTAGTCGATGCCCACCCGCGGTCCGCTCGCCACGGCCGCCGGCTCCGCCGGCTCCCCGGCGGTGATCCGCAGATCTCCCCGATAG
Source organism: Acidobacteriota bacterium (assembly GCA_039030395.1). Taxonomy (NCBI): domain Bacteria; kingdom Pseudomonadati; phylum Acidobacteriota; species Acidobacteriota bacterium. Next base: position 48,347 of record JBCCEF010000001.1, read on the forward strand.
AGGGGCGCCCCGTCGAAGGCGCGGTCCACCGCGAGGGCCTTGCACAACTTGCCCGGTCCGCCGGCGAGGTCGCCGGGCCGCGGCGGTCGCCGCAAGGCACGCAGATCGGCCATGGTCTCGTCTCCTGCCAACGGCTCGCCGGCGCGCAGCAGCACCGCGCCTCCTTCGTTCGCCGCGCCGGCCACCGCGTTCAGGCAAAAGTGCATGCCGTAGATGAAGTAGACGTAAGCATAGCCTCCCGGCAGGTACAGGCTTTCGACCCGCGCCGTCCGGCGGCCACCCCAGGCGTGGCTCGCCCGGTCCAGCGCGCCGAGGTAGGCCTCCACCTCGACCAGCCGCACCACCAGCCGGCGGCCGTCCGGGAGTCGCCGCACCAGGTAGCGCCCGAGGAGTTCCCGCGCCACCTGCTCCACCGGCCGCCGGTAGAAGGCCACCGGCAGGGCACGGAAGGCGGACGAGCGGGGCATTTTCGGAGTCTCTGAGCTGCGTAGCGCACGGCGGCGGCGTAGTAGGCTGGAATGCGTGACGCTACCACCGCTCTTCGACGACGTACCGGAGCCCTTCCGCGACCACTACCGGCCGGACGAGCCCTGGGCACTGCTCGGAGAGGCACTCGACCGCATCCTCGCCGCTCTGCCCTCCGAACGGCTGGAAGTGCGCCCCGCGCCCGGCGCCCATCTGTACGGCGACCGCGTGGTGATCGAGCGCGGCACCCGCATCCATCCGGGGGTGGTGGTCGAGGGACCCGCCTACATCGGCCGCGATGTCCTGCTCCGCCCCGGCGCGTTGCTGCGCGGCGGCTGCTGGATCGGCAACGGCGCCATCGTCGGCGCCAACACCGAGGTCAAGCGCGGCATTTTCTTTTCGGGAGCCCGGGCGCCGCACCTCAACTACGTCGGCGATTCGGTGCTCGGCGCCGGCGTCAACCTGGGCGCCGGCACGGTGCTCTCGAACTTTCGCCACGACGGCGATGAGATCTCGCTACCGGCAGACGGCGAACGCCTCGCTACCGGCCGCCGCAAGCTCGGCGCGATCCTCGGCGACGGCGTTTTGACCGGCTGCAACAGCGTGCTCCACCCGGGGGTGGTGGTGGGCCGAAGCACCCAGATCTACCCGGGTGTTCAGCTCCGCTCGGGGATCTATCCGGCGGATCACCGCATCAAGCTGCGGCAAGAACTCGACATCGTACCGACGGAGCAGCGGTCGCCGGGCGCTTGACGCCTAGAACTAGGTCCGACGCACCACCATCACCGTCCGGTCGTCGTTGACCGGCCGGGCGCCGCTGAAGGACTTGACTTCATCGAGGATGGCGCGGGCGATCTCCTTTGCCGGCTGATGCTGAATGCCGCGGCAGAGTTCCACCAGCCGGTCGGAACCGAATTCCTCGGCTCCGCCGCCGGCCTTCCCCACCGTTTCGGTGATGCCGTCGGTGAAGAACACCAGCAGATCGCCGGGCTCCATGGCCACGTAGCCGCGCTCGTAGGTCGGTTTCGGCAGGGGCCCGAGCACCGGCCCGCCCTCGGAAAGGAAGCGCACCGCTCCTTTCGCCGATAGATGGAAGGGACGCGGATGGCCGGCATTGACGTAGATGAACAGGCCGTTCAGCTCCAGCTCGCCGTAGAACATCGAGACAAACCGGCTGGTCAGGGTGCTCTGGTGGATGATGCCGTTCAGGCGCTCCACGGTGCGCACGATCTTGTAGTCGCGCGCCAACCCCATGCGCAGTCCCATGTAGATGTCGCGTACCTGCAGGGCCGCCGGCAGGCCGTGGCCGGAAACGTCGGCGATCGCCAGGCCGAGGATCTTGTCGGAGATGGGAATGTAGTCGAAATAGTCGCCACCCACCGTTTCGAGGGCTTCCGAAGCACCGCTGATGTCAAAAGGATCGTAGACCGGGTCCTTTTTCGGCCGGATCGAACGCTGGATCTTGCTCGCCTCGCGCATGATGCCGGCGATGCGCTCCTGACGCAGCTTCTGGTTGACCACGTGGCGCAGGATGCCGAGGGAGAAAAGAACGTCCCGGGAGTCGAAGGATGGATCGATGTCGAAGGCCAAGACGTATTCGCCGTCGCGCACTTCGAGGGCGACAAAGTCCTGCGCCCCGAGGCGCCTTTCCAGTTCCGGGTCGAGGCCCGGTTCGTCCGACGTCATCGCCACGGTGCCGTCGATCAGCACCCTCTCCAGCGGCGGATAGTCGCGCGGAACCTTCAGATCCTCCTCCACCGGCAACGCCTCTCCAAACACCGCCTCCAGCCGATAGGAGGTACCGGTGCGGTGATAGAGCCGGCCGCCGGTGAGGCCCAGCTCGTCGTGGAAGCCTTCGAGCAGGGTATCCATCAACGACTGCACCGTGACGCAGTCATCCTCCGCCTGCTCGATGACGGCGACCACCTGCTCGACTTTCTTCATCAGCCGCCGATAGTCCATGGTGCTGGCGGGCTTCGGGGACTCGGCGAGGGTGGAGGTCACGATTCGGTCCTTTCGGGCTGCGGCACGCTCGGGCCGGGTCAGCCGGCGTCGATCAAGGCCCGCACGATGCGGTCCTGGAGGTCGTGGGCGGCGCGCCGGCCGGAGTTGCCGTTCAACAAGATCGAGAAGGCGTAGAGGCGGCCGGAGCGCCCCTTGGCGTAGCCCGACAGGGTGGACACGCCGGAGAGGGTGCCGGTCTTGGCAAACACATTGTTCAGGTACGGCGGCTCCGCCAGGCGCTCGTTCCAGGAGAGTTCCTGCTCACCGGAGTAGGGCAACGACCGCAGGAACTCCCGCCCCCAGCGATGAAAGTACATGGAGCGCAGAAGCGTGGTGAGCTGCCGCGGGGTGAAGCGATTGCCCCGGGACATACCGGAGCCATCGGCCATGACATAAGTACCCGGAGCAATGCCGAAATCCGCCAGCAGTTCGCGCGCCGCTCGGATGCCGGCATGCCACGAGCCCTGGCCGCAGCCGACGGCGCCGACTAGCTTGATCAGGCTCTCGGCGTAGAAATTCTGGCTGCGCTTATTGGTGACGTGAATGGCCGTCAGCAGGTCCGTGCGGTGGGTCGCAACGCCTTCCCACTGCAGTCCCGGCAGGTGGCTCACGGGGCGCAGGTCACCGCTCAGCTCAATGCCTTCCAGGGCCAGGGCGGTGCGCACACCGGCGCCGAAGTAGCGCACCGGATTGGGCACCGAAACCCAGCGCTCGACCTTGCCGCCGCGGGGCGTCAAAGTGCCCTGCACGGTCAGCTCGTCGCCGCCCGCCCGGCGGCCGATCTGGGCGCCATGGCGGGACCGCCCGGCCACCGTCTTCGCTCGATTGGTCACTTCGAAGAGGTCGAGATCCGGCACCAGCTCCACCGCCGCCGGGGAACCGGCGCGCTCGCCGGGCTTAACCCGCACCAAAACGCAGTTGTCGCTGAAGGAAAGGGCCGACACCGGCGCCTGGTACCAGCGATCCTGTCCGCGGGCGGGCCAGTCCGGGTGGACTTCGTCGCCGACGAACAGGCCGTGGTCAAGGAACAAATCCCCTTCCACCCGCCGGACTCCGCGCTCTCGCAGGGCCGCCGCCCAGCGGCGAAACACGGCGAAGGAGTCGCCGTCGTAGTGGCGGCCCGAGATGTTCGGGTCGCCGCCACCCACCACCGCCAGATCGCCGTCGAGCGAAGAACCCTCGATCCGTCCCCGCAGCAGAAAGCGGGTCTCGAACAGGTAGCCGGGGCCGAGGCGATCCAGGGCGACGGCGGTGGTTACCAGCTTGGTGTTCGAAGCGACGATGTGGAGATCGTCGGGACGGCGGCCGAAGACCTCCCGGCCGGACTCGATCTCCACCACATGCACGCCGATCTGTGGCGCCACCTTGCGGCCGGCGCGCACCGCCCGCTCGACGGCGTCGGATACCTCAGCGGCATCCATCCCGCTCGGCGCCAGGAGAGCGGCCAGCAGTACGACGACTGGCGCGACGAATGGACGGAGGGGATGGGGCGCTGGCGGCATGATCGGGTCTTTCTTCGCGCGATGGCGGAACGGCTCCAAAGTTCACCGAAGGCTATCCCGTCGGCGAGGCGGAAGGAAGCCCCGCTATACTCGAAAATCCCTTTTCTCATCGAAATTAGCTCTCTCCGGCCGACCCACGAATGCCCCATCCCCTGCGTGTCCTCGAACTGTTCTGCGGCATCGGCGGCGGTGCCGTGGCCCTCGGAGAACGAGCGGAGGTGGCGGCGGCGGTCGACATCAGCGAGCCGGCGCTCCGCGCCTATCGCTACAACTTCCCGACGCACCGCACCCTTACCCGGACCATCGAGAGCCTGCAGGGGGACGATCTTGCGGCCTACGAGGCCGACCTCTGGTGGCTGTCGCCGCCCTGCCAACCCTTCACCCGCCGGGGACTCGGGCGCGATCTCGACGACCCTCGGAGCGCCGGCCTCCTGCGGATCCTGGACCTGCTGGCGGACGACCGCTTCGATGCCCTGCGCCCGCGGTACCTGGCCCTCGAGAACGTCGGCGGCTTCGAAACCTCACGCGCCGCAAAACGACTGCGCGGCGTACTGGGCGAAACCGGCTACCACCTCCGGGAGCGGTTGCTTTGCCCTTCGGAGCTGGGGATGCCGAGCCGGCGGCCGCGGTACTACATGATCGCCGCCCGGCACACCCCATTCGGCCCCTGGCGGGACGAACCGGTCTCCACCCCCCTCGCCTCGTGCCTCGATCCGCGTCCGGATCCGGCGCTCTCCCTGGCACCGGACACGGCGCACCGCTACCGCCACGCCCTCGACCGGGTTTCCGCCGACGATGTCGGCGCCGTCACCGCCTGCTTCACCTCCGCCTACGGGCGCTCTCCGGTTCGCTCTGGCTCATATCTCGAACAAGGCGACGGCCTGCGGCGGTTCTCGCCCGGCGAGATCCTTCGCCTCCTCGGCTTTCCGGCTTCCTTCCGCCTGCCGCCGGATCTTCCCCGCGACAAGGCGTGGCGACTGGTGGGCAACAGCCTGTCGGTGCCGGCGGTACAGGCCGTCCTCCGGCCGATCTTCGATCTCGCGGATCGTGGTAGAAAACGATCATCCCGCTGAACCGCCCATTTCGGAGTCCACCATGCGCCTCGCCCTCGCCCAGCTCTCGTCCACTCCGGACCGCGCCGAGAATCTCGCCAAGGTCCTCACCGCCATGGAACGCGCCCGGCAAGGCGGCGCCGACGCCATCGTCTTTCCGGAGGTGGTGCTCGACCGCTTCTTCCCCGCCTTGCCGGGCGACACCAGCGATCGGCGATCGGCGGCGCGCAAGCTGGCCGAACCGATTCCAGGTCCGACCAGCGAGACGATCGCCGCCCAGGCGCGGCAACTCTCCCTGGTGACCGTGTTCAACCTCTACGAGATCGCCGACGACGGACGCACCTTCGACAGCTCACCGGTGTTCGATGCGGACGGCAGCCTGTTGGGGGTCACCCGCATGATCCACATCACCGACTATGAGGGCTTCCACGAAAAGGACTACTACGCGCCGGGCGACCAGGGCGGCGACCCGAGCGTGCCGGTCTACGACACCCGCGCCGGCCGCATCGGCGTCGCCATTTGCTACGACCGTCATTTTCCGGAGTACATGCGGGCCCTCGCCCTGGCCGGGGCCGAGCTGGTGGTCATTCCGCAAGCCGGTACCGTCGGCGAATGGCCGGACGGTCTGTACGAAGCGGAGGTGCGGACCGCCGCTTTCCAGAACGGTTACTTCGCCGCCCTCGCCAACCGGGTGGGCGCCGAGGACACGTTGACCTTCTCCGGCGAGTCCTTCGCCGTGTCGGCGGACGGCGCCGTCCTCGCCCGCGGCGCCGCCGGCGCCGAAGACCTCGTGCTGGTGGAGATGGACCTCGCCTCCCGCCACCGCTCCGCCGGCCGGCGGCTGTTCTGGGGCGACCGGCGGCCGGAGCTGTATCGACGGTGGTTCGGCGGGACCGATCGAGCGGCGGCGGCAACCGCCGATCCCGAGGCAGACCGTTGAGCCCTGAACCGGGATCGCCCTTTCGATATAGTTTCAGCGTGTTCCGACCCATCGAGATCAAGCAAGCGCCCAAATCTGCCCATGGCCGGGACGGTCAGCCGCGATCCGCATCGCAGAGTCTCGGATGACCGCACCTTCGACGACAGACCATCCGCGTTTCCTGCGGGACTTGATCGACGGTTCGGCCAGCCGTAACCAGCAGCGGCACGCCGTGCGCCATCTGGTGGCCGGCTGTTCCACCTGTGCTGCCCAGCTCAAGGAGCATCTATTCCCGGCGAGGCCCTCGCGGCGGACCCTCTCGACGGCGATCGATCGGTCCGTCGACCATGCCCTCGGCCACGCGGCGCGGTGGATCGTCGACGTGCAGCGCGAACGGGAAGAGGCCGAAGCCTCGGTCGCCGCCCTGCTCGAGCTACCGGCGGCCCACCAGGCCCTCAAGGTCACCAACCTGCGGCGGGCCCATCGTCAAGGGGTGTGCGAGGCCCTGATCGACCACGCCCGGAGCGAGCGCCACGAAAGCGCTGCGGAATCGCTGCGCTTCGCTCGCCTCGCCACCGTGGTGGCGGAGCGGCTGGATCCGGAGACCTGCGGCGAGACCCGCGCCCGAGCGTGGGCGGAGTTCGGCAATGCCCTGCGCCTGCGCGGCGATCATCGCGAGTCCCGACGCGCCTTCGGGCAGGCGGAACGCATCCTGCGCGAGGAATGCGCCGACCCGCTGGTGGAAGCCGAGGTGGCCTCGCTCAAGGCGACCCTCGAAGGGATGGACCAACGTCCCGACCGAGCCGCCGCCCTGCTCGAACGGGCGGCTCGCCTCCAGTCGCGGTTTTCCGATCTTGCCGGCACCGCTCACACCCTGCTTCAGCTCAGCCAGATCTACGGCAACCAACTGGACGATACGGACCGCGGCATGAGGAGCGCCGTCGCGGCCCTGGAATTGAGCGAAGAGGCCGGGGACCGCGGCCTCAAGCTGATCGCCCTGCAGCACCTGATCCACTTCCTCGCGGCGGCCGGCCGGCCGCAAGAAGCCTTGCGACTTCTCGACCGGGCGACACCGGTATTCGAGCTGGGCGCCCCTCTTCGGCACCGCCTCCGGTTGCGCTGGTTGGCCGGTCGGCTCCAGGCGGAAGTCGATGACCACCGCGCCGCCGCGGAGACCCTTCTTGCGGTGCGTGAGATCTTCTTGGAGCAGGATCTACCCTTCGAGGTCGCCCTCGTTTCCCTCGATCTCGCCGTGAGTTGGGCTCACCTCGGCCGCCGCCAGCGGCTCCGTCGGCTAGTGCGGGAGACGGCGGCGCTGCTGGCAAACCTGGGCCTCGAGCCGGAAAGCCTCGCCGCCGTACAGTTGCTCGCTCGCACCGAGGCGGAGGAGATCTACAGCGCCGCCTCCCAGATCGCGGCGGCGATCGAGGCTCTGCGGATCCAACATTCCCGCACCTAGTCGGGTCGCAGGCTGCCCTTTCCTAGAGAGCTCTACGATTCCGGGGCACCACACCGTTCGGATCGATCAATGGTCCGTGTTGACCAGCCTCGCCGATGGAGTCGGGGACCACCTCGCCGCGACGAATCGGCCGATCTCGCGAGGCGCTATCGGACCCTCTGTCCCTCGCGGTGAGCGCCCGCCCGTTGGGATCGATCAACGGGCCGTGTTGCCCGCGGCCGATCATCGGTCCCAACAGAGCCAACCCCCGCCGCAGCCAATCGGCCCAAAGCTCGCCCACCGAAACGGCACCCTGCCGCTCGGTCGCGTTTTCGATCGAAGGCCGCGGTTTCTCGGCCAGGGTGACGCCGGCGGGTAGAAAGAACAACGCAACGATCATCCAGCAAGCCAACTTCTTCATCTCATCCTCCAGAGTGGAAAAAGTACGGTCCCCGGCGTCCCCTATGGACGCGTGGCCGAACTTTGCACCCCAAAAGGTACAGCGGAACCTCCTTTCAGTGCGGATTCACCGGCATCAACCCACCGCTCCCCAGCCGCCCGGAGGAACGGAGCCCTGCGGGAGCTTCCGGTGTGGACTGACTAGGGTGCGGGAAGGGCCGCGGTGTCGCCGCGGCTGGCAAAGGTGCGAGAAGGATTCTCGTACACCCGCTCGACGCCGGTTTCGGTGTCGAGCACGCGCAGGGTGAAGGCGACGTTCGAGAGGGAACCGTAGAACACCCAGAAGTGGCCATTGTCGGAACGGCCGTCGAGAATCTTGACCAGGAGTTCGACGTTGGAGTCGTCGAAAAACCAGAAGTAGCCGGTTTTGTCGGTCATCGGTACCGCCTGGCCAAGGCCCTGGCGCCCGCTGAAGTCCGTCCACTCCACCCGCACGTCGAACCGCCCACCGGACAGGGCGAGGGAGGGGGTGGGAGCCACCGTCGAGGGTTCCGGTGTCGCCGGCGAGACGACTTCGCCGCCGCCCCTGAAGGCTCGGGTGTCGCCGCGGCTGGCAAAGGTGCGGCCGGGATTGTGATAGCTGCGAACCGCTCCGGTGAAGGTATCGGTCACTGTCAGGGTGAAGGCGACGTTCGATAGGGAGCCGAAGAACACCCAGTAGAAACCGTTGTCCGAGCGACCGTCCACCACCTTGACGGCCAGTTCGTGATGGTTCTGGCCGAAAAACCAGAAGGAACCGGTATCGGCGGTGATCGGCACCGCCCGTCCCCCTCCCCGCCGACCCTCGAAGTCCTGCCACACCACTTCCGCCCGAAAGCGGTCGCTCAGGCAAAGATGACGGGGCGAAGGTTCACAGCCGGTCGGCCGGCGCAGCACTGAGGTCCAGCGCGGCCGGTGGTCCTCCGCCTGGCCGGGCAGGGCGCCGGAGCTCGACAGCAGGTCCAAGCGGCCGTCGGCGTCCAGATCCGCCGCCGCCAGCGCCGAAGGGGTGGCCCCGGGGAATTCCGCCAGCCCGCTGACCACCTCCCGCCCGCGGATTCCCCCGGCACCGTCGCCGTAGGCCACGGTAAGCCGCGCGCCGGGCCTGCCGGGACCGTAGAAGGCGCCGGCACTCGCCACGTCGGCATGACCGTCGCCGTCGAAGTCGCCGCTGACCAAGGCATCCTGGGAGCTTTCCGGCACCCAGTAGCGAGCCATCGGCTCGAAGGATCCGTCGCCGGAACCGCGCAGCAGTTCAATCCAACTGCGAGTGAAGTTCGGCGGCGCGCCGGGCGCCGCTAGGCTGATGACCGCCAAGTCGAGACGGCCGTCTTGATCGAAGTCGGCGGCGGCGAGGCCTCGGCCGAGCTTCTCGGCGATGGCTCCGAGTGCCACGCGATTCCACCCGAACCCCCCCACGCCGTCCCCGGCCATCAGCCAGAGGGCCGGGCCGTCGCCCTCCCGAACCCCCGGATCGCCGATGAACACCAGGTCGGCCCGGCCCTCGCCGGTGAAATCGCCGAGGAGCAGCCGCCGATGGGACATCCCCGCCAGGCGCGAGGCGCTCGGCAGAACATTCACCGTCGGCGGAAAACTGCCCGCGCCATCGTTCAGCAGGGAGATCACCGAGGTGTCGACCTCCAACCCGGCCGCCGCGTCGCTGTAGCGCGCCAGCAGCACCAGATCGTCCAGGTTGTCGCCGTCGACCCGCCCGGCGGCGAGCGTGACCTCCGAGGCAAAGTTCTCGAGGTCTAGCTGGAACAGCACGACCCCGGTACTGAAACCGCCCCGACCGTCGCCCAAGAAGCCCCGCACCGTGCCCTGGCTGTCGCTGGCGGCGGCGAAGTCCAGAAAGCGATCGACCTGTGGGTTCAGGTGAATGGCCTCCACCTGCGAAACGCCGGGAAAGGGAGCCACCGTGCGCGGCCGGTCGAACAAGCCACCACCGAGCCCACGGTAAAAAACCACATCGTTTCCGGTCTCACCGCCGATGGCGCCGGTCCGCCCTCCCACCAGGTCGAGGGTTCCATCGCCATCGAAATCGCCGTGGGCGACATCGAGCGGGCCGACCTGCCCGGAAAGCTCTTGATTGATCACCGCCCAGGCCTGCGCCTCGACCATGAAGTCCAGTTCCGGCCGCAGCCCACCGGCTTGCACCGAGAACACCTCGGCGGTATCGAAGGCTTCGTGGAAGCCCTCGTCGTCGCCGCTCCACGCCTCCGCCGGACCGGGCAGAATGCGCGGCGGCGAGTAGGGACCCACCCGGCTACCGCCGGCGTGGAAGGCATCGATCTCACCGATGTGTAGCGTGTAGGGTGCGCTCGGCCGCAGTCCGCACAGACGGAAGCGGCCATCGGCGCCGAGGGAAACGGTGGACAGAGCGTCGTCCGGTTCGTCCCGGTGGGTGGCGATGACGTTGATGCCCGGCTGAGGCTCGCCGTCGAAAGTGGTGATCGATCCCTCGGCACAACCGGTGCTCGCCAGAAAATCCGCCGTCGGGTAGAGGCGCGACAGGGTCACTACGTCATCCCGCTCCAGGGTGGTCTGGCTGCCGTTCGGCTGGATGTACGGAAACATCGTTTCCACCGGACCGGTCAATCCCGGCAAGTCCGAGAACGGCGGGTAAGCCAGGCCGCGCACCTGCGTATGGCCGAGGCCCGCGAAGTGCCCCAACTCGTGCACCACGGCCGCCTCGAAGGCGGGCCGCGAGATCTCGAAATTGTCGTCATTCGGCGCCTGGGCGCCATCGATGAAACGGCCGTTCAGAAACACCGCCGCCTCCACCATCCGGGCACCGGCCGGGGCCGTGCCGGAGAGCGGAATCGGCCCGGAGCCGTCGTCCACCCAGGTGGTGTTGGCAAAACCGACGATGCCCGTACCGACACCGAACAGCGCATCGAAAACCTCGCCGGAGCTGTCGAAGGCGACAACGTTTTCGCCGGCCGGCGTCGTCTGGCCGCTGAACGCCCCGAGATAGCGGGCGAAATTGCTCCGATCCACGTCCTCCGCCGTCGAACCGAGGCGCTCGAAGCGCAGGGTGGAGGTGGGCACCGCTTCCCAAACGCCGATCAGGTCCCGCACCAGGGCCACCGCCTGAACGTTGGACAAGCCCCCCAGGGAGCCACGATCCACGCGATAGGGCACCGGCAGCGAAGGATCCCACAGCACCGGCTGGCCGGCGGCGTCGTAGTGCGCGGCCTCGCCGCCGAAGGCGGTTGGAGAGCCGGCGATCAAAAGCAGCAGGGCGCAAACGCCGACAACCCTTTTCATTGCGAGCCCTCCGCCAGAACGATACGGCGCAGGCCGGCATAGTCCAGGCCGGCCGCTCCCGGTATCGATGCGGCCGGAGCGTACACACTCCCCCGGCGGACGGCGTCGGCGGCTTCGCCGACCCCTTTCCAGCGCAGGCCGTGGCCCGTCGCCACCGGCTGGAGGAGCTCGCCTTCCAAGGCGAAAACCCCCTCGGCCGCGCCGGCCGGCGAGGTGAGTCCAGCGCTGCTATGCGGCAGCAGGAACAGCACGTACTCCTCGCCGAGGCGGTAGACCGGCAGGCCCACTCGCCGCCCGAGATCTTGCGGTCCACCGTCGCGGCGGCCGATCTGACGAAACTCGACCCGCTCTCCGCTCACTCCTTTGAGCCCATCGATCACCGCGAAGACATAAGCCGTCGCCGGTAGCCGCCCACCGCCCAGCTCGACCGTCGTATCCCGAACCTCGATGCAGCGGCCGCGAAACACCTGACCGGCCGCTCGCGTGTAGGAAACGATGGTTTCCGACGCCGCCAAGTCTTCCGGCGCGGGCGCCGCCACGGTCGGCATCGCCCCGGCGAGGAAGAGGCCGAGGGCGAGGGTGCGAAGGAAGGGGTGTGAAGAGCGAAACATGAATGCAAAGAAGGCGATTTCAGTACGGGGTCGATCCGGACGAGGCAACCGGCTCCGGGAACGGGGAACCGAAATTTTGGCGATCGGTCAGGCCAGCCAACGGCCGATCTGGGCGCCCGCGATGACGGCGGCGAGACCGACCGTCACTTGCAGTCCAACATTTCCGGCGGCCGCGGAGATTCCGCCGCCTCGGGCCAGTTCCCAGGTCTCCAGACCGAAGGTCGAGAAGGTGGTGAAGGATCCGAGAACCCCCACCACCAGAAACGCCCGGCTCTCCGGCGACAGAACCTGCCGCCCCTCGGCCCAACCGGCGACCATTCCAATCACCAGACAACCGACGCCGTTGACCACCGCAGTACCCCAGGGAAAGGCCGAATCGCTCAACCGCTGGATCCAGCCGGCGCAGGCCCAGCGGGCGATCGCCCCGCAGAATCCGCCCAGCCCGATCCACAGCAGGTTCTTCACCATGGCCTGATCATCAGGGGCAGCAAGCAGGGTTACCGGGGGCCATCGACGGATTATACGAGGCGGTCTTCTCAGGCGGCCGCTCGGCGGGCGCAGATCCCTAGATTCGAGGATCTACGCCAAATCGTTGACATCAAAACTACTCCGGTAGTACTATCTCGGTAGTTCACAGCCCCGAGGAGACCATCATGAACCCATCCGACCCACCGAATGCCCCGACGACCCATCACCTCGGCGATCTCCAGCTCGCCATTATGCACGTGCTGTGGGATCACGAGGAGGCCACCGTCGCTCAGGTCCATCAGGCCCTGGCGGAAGACCGGGGTCTCGCCCTGACCACCATCGCCACGATGCTGAACAAGATGGAGGTCAAGGGCGTAGTCACCCATAGAACCGAAGGCCGCCGCTTCGTCTACCGACCGGTGATCAGCGAACGGGACGTGCGCCGGGCGATGCTCGGCGACCTCACGGACCGACTGTTTGCCGGAGACGTGACGGCGGTGGTGAGCCACCTACTCGCCGAGCGCGAAGTCGACCCGCAAGAACTTTCTCAACTCCGCGCCATGATCGAGCGCTTCGACCGAGAGGAGAACGGCCGTGATTGATTGGATCCAAGCAACACCGCTGGCGACCGCCGCCGGCTGGCTCATCACCTGGACAATTCACAGCACCGTGCTCCTCGCCGTCGCCTGGGGCCTTTCGCGGCTTCTGCGCGGCCGGCGGTTGGCTCTCGAAGAATCGATCTGGCGACTCGCCATCGTCGGTTCTCTGGTCACCGCCTCCCTGCAGATCGGCGCTGGCCTCGAACCGCTGACGGCACGGTGGACTATAGCCCCTTCGACCGCAGCGGCCGTCGACACCCAGCGCCCGACCGGCGAACTCACCGCCCTGCCGCGGGTGACGGTGAACCTCCCAGCCGCTCCGGCCGAGGGTTCCCTACCGGCCACCGCGCTGTCGGCAGCGGCACCGGCAGCGGCTCTGTCGGGCGAGCAGCGGTTGCAAACCGCCGGCGTTTTTCCGGTCGCTCCGGCCGCCGCGCCGGAAGGTGTTCGCCGGCACCGCTGGGCCGCTCCCCTCCTCGCCCTGTGGCTTTGCGGAGCGCTTCTCGCCTGCCTGCCCCTGGCCCTCGCCGGCCTGCGCCTGAGCCACCATCTGCACCGCCGTCAGCCGGTGCGCCTGGGGCCCGCCGCCGAGACCTTGAAACGCCTCCTGCGGCGGCCGGAAGTACCGCGTCGTACCCGCCTGTCCGCCACCCCGCGACTCGCCGTACCGATCGCCCTGGGCTTCGTTCGCCCGGAGATCTGCCTACCGGAACGAGCACAGGAGCTGGACGGGGCGCAGCAGGCCTCACTGGTGGCCCACGAGACGGCCCACCTGGTGCGCCATGACCCGCTGTGGTTGCTGACGATGAGGTCGCTCGAAGGGGTCTTCTTCTTCCAGCCGCTGCTGCGCGTCGCCCGGCGGCGCCTCGAGGAGATCGCCGAGTTCCGCTGCGACGACTGGGCCCGGCAGCAGACCGGGCAACCGAGCGCCCTCGCCCGCTGCCTGACCGCCGTCGCCGGCTGGAGCGTCGGGGAGGCAGCGACCGTTCCCGCTCCGGGAATGGTCGGGCGACCTTCCGGTCTGAGCCGGCGGATCGAGCGGCTGCTGGACCGCGACGCCAATGCCGACCGGCCTTCCCGCTGGCTCCTGGCAGGGGGCATTGCGGCCGTTCTCCTCGCCGTGCTGGCGTTGCCGGCGGTCACCCTGACGGCGAAGGCCGGCGCCGACGACGCGCCACCGGCGGCGGAGCGGCAAGAGCCGGGGGAATCCGCCGAGTCCGTCGCCGGGGGCGATCCCGCGGGCGACGCCAACGGCGGCTGGGTGGTCGAAGGGGAGGATGGCGAAGACTGGATGGCGGCGCAGGAAGAGCGCGAGGCCCGCGACGTTGACGAAGGCTGGGACGATAGCTGGGACGAGGACCTCACCGACGAGGACCTGGTGGACTCCTGGGGCGACCACGATTGGGGCGACTTCGAGTTCCAGATGGAAGGCTTCGAAGGGTTGGCCGCACTCGAAGCCCTGCACGATCTCCAAATCGAGGGATTGGAGAACCTCGAAGGTCTGGAAGAAATCGCCGTCGAGCTGAGCACCCTGGACTTCAGCGCGCTCGAAGACCTCGGCCGGCGCTTCGAAGGCATGGACATCGGAGACCTCTACCGCAGCCTCGAAGACCTGGAGACCGACGACTTTCACCATTTCGAAGCCCTGACGGACTGGAGCCAGGACTTCGCTGAGGATTGGCAAGAGCTGGCCCAAGAAATGACCCACGACCTGGAGGAACTGCAGCACGTCGGCGACCATGCCGGCTGGGACGATGCGGCGAGCGCCGAACTCCATGCCCGCATCGCCGACATAGTCGCCGCTTCAATGCCCGATCAGGAGACCATCGAACGCCTGGCCGAAGAAGGCCGTCGCCTGGCAGAGCGGTCGCGGCCGGATCAGGCGGAGATCGACCGCCTGGTCGCCGAAGCCCGCCGGCTGGCGGAGGTGGAGCGCCCGTCGGACGCAGAGATCGAGCGTCTGCGGCAGCAGGCCCGAGAGATCGCCGAGCGCAGCCGTCCGACCGAGGAAGAACTCGAACGCCTGCGCGAGGAGGCCCGCCGCCTCGCCGCACGGCACCGCCCGAACCCCGACGAGCTGGAGCGCCTGCGGGCCGAAGCGCGGGAACTGGCCGAGCGCCACCGCCCGATTCCCGAGGAGCTGGAGCGGCTACGTACCGAGGCACGGGAACACGCCGAGCGCCACCGGCAGGAGATCGAGCGGAGCCGCGAGCGGCACCGCGAGGCCCGCGACCGCGCGGCCGAGGGTCGCGCCCGCGCCCGTGCAGAGCAAGAGCGCCGCCTGGCCGCCGAACGGAGCGAACTCGAACAGCGCCGACGCGAGCTAGAAGAGCGCGAGCGCACCCTGCGCGAGGCCGAGCGGCGCTTGGAGGAGGCATTCGAAGAGGACGGATAGCGACCGGCCGAGCGGCCCGCTTCTGACCCTTCGAGGGATCGACGAGACGTCTTCGGGCGTCTCGTCTTTTTTTTGCCGCTTTTCCGCCCGCGGCTCCCATTCGGTACGGATTGGGATTGCATCCGATTTCGCCCTGGGATCGAAAGGGTAGATGTAGTCACTCTTGGGCGCGGCCGCCCCAAGGGACCAAAGCTTAGGTCAGCAATCCAGTATCGATAACCGATGAGACTCAAGGAGTTTCCGATGAGAACTACTGTTTCCACTTCCCGCCGTAATGTCCTTCTAACCGCCGCAATCTTCCTCCTCGGCGTCACCCTGACGGCCAGCACGGCCTTCGCCGGCCATCACAAGAAGAAAGAGTCCAAGGACATCGTCGCGGTCGCCGTCGGGGCCGGTTCGTTCAATACCCTAGCGGCGGCCCTAGAAGCCGCCGATCTGGTGGGCGCCCTGCAGGGCGACGGGCCCTTCACGGTGTTCGCTCCGACGGACGACGCTTTCGCCGCCCTTCCGGACGGAACCCTCGACACCCTTCTCAAGCCTGAAAACCGCGACCAGCTCACCGCCATCCTCACCTACCACGTCGTCGCCGGCAAGGTGCCGGCTAAGGACGTCGTCAAGATGGACAGCGCCGAGACTCTGAACGGGCAATCGCTGAACTTCGAGGTGGTCGACGGCAACGTCAAGGTGAACGACGCCACCGTCGTCAAGGCAGACGTCGGCGCCAGCAACGGAGTGATCCACGTCATCGACTCGGTGCTCCTGCCAGCGGCGAACTGACGGGCCGTTCACTGCATCGTCGCGCGGGGAGGGCTTTCCTCCTCGCGCGACTTCCCGTACCATGCGCCCATGCTCCTTTCCCCCTGCCCACAGCGACACTCCCCGTGAGCCTTTTGGCCCGAATCGGTGCCGGCGACCGGCAAGCCGTAGAGCTCTGTATCGACGAATACGGTGGCTTGATCTGGAGCATTGCTCGCCGCTTGTCACCGTCTGCGGCGGACGCGGAAGACGCGGTGCAGGAAATCTTCCTCGCGGTGTGGCGCAACGCGGCGAAGTTTGATGCCTCCAAAGCCTCGGAGAAGACCTTCATCACCATGATCGCCCGCCGCCGCCTGATCGATCGCTCGCGCCGCACCCAGCGCCAGCCGGAGCTGCGCCCGCTGCCGGCCTTCGGTGAGGTGGGCTCGACCCCGCATCGTTCGATCGAACACGGAGCGGAGGCGGCGATCGCCCACAAGGCCCTCGCCAAGCTCAAACCGGAACAGCGCCGCGCCCTGCAGTTATCGATCTACTACGGTATGTCCCACAGCGAAATCGCCGAACGCACGGACACGCCCCTGGGCACGGTCAAATCCCACATCGCCCGCGGGTTGACAATGGTTCGGCAGGAACTCGCGGTCCACGAAGGCTCTTCCGGCCAGAAAGTGATGTCATGAACCGGCCCGCCGACGAACGCCTCCTCGAACTCCTCGCGCAGCGCGCGACGGAAGGTTTGGGCCTGGCCGACGGCGAGGAGCTCGCCCGCCTCCTCGACCGCGATCCCAGCTGGGCCGGCGACGAATTCGACCTGACCGCCGCGGCGATCGACGAAGCCCTGAGCGAAGCGCCGGCGGCGCTGCCGCCCGCCCTCGCCCGCCGGGTGCGCAGCGACGCAGCGAATTTCTTCCCGCCGACGGAAGAGATGCCGGCTTCCCAGGAGGAGCTGCCGGGGCAAAGGCACCCGCACGACCTGACGGCGAGTCCTGCCGCAAATCGCTGGGTGCCGTGGTTGGTGGCCGCCGCCGGCCTGCTGCTCGCCGTCGTCGCCTGGTGGCCCCAGGTCGAGGCGCCGGCGCCACCGAGTGCCGCCGAACAGCGCGCCACGCTCCTCGCCAACGCCGACGACGTCCAAACCCTGCCCTGGTCGGCGACCGAAGATCTCGCCGCCCGCGGCGCCGAAGGCGACGTAGTGTGGAGCTCCTCGCTCCAGCGCGGATTCATGCGAATCCGCGGCCTGGCGGTCAACGATCCGAATGAAAAGCAATATCAACTCTGGCTGTTCGATCAGCAGCGGGACGACCGCTACCCCATCGACGGCGGAGTGTTCGACATCCCGCCGGGGGCCGACGAAGTGATCGTCCCGATCGACGCCCGCCTTCCCTTCGAACAGCCGGCACTCTTCGCCGTCACTCTCGAACAGGCCGGCGGCGTGGTGGTGTCCGATCGCGAACGGATCGTTCTCGCGGCGGCCGTAGAGTCGTAGCTCCGCGCCCCTCAACCTGCTCTCCCCTGTCACCGACGGTAGGGCGACTCCCGCCTCTCACGGTGATGGACGAATGCCGCATGGCCCATGGAAACGGGCCGGTGAACCGAAGCATCGCTCCGATCCGCTATGATTTGCAGTAGTTTGCGGTTCCGACCATGAACGACCCACTGGCTCCATCCCGCGCCCTCCGAGTCCTGCTCATTGCGGCGTCCCTTGCCATTCTGGCCGTCGCTCTGCAGTGGGCTCAGGCCTTGCTGGTGCCGTTTCTGCTCTCGATCTTCCTGGCGGTGATCGCCGCCTCGCCGGTGGCCTGGCTGCGCCAGCGGGGCGCCCCGAACTGGCTGGCGGTGGTGACCGTCGTGTTCACCATCATGGCGGCGGTGGTCGGCCTGGCGGTATTCGTGGGTCGCACCATCAACGAGTTCACCAGCCGCATTCCGGTCTACCAACAGCGCCTCCAGGAGGAACTCGTCTCCCTTTCCGGTGAGATGGGCCAGAGGCTTTCCCTGCAAGAGATTCTCGACAGCCTGGAGCCGGGCGCCGTGATGAACGGAGTGTCGTTGCTTCTCGGGGCCTTGAGCGGGGTGCTGGGCAACGTGTTCCTGATCTTCTTCACGGTCTTCTTCCTGTTGCTCGAAGCGGCCTCGCTGCCCACCAAGATGCAGGCGGCCTTCGGCGAGGCGGGAGGCGCCCAGCGCTACTTCAAGTATTTCAATCGCGCCGCCGACGACCTCAAGCGGTATCTGAGCCTCAAGACGGCGATCAGCCTGCTGACCGGCACCATCATCGCCCTTTGGGCCACCCTGCTGGGAGTGGACTTCGCCCTCCTCTGGGGCCTAGTGGCCTTTTTGCTCAACTTCATCCCCAATATCGGCTCGATCCTCGCCGCCGTGCCGGCGGTCCTGCTGGCCTTCATCCAGTACGGACTCGGGCGGGCGCTGGTGCTGACCGCCGGCTATGTGCTGGTCAACATCGCCGTCGGCAACTTGATCGAACCGCGGATCATGGGAAAACGGCTGGGCCTCTCGACCCTCGTCGTCTTCCTCTCGCTGCTCTTCTGGGGCTGGATCTTCGGGCCGGTGGGCATGCTGCTCTCGGCACCGCTGACCCTCACCATCAAGATCGCCATGGAGGCCAATCCCTCCACACGCTGGTTCGCCATTTTGCTGGGACCGGAGATCCGGGCCGAGCCGACGTCCTCCCCCGAGCCGCGGGAGACGGTGACGGAATCGGCAGACGAGCTGCCGGCGGACGAAATGCCGCCGCTCGAATCTCCTCCATGACCCGCCGCGACGGGGACGAGCCGCGCCATCCTCACCCCGGATTCGACACCGAGCGGGCGAAGGGTAACCCCGACGACCCCCTGGCCGGCGAACCCGTCGAGCTCGAGATCACCGACACCCTCGACCTGCACAGTTTTCCGCCGCGCGAGATCGCCGCGCTGGTGCGGGACTATCTCGATGCCGCCTACGAGCGCGGACTGCGCTCCCTGCGCATCGTTCACGGACGGGGCATCGGGGTGCAGCGCAACACCGTCCGCACCCTGCTCGAACGCGATCCAAGGGTGGTCGAATACGGCGATGCACCGGCCGACGCCGGAGGCTGGGGCGCCACCCGAGTGCGGCTGCAATGAAGAACCCCATCGGCTGGCTGCCGGGGATCGTGCGCCGCCGCTGGCGCAAGCTCTCGAACATTTTGGATCGCCGATCTGTCGAGCTGGTCTACGGCCCCGGCTACGCCCTCACCCTCAACACCGGCCTGCACGACCCCCGGCGCGGCGAACGCATCCTCGCCTACCTGGAAGGACAAGACCTGGTGCGGCCGAGCCACATCCACGAGCCCGATCCGGTACCGCTTCAGCTCCTGCGGCAGATCCATCACGAGGACTACCTGGACGCCCTCCACGACCCGGCCAGCCTGTCTCGGGCGGTCGGATTCCAGCCGAGCGATGGCGAGCACAACGCGCTGATGGCGACCCAGCGACTGATGGCCGGCGGCACCCTGCTCGCCACCCGCCTGGTCGCCGTCAGCGGCGGTATCGCCGTCAACCTTGGCGGCGGACTGCACCACGCCTTTCCGGACCGCGCCGAGCGGTTCTGCGTGTTCCACGACGTCGCCGCGGCGGTCGCCGACCAGAGGCAGCGAGGGTTCGACGGCCGGATCCTGATCGTCGACCTCGACCTGCACGACGGCGACGCCACCCGCGAGCACTTCGCGGCGGACGACACCGTCCACACCTTCTCCATTCACAACCAGACCAACGGTGACGGAGAGGCCGTCGCCTCAACGGCGATCGAACTTGGCGCCGGAATCGAAGACGAGCGGTTCCTGGCGGTGCTCGACGAGAGCCTCCCCCCGCTGTTCGAGGCCTTTCGCCCGGAGCTGGTGCTCTACATCGCCGGCACCGATCCGGCGGAGGACGACAAGCTGGGCGACTGGAGCCTGTCCGCCGAGGGGCTGCTGGCGCGGGACCGGCGGGTCTATGAACTCAGCCGCCCAAGGCGGAGCCCGGAACCGGCGGACGGCGAGCCCAAGGGGGAGACGCGATTCGCCAAACGACCCCTGGTGATCGTCCTCGGCGGCGGCTACGGCAGCGACGCCTGGCGCCACACGGCGCGCACCCTCGCCTGGATGTTGACCGGCGATGCCCTGGAACCACCCACCACCGAGGCCCTCACCCTCGCCGGCTACCGCCGCCTCGCTGCCCACTTTCGGCCGGCGGAACTCACCGGTGAGGATCCCGACGATTGGGGCCTCTCGGAGGAAGACATTCTCGGCGCCCTCGGCAGCCCGCGACGGCGCTCGGAACGCTTCCTCGGCTACTACTCGCAGCACGGCATCGAGCTGGCCCTGGAGCGGGCTGGCCTGTTCGATCGCCTGCGCGCCCTCGGCTACCGGCAACCGGTGCTCGACTTCGACCTTTCCGGCGCCGATGGCGAGACGATGCGGGTGTTCGGCAGCCCGCGACGGCGACACCTGTTGATGGAACTCAAGGTGCGGCGCGACAAGGCGTCCCTGCCGCCGCACGAGATGCTGCGGGTGGAGTGGCTGCTACTCCAGAACCCCCGCCGGGAGTTCTCGGATCGGCAGCCGCGCCTGCCGGGACAGCAGCATCCGGGATTGGGCATGTTGCGCGACCTGATCGCTCTGCTCGTGCTGGTGTGCGATCGCCAACAGCTCGACGGCTTGCTCTTCGTACCGTCTCACTACCATACGGCCAGCCAGTCGCGCCGGGTGTTGCGCTTCGTCCACCCGCAGGACGAAGGGCGATTCCGCGCTCTGCGCTCAGCTCTCGGTGGCCTGCCCCTGGCACAAGCCACCGGCGCCGTCGACGAGGGCAGGGTGCAAAATCTCGATACCGGCGAGCCCTTCCGCTGGCAGCCGGTGCCGATGGTGCTGCCGATTTCCGACGAGCTGGAATCCCGAATGCACGGTGATACCTACGAGGAAGAAGCGGAAGCCGTTCGGGGGAACACACGCCTCGAACTCCGGCCGGCGACGGCCGGCTGAAACGAACCGCTCGCCGGCGGCGTAGGGAGCGAACATGAAGAACAAACTCGCCGGTCCGGCCGCCGCTCGCCCTCTCCTTCTCGTTTTCGTCTCGTTGCTGATCGCCGGCTGTGCCTCCGACACCGCCTCGGTCGATTCGGCGGAGGCGAGGTCGGGGTTCGATCTGGTGATCCGCCACGCTACCCTCGTGTCGCCGGAACGCGAAGCGCCTCTCGAAAACGCCTGGATCGCCATCGCCGGCGGGCGCATCGCGTCCATCGGCCGGGAAACCGAGGGCGCCCCTGAGGCGGAACGAGTACTCGATGCCAACGGCGGGTTCGTCACCCCCGGCCTGATCGACGCTCACGTCCACCTGGCCAGCGTACCGGGAATCCCCCTGCCCCCGCCGGCACCGCTCGAACCCCTGGTCGAGGTCTACCAACGCCAGCTTCCGAAGAGCTATCTCTACTTCGGATTCACCACCCTGATCGACCTCAACGTAGTCGATCCCGAACCGATCCGACGGATGCGCGGCGCGAACCTGGCGCCGGACGTCTACGACTGCGGCGGCGCTCTGGCCCTGGCGAACGGCTACCCGATGGCCTTCCTGCCGCCGGCGGTGGCCTTCGACCTCTACCCCAACTTTCTGTGGGACCCGCGGCAGGCAGAGCGCATCCCGCGGCGCTTCCGGCCGGAAGACCACGCACCGGCCACCGCCGTCGAGCGGGTGGCCGCCGGCGGCGCGATCTGCGTCAAGGTGTTTGCCGAGGACGGCTTCGGCCCGGTCAAGCGCTGGCCGACCCCCACCGCCGAGATGGTGCGCGAGATCGTCGCCGCGGGCCATCGGCACGGCCTCACCGTGAGCCTGCACGCCAACTCCTACGAGTTCCACCGCTTCGCCACCGAAACCGGCGCCGACGTGGTAGTCCACGGCATGTGGAACTGGGACGGCCTGGCGGTGCCGGAAGGCGGCGGTTTGCCGCAGGAGATCCGGCAGGTCCTCGACCAGGAAATTGCGCAGAAGATCGGCGTGATGCCCACCGCGCGGGTGATGTCCGGTCTCCAGGCGATGTTCGATCCGGCCTTCCTCGACGATCCGCAGCTCACGGCGGTGCTGCCGGCAGCGCTGATCGACTGGTATCGCAGCGCCGACGGGAAGTGGTTCCGCGAGGAACTGCGCAACGACTTCGGCGGCGCACCGGACGAACGCGTGCGCGCCGCCCTCGGCGGAGGTATCGCGCAGGGCGCCGCGGTGATCGACCACCTCGCCCGCCACGGCGGCCGGCTGCTTTTCGGCAGCGACACCCCGTCGTCGCCGACCTACGGCAACCCTCCGGGCTACAACGGCTTCCTGGAGATGCGAGAGCTCACCCGGGCGGGAATGACCCCGGCGCAGATTTTCCGTGCCGCCACTCTCGAGAACGCCCGCGCCTTCCACCTGGAAGACCGACTCGGCACCGTGGAGCCGGGAAAGACCGCCCACCTCCTCGTCCTGCGACAGAACCCACTCAATTCGGTGGAGGCCTACGACTCCCTCGCCACGGTGATCGTGCGAGGCCGGCCGGTGAAACGGTCGCAGCTAGCAGCGAATGGCCCGTCCGGCGAATAGAAAGCCTCAGGTCCAGCGCAGGATCCAAGCCAGCAGGTACAGCACCAGCGCCAGCGCGATGCCATAGAAAGGTGAGCTGAACCAGTAACGCCAGGCCAGCCACAGGTAGGCGCAGAGCACTACCAACCCCAATGCGAGAAGGTACTCGGAGCTGAAGAGGAGCGGGCCATGCTGCAGTGCGAGGTATCCGTAGCTCGCAGCAAAGAGCATCGCGCCCAGGCTGTGGCTGGCGTTGAAACCGATCCACGCCTTCCAGACGGTCGTCTGCCGGGTGATGCCCAAGGTCGACCGCTGGAGGCGCGCGGTCAGCTCCGCGTCGCGGGGCTGGAGCTGTCGGCCCCGAAACGTGAACAGCAGATGGACCGTGCCGAGGGCGAAGACCACCGCCGCACTGGCGATCATCAAGTAGGGAGCCAAAGCGCTCATCGCCGGCGCCTCCTCGGCACGCGCTTCTCGCCCAGAAAAATGGTGTGCCAGGTACCCTTCGAGCCGCGCGACCGCACCGCCTCGGCCCGCGCCTCGAAGCCGGCCACGCGCAGCTTCTTGACGAAGGCCTTGTCCTGAAAAGCCGACCACACGGCGAGCATGCCGCCGGGATTTAGGGACTCGAAGAGAGCGGCCAGGCCGGCCCGGCCATAGAGCCAGCCGTTGGTCTCCAGGCACCAGGCCGAGGGGCCGTTGTCGACATCGAGCAAGATGGCGTCGAAGGCGGCCTTGGGTGCGAGGCAGCGGCGCACATCCCCCACCGCCAAGTTCACCCTGGAATCCGTCAGGGTGCGGCGGTAGATCCCGCCGAGCACCTCGCGGTTCCACTCGGCGACGATCGGAAACTTCTCCGCCACCACCACCTCGGCCACCTGGGGCAGCTCTTCGAGCACCGCCCGCACCGTGAAGCCGAATCCCAGACCACCTACGAGCACCCGCGGCGCCGGCCGCTTCGCCAGGCCGGCACAGCCCAACGCGGCCAGCGCCCGTTCGGAGCCGGGATCGCGGCTCCCCATCAACTCCGCGCCGTCGAGGTAGATCCAGACATCGTCGCCGCGGCGATGCAGGGTCAGCGCCTTGCCGTCCGGGGTGGTGACTTCGCCGAGGGTTTCGAAGGTCTTCATGGCGTCACAGCCCGAGCACAAGTTGAAGCCCGTTCGCCACCCGAACCATCCACCGGGCAGGCAAGAGGGAAACGGCTTCCGCAAGGAAGCTGCGATCGATTGTGACGAGCTGAGACACGTTGGCTACAGAGTCCCTCGAGAGATGGGTGGCCGACTTTGGCAAGACGAGGTTGCCGGGAGCCTCGGCCAGTCGAAGATTGCTGGTCAAGACCACGGCAATGACCGTTCGGATTCGACTGCGGTTGAACTCGTCGGATTGAACCACCAGTACAGGACGTTGAGATCCCGGTCCGGATCCTCTCGGATCCGACAGTGCGGCCCACCAGATCTCGCCCCGCTTTATCACCAGTCGTCATCGGGCAGAGAGGCCGACTGCATTGCGGAAGTCTCCTCGGAAAGTTCCGAGTCTTCCGCGGCATAGACTCGATCCAGCGCTTCCCGTACCCCGAGATCACGACGCGCCCGAACGAACTCCCGGACGGCTTCCGCATAGAGCTTGCTGCGGGAGACTCCCAGACGTCGTGCGAGGTCCTCCGCGCTCTCGAAATCGGCGTCGGGTATCGAGATGGCTGTTTTCATGCCCTTAGTATAACTCAGGTATAACCTCCCGGCAACGCTAGAATACGAATGACTATTACGTCCAGGCCTACCAGCAGCTCGCCTCGATCAGCGCGGTGCTAGGCGGCCTCGCCTTCACCGCCGCCGCGGCGCTGCTGGCGGCCGGCACGGGAACCCGAGACCCCAGTGCTCTCTCCCGCTCGGCCAAGGTCACCGTCGCCACCGCCATCGCCGGCGCCTTGTGCCTGGTATCCGCCGCCCTCATGTGGTCCTTCATGTCGGCAGACATGAGCCGCGCTCTAGCGAAGGAGAACGTGGATCTCGCCAACCGCATCGCCCAACTGAACCGCTGGCCCTCGTATGGGCTCCTCGCCGGCGTCGTCGGATTCTTCACCAGCATCGGCGCCAGCGGCTGGATCGCCTCGCGCAAACTGGGCCTCTTCACCACCGTCTTGGCTCTCGCCGGAGGACTCGCCCTGGTACAGATGCTGTTTTGGTTCGCGGACTTCTAGCCAGGTTGCCAGCGCGGTGGCCTCCGCTGATGGTCTGTCGGGCAAGCGCCGAGCACCGGCCAGGGGTCAGCCCGCTTCGGCCGCCGCCGCGAAGGCGACGCCGGCGAGTTCTTTGGCATGGCGGCGGACGTCCGCCGGCCAGGCGCCGATGAGTTCGCGAAAGCGTTCCGCATCGCCGGCGAAGAGCGCCCTGATGGCCTCCTCGAAACCCACGGCATCGCCCGCCATGACCGAAAGAAACCGGTAGGCCGACTCCTGCGCCCGCCGCAGCGAGACCTTGCCCACCTCCTCTTTCCGCGCTGCGTCCACCAACCGGCGGAGGGTGACGGAAGCGCTCCCCGGCTGCTCTGCCAACCACTCCCAGTGGCGCGGAAGTAAGGTCACCTCGCGCGCCACCACGCCGAGCTTCGGTCTCCCGGGTCCGCGACGCACGGTGGGCGTAGGGCCATCGCCCTTCACCGGCGGCGGAGCCAGCCGCGCCCGCACCTCTTCGTCGGTGCCGCGCAGGTCGAGTTCGAAGGGTCGGCTGGTGACCGCATCGAATACCAGCACCGGCCGCTCCTCTCCAGGATCGGTCCGGCGCTTGAGGGCCAGCGCCACATCTGGTGGTGCGCCTCGCTCCACCAGCTCATCGCCGACAAAGGCCACGAGGGACGGCTGTTCTCTGGGATCCATCTGGGGTTCGCAGGACATCGCTCGAATCTCCTTTAGGGGTTCATCCGTCGGCCCGCAATGTACTCGGATTCGATCCTGCTTGTCAATTTTATCCGGGTAAAATTGACTCCGGCCGCAAAGAGGCCGATCTCATCGCAGAGGTCTGCCCCCGTCGCTAGCCCGCTGCGAGCTCTCTAAGCAAGGATTTCGGCGCCTGCAACCGATAGCTCTCGTCCAACCAACGCTCCAACAATCCCTCCGGCGGCACCTCTTCGGGATCGAACTTCAAAGTCGTCCAGCCGGACATCCCCACGCTCCACCGCCCGGCCCTGGGCTTCGCCAGAGCAGTCGCTTCTTCGAGCGCCGGGCCGAGCTTCACCATGACGTTGTATTCGTCCGTTTTCTCTCCCAGAAAGAGGAAACTCTTGTTGCGTACCTTGAAGCTTCGCTTGACGCAGGAGTCGCCCTCCACGACCTCGGGGAATGCCAAAGCGCGGGCGCGAAGGGCCAGGATGACGGGGTGCTGGAACTCTGATTCGCTCATGGCCTGCAGGCTAGCACTCCGCGGCGCGCGCTGGGTTCTAGTCGAGAGGTTGGGTGGGTCCACCGCTGCACGAAAGGCGCCCTTCGTCGATCAGGCGAGCGAGGCCCAAAAGAGCCGACACGGCGTGCTGCGAGGTGTCGATGCGTAGCTGAAAATCGGTGAGGCTACGGCGAAAGCCGCCGAGCACCCGCTCCGGTTCGGCGAGGAAAAGGGCCGAGGGAGCTTCGAACTGGGTGCGCAGCAGGTAGTCCGCCGCCGCGCAGACCGCTTCTTCTCCGCCACCGGCATCGCCGAGAAGATCCACTACCGCCACCATGCCTTCGAGGCGCGTCGAAGTCGGCGCCGAGCGCGGCGGCCGGTAGAAACCGCCAGCCCAATCCGGCGGCTCCAGACCGTTGGCGAGAGAGTTCTGCGCCCGGACCATGGCTCCCATCATGCGCCGGGCATAGGTTCGGCGGGAGGATCGGAGAGCGTTCTCCCCCGCCGCCGTGGAACCCCTCTCGATCTCCCGCAAGGCGTAGGCGAGCCAGTGGTCATGGGGCAACTCATCGTCTTTCAGGCCCCCATCGCGCACCTCGGTCAGGTAGAGGACGCCGTACACCGCGGCGTCCAGCCACTTTCGTTCCCCGGTACGAACGGTAAGGCGGGCCAGGGCGAAGCAGGCCTCGCCCGGGTAGTAGATGGACACGAAGTCGTCGGCCTCTCCACCGGGCCAGGTGAGTTTGTGCGGCTGGAAGCGGCCGTCCTTCTGCTGGAGGGCGATGATGCCGGCGGCGAGCTTGCGGGCGTCGGCTAGGAGATCCGGCCGTTCCTCCACTGCGGGATGTTCGAGGAGTGCCAGAATCGCCAGTCCATTGCCGCCCAGTTTGATCTCGCCGTCCTCCACCAGACAGAGGGCCTCGGAAGCGTGGGGACAGGGCCGAAACTGGTCTCTCAGGTAGCTGAGGGCGCGGTCGCCGGCGGTGTGAAAGGAGGCGACACCGGTCGCCCGGTACAGCTCGAAGAGCGAGTACACGGTGCCCGCATGGCGCAGGATGTTGTAGTCGTCGGCGAAGCGATTGGACTTCGGCAGGTAGTTGTAGCCGAAGCGCCCGTCGGCTCCGACATTGCGCACCAGGTAGCGGCCGGCAACTAGGGCGCGATTCCGCAGGACCGCCGCGGAGTTCTCACCTCGCAACCCACTTGCCGTCCGGTTTCCGCGCTCGAGATTCTCGGCGCCGGCACCCTCTGCGCCATCGAAAAACGACCGCAGGACGAAGGGCACGGGAAAGGTCGCCGATGCGTCCGGCATTCGAGTAGTTGCGGCCGGTGGCGACGCGTCCCGGCGGTCGATCGGAGGCGCGCGATGGGGAAAGCGATCCAGGAATCCGCGCACCCGGGCGGCGCGCAGGTCACCGCTTTGGGCTACCAGTCGGTAGGCCATTAGCTCCTCCGGGTGGATCGCCGCCTCGAAGGCCCGGGAAGTCGCCACACCGACTACTCCGAGATCATCGGAGGAAGCGATTGAACCGATGGCGGAACCCCGCATGGGAAGACTCGGCTCGAGCCGGTGGACGAAGCCGAGGCGAAGCCAGAGGACACCCCGCCTCGGCCGCAGGGCCTGGCGATCCGCCGCGCGCGCCACCGCCCGTTCGGCGGTCTCTCCCCGCCCGAGGGTGGTGAAAGCTCGACCGCCATCGCTCGCCGTGAGGAACACGATGCACTGTGGAGAGCCACCTCCGACGCCTTCTAGAGCAGACAAGTCCAACCCGGCCGGCACCGCCATTCGCGTACGCGCCAGATCGAAGAGGCGCGAGACCTCCTGACGATCCAGGTCGGCGGAACATGAAAGATCTGAGGGAGCGGAGTCGGCGTGCAGTGCGGCTGGGACAAGACACACCGCGAGGACCAGGGCTCTCAGCCTCCGACGAAGCGGTTGCGGAATGCGGCCGGCTTCCGACAGGACCCCGGACTCGTCAACGGAAAAGACCAACTCGCGCGTCACCTCGGCTCTGATCATGGCCTGGATGCTACTCCACCGCGTCGCCCGCCCTGCGGTCGACCCCACTGTGCCTCATCCAGCGGATATCCTGGCTCCCAGGAGTTGCATCCCGCCGCCAGAAAGGAAAGTGCGATGATCAAAGGCGACCACCCGATGTTCTACAGCTCGCAGCCGGAGGCTCTGCATGCCTTTTTGCGCGACAATCTCGGATTTACCGCCACCGACATCGGCGAAGGCTGGCGAAACTACCGGTGCCCCTAGCCCGGCGGCGAAACAGTTTCGTAGCGCGAGTCACCCCAGGCATCAGGATCCACTTTCTTACCGGAGGAGAAGGATCATGGGGTATGCAGTCAAGAATGTGTGGGGACAGGGAGTTCTCCGCTACCGCTGGGGAGCGAGCATCACCGCGCAGCACTTGGACTACTTCAGCCGCGCTATGGAGATCTGGCGGCGCGCCAATGTCGAGTTCGTTGAGGCCGCGCCGCCGGGCCCCGTCGTCACCCTCGACTCCTCCGACAGGAACGCCTCCGAAAGTGTGGGACAAGGCACCTACTCGGTGTTTCTGAATACTGACTGGAGTTCCGTCGGCCACGGAGTGCACGAACTCGGCCACGCTCTCGGGTTGCATCACGAGCAGTATCGTCCCGACGGCCTGTACTTCAACACCATTGACAACTCGCCGAAGAGCGGAACTTCCGGCGGTTCCTCACGGGATGCCGGACCCCTTGAGGACTGCACAACCCACTCTCCTGCGGGCACATCCGTCCTCGTGCTGGGCCGCTACGACTACTGCTCGGCCATGCACTACGACCATCGCTGGTCGGGGTTTCCGCTGGTCGCCATGGGACCCTCCCGATGGCCGCCCGGCTCCCGCTGGAGAGGAAACAACCACCCCGAGCTGAGCGCCGACGACAAGTGGTCGATCCTGCAGCTCTACGGACGGGTGGATGGACTGACGGTCCTGGGGGTTCCGAAGCCCTACCACGGCAACGACACCCGGAGTGTCTACGCAGACACCATCGACGGGATTCGCCCTGACGAAGGCGTCCATCGAATCCTGGTCTGGGCGACGGACGATCGAATCACCGGGTACCAGTTCACCTACCAGGACGGCCAAGGAATCCAGCGAGACAGCCGTCTGCAGTCGCAACTGTCCGGCGAACCGACAAACTTCGATCTGGCGCCCGGAGAGTTTCTCGAAGAAGTGAGCGGTGGGTTCGACAACCGGGTCCGGTGGCTGCGCCTCAAGTCCAATCGACAAGAGATCCTCGTGGGCAAGCCGAAGGCGTCGGACTTCACTTTCCGGGCTCCTGGAGGACTCGAAATCGTCGGCTTCGCCGGACATCGCACCCAGGACGAGAAAGAGCTCGCCACGCTGGGGGCGGTGGTTCGACCGCGGGCGGCCAGCCAACCACCCTTCGCTCTGGGATCCACGGCGGCCTTCGGCCCCGCCTTCGGTTCTGCCGATGCCATGACCTTCGATCGACCGATCCGGCGATTCGGGCTGTGGACCGACCAGGCGGGAGTTCACGGCATCTTCGTCTGTACTTCGGCACCCGCCGCCTGCCACCGGTTCGGCGGCCTTCGCGGCCTCTACAGCGAATTCACACTGACTCCGACGGAGCACATCTGCGGCATCCATGGAACCGCCTGGCACCACATCAACGATCTCTCCTTCACCATTCGCGACGGCGTCAGCGGCGCGCTGCGCTACACGCCGCGCTTCGGCGGAGGAACCGACGGCGAGCCCTTCAACCATGAGGTTCCCGCCGGCTATGGGCTCCTCGGATTGCGGGTCTTCGCCGACAACTCGAGCGATCTAGGGCACGGGCGCCTGTACGCCCTCGGGGCGGACTTCGGCGCCGTCTGAACGGTGCAGCGAACCGGTAGTCAGTTGAGTTCGCCCCAGCCGCCTTGCAAAACGAAGCTCGCCCAAAAGTACGGATGCTCGAACTTTCGCCGGACCTTCTCGCGCGCGAGGCGGAGAGCTTCGGCCCGTCCGTGCTCCTCCAAGGCCGCATAGAAGTCGCCCATGAACGAAGTCGTTACCGCATCGTCGACCCGCCAGCGAGCAAGGAGGACCGAGTCACTTCCGGCTCCCAAGACAGCTCGGACAAAACCCACGGGTTCACTGCCGGGTTTTCCGTCAACCACTCCAGAATCACACGAACTCAGCGTCACCAGTTGAACTTTCGAAAGGTCGAGCTTGGCCAGATCGATCGCTTTCAAGCGGGCCTCGAAGTCACTCGAAAGGAGCAGTGAGGACTGCATTGGAATCACCGGGTCGAAAAGCCCGTGAGCGATCACGTGCACCACTTTCGCGTCCGGCATCTTCTCCAGAAAGGCCTCCTTGGAAGCGACTTCGGTGCGGGCGGGGTCGAACCGGCGAACATCCCCCCGATCGACCAAAATCTGGGAAGCGGCCATCCTGGATAGCGCTCGATCGACGGACTTCACCTCACGCACTCCCCCGCGAAGGCGGGGCAGTTGCCGAGGAATCGCGGTCGGCGGAGAGAGGGAATCCGGACTTGGAGTCGGCTCGTAGGGTCCGAGGGCCGCGAGAACAAGCATCTCCATTTCGGCGGCGCCGCCCCCCGATCCGGCCACCGACCTCTTTTCGAGGTGTTCCATCGCAAAGCTGATCGACGGCACCAAGGCCGTCGACGCCAGTGCAGATAGCGGGGCGCCGTCCACCTCCAGAGCCGGCCAAGGGAGGCCGAAGAGATCTTCGTCCGGCGCGACGACCACGACCTTGCCACGAAGATCGCTCATCCCATCGAAGAGGCAGCGACCGAGGGTCGCCAAGTGAGTCTGAAGCGCACCGGATGGGTCGTCCTTCCGGATCGCCCGCAAAGCTTCCGGATTCGTCAGATCGAAGGCTGCGCGGGATTGCCTCGCCAGACTCAAGATCTCATCATTCGGACACCGTAGCTCTTCAACGGTCAGTCCTTCGGACTTGTCAAGCACCGCTCGCAGAGAGATCGACGGACTGACGAAGTAGGAAACCAATACTTCATCAGGCCGCAGCCGTTCCAGAACCGCACCCAGATCGACCGGGCGCACCATCGCCGGAGTCGAGGTCGAGCGATAGACATCCCGAAAAACGCGCGCCTTCCATTCCTCCAATAGCCGAAAGACCTCGGCGTCGTCATCTGACCGACGGGCGAGTTCGACAGCCCAGGAGACGATCTCGTCCTTGTCACCCAGGAACGACCACTTGTGACTTTCAAGGGAGAGCGAGGAGCGCCCGGAGCCGATAAGCTCGACTGCCCGATTCGCGTAGCGCTTGGATTCGACGGCATCGGAGTCAGCGAGCAGGCGCGAAAGATGGAAGTTTGCCATCACTCCGGCGGAATAGGTAGGACCCGTAGCGTTGGCATCCGCCGCCCGAAAAGCCGCGAGCGCCGCCTCAACGTTTCCCGCTTTTTCCAAAGCTCGACCGTAGAGCAGCATGATGGGCGCACCATGGTTGGACCAGGTCAAGGGGTCCGAGAAGGTGATGGCCTCGTCGAGAAATAACACTGCCAGCGTCGGCAGCTCGCGCTCCAAAGCCAATTGGGCGGCAATCTGAAGGATCCCGCTCAGAGCAGAGGTGTGATTGAATTCTCTGGACCACCGCACACCCCTCAGCAGCCAGGTTAGACACGACTCCAAGTCGCCCAGGCTGAGAGCAGCGGAGGCGGCGTGGACAGCTCCGAGGTTACGGCTACTCGCATTCGCTTCAGGGAAGGCGAGCGAAACCGAAAGACGAGCATGCTCCAAGGCGCTCTGATGGTCGCCGATCTGACGGTAGTACAGGGCGAAATTGCCTTCGAGAGCCGCCTCTGTGGTTTCTACTTCCCGTGCCAACTCGGTGAGCTCTTCGAACCCGTCATCGAGCGCACCGCTAGTCAGAAGGCTGGCGAGTCGCAGGTTCATCCACGCGGATCGTGAATCCGCTTCGGCGCGCAGCCCATCCCTGATGTGCGGGTCCTCGGTGATCTCGAGAGAGCCTGCGAAATCGCCTCCCAAAAAGAGGTGAAAGGCCTGGGACAACCGAGCCTGCAGATACAGCTCCTCCATCTCAACGCCCGATCGCTCGATCAGGTCTCCAAGGCGCCGAACATACGAAGCGACAGTCAGAGGTCGCCCCGCGTCGACATGGAGGCTGAGTTCGCCGTCAATCGCTGACGCTAACTCGAGGATGTCTTCCTCCGTCAGATCTCCAGGGGCGATACTCTCTTTTTCCAAGATCAGTTGTCCTGCTGGACCGGAAAGGTTTCGCTCCACCTCCAGCATCATGTCGGATGTCATGCCGAACCCAAAGCTAGCGGCCCGATATGTGAGCGGAACGGAGGTTTCATAAGACCCCGCATACCCAAAGCAACCGTCGGCTTTGTGGTAGTCGAAAATGTGCCCTTCATAGATGGCTTCGCACTGAGTACAGCCCCAGGGAGAACCCGCGACCAAGAGCAGGATCTCTTTCGCCGCATCGGCGTCGACATTGATCAGTTGGATGTCCCCGCGATGAACACCCTGGACGTAGTACACCGGTCGGAGACTCGGGGTATCCAGAACGAAAGCTGCCAAGTACCCTCCGCTGCCTTCTCGGTATCGACCGACTAGCTGCATCCCCCGTCCCAATACCGGTAGGAACTCGATGGCGGGATCTCCATAGAAGCGAAAGGACAACGCTCTCAGACCTTCCGGCGCCAGCGCGAGGACGATCAGATGGACCGACCGCCCTCCTCGCATCAGCAGAGCCAGTGTGTCTTCGCTGGCCCAGTACGATTCAGCTTCGTATAAGCCCAGAAGCATGGGGATTTCTCCGAGGTCTCCGCCCCATGGCGTGCGAGCTTCCGCGGCGAGAAACTGCTCGACCATGGATCGAAGACTCGACACTCCCCTTTCGGACAGCCCTGCGAGCGGGTCACCGACGTCCAACATCGAGTCAGAAAGGTCTGCGAACTCCTCACACCCGCCGCCTCCACTCAACACTTTGGACAGCATTCCGCCCGCAAAAGAAGAGGGGGAAACCGTAGGCCCTTGAGCCTCCGTAGCCTGTTCGTCAGGAGCATCCTCAGGTTCGTCTACATAGCGACCGAGGCTGCCGACAGTTCCGGAGTCCAGTGCCGTCAGTACCCTTGCCAAGCGCTGATCGAAAGTAGCTTCCGACGCCAGACCTGGGGTTCCCCAGTCCCCGCTCGGCGGAAGGAAAGCCCCGAGTTCGTCCTCGAGAGCCGCTCGGAGTTGTTGGAGTTCTTGAGGATCGGCGCCACGTGGCTCCGCAGAGGCAACCTCCAATGCCTTTTCAGGTAAACCGGCGAGATGGTATTCCCGAGCGAGCCTCAGCCTCGAAACTGCGGAGAGGGAGCCATCCACCGACAAGGCGGCAGCTTCATCGAGTCTTTGCATGGGGTCACCGAGATTCGCCACACGACGCACTGCGGCCAGGGTGATCAAGGTGTCGACCGACTGCCTTGCAAACAGGTCTTTATCGAGATCGAGTTCGGCATCCAGGCTACGAAGCGCTTCCCAGGCTTCCGCCTCCCACGCGGTCGTCACTTCTGCGCCGAAATTTCGAACCGGAATGTACGTCGCTGTATCGGACTGGCCACAAGCCACAGACAGAACCAGCAGAAGAGAAAGAAAAAGGCGCATCGTAGCCCGCCCTAACCTGGATTTCTCATCGACGACCGTAGCGCGGGGACATCAGTCGCTGACGATACAAGGCATTCGTGGGTTCTGCGACGAAGGCGTACCGTCAGTACGTCGAGGGGCAGCTTCTGCGGATAGAGCAGCAGATTCAGTGGCATACGGTCTCGCAATAGGTTGACGGTGAGAATTCCAGCCTAGAACAGAGACATCAGGTCCAATAGCCTCCCACCGAGGGACGTGCCCCGAGGCGTCAGCACAACGCCTCGTTGAACCGACAACAATCCCGCCAGAATGACCGGAAGGCTGAAGCCAACCGCGAAGGCCTTCCAAGGCGTCCTCGCTCCCCGATAGGGAAAAATGTACGCCACAACGGATGCCAGACCCAGATAGACGAGGGTCGCGAGAACATACTGGCCGAGATGGAACTCGAAGGAAGGCATGGTCCAGCGCTTGGAGTACAGCAAGAGGATGTCAGGCGCAATCGCCCCGAAGGCTCCATAAAGAGCCGCACTCATTTTGGATCGACTATCCTTGGGCATGCAGTCTCCCCCTTTTTGGATCAAGCTTCCAATTCGCCCCGAAGGAACGCAACCCGTCTACCCAGGTGCAGAACATTCGAGATTGAGGACTCTCAAAGAGATCGTCCGATTCTAATCTCAAAGGCAGCCCGAGAGAATCGCCGCGAATCGGCAGTCCGGCCCCGGATATGTCAGGCAAGGTTCACCGAACACTCGGATTCCTGAGACTCCGCAACCCAACGGATCGCAACCGGAAGCGATATCCTCACCCCCATGGGTCCCATTCAAACACCGGCCGACGAGCACTGGAGTTTCGTCGATCTCTCCGAGTCGACGCCCATCGGCACCTGGCGTATCGTGCTCGCCTTTCCCGAAGGTCCACTGGCGGAGCAGGTGGAGGCGGTGTGGAGCAGCGAGGGAGTCGACTGCTTCGAGGAGCAGGAGATTCTGCCGCGCACCCGCACGGAGGTGCTGTTCTGCGTCACCGATCGCCACTGGCTGCGGGAGGAGGCGCGGGGAGCGGAGGATCTGGCCTTTGAGACGAGTTTTGTGTCCGGCCTACAGCAGAAACCGCTCCGGGTGGAGTCGCCGCCCAACGCGCAGATGTGCGGGGTGCGCCTGCGGCCCGCCGGGGTCGCCAACTTCCTGCGCGATACGCCGCGCGCCATCGCCGGCGAGGTGGTCGAACTGGACGGCCTGCTCGGACCGCAGGTGGAGCGCCTGCGGTCTCAGGTGGTGGAGAGCCGCGACCTCGAACACCGCACCCGGCTCCTCGCCGGAGCCGTGGAGCGCCATCTCGCACCGTCACCGCCCCTATCGGCGGCGGTGCGCTTCGGCCTGCAGAGCCTCCATGAGAGCGACGGCAGCACGCCGATCCGGGAGATTGTGCGGGCCACGGGGTTCAGCCATCGCTATGTGACCGAGCGCTTCCGGGACGAGATCGGCCTGTCCCCAAAAGCCTATGCGCGCCTGGTCCGCTTCGAATCGGCCTTCGAGCGCCTCCAGCAGGTCGACTCCGTCCACTGGGCGGAGTTCGCCCTCGACGCCGGGTACTACGATCAGGCCCATCTGGTGCGGGACTTCCGGCAACTCTCCGGGGCGACGCCGACGGAGGTGTTCCGTCGCCGCTCGCCGGACGGCCTGGGGCTGCTCAACGAAGAAGACACGGCGACCCTCCGCGGAGCGCAAGACAACTCCGCGTCAGGGTCTCAAGCCCGCTCGTAGGCCTCGCGCAACCAACCGATCAACTGCTCGTCGACCTGGTCCCGAGCCGTCACCCGCACCCGGTGGGAGACCATGCCGTTGAAGCTGCCCGACGCCTCCAGCCGCTCCGTGGGCTGGTCGCCGGCGAGCTGGATGCCGACGTCCACCCGGGTAGCGGTGGAAGGCTGGATCAGACCGAACTGCTTGCTCCGCCGCAGACTCACATAGGTCTTCTTGGGCGACAGTTCGACATCCGAGCCGAAGCCCTCGACGGCCGCCGCGAGGTCGTCGTAGATCGGTCGCAGGTCCGCCTTCCTGCCGCCATACTGAGCCTCCACCAGGTCGACCGGAGCCGCCGCCGGTCGGTCGCCGGCGCGCGCCAGGTGGGACACCAGATTGGCGTAGCCGTGGGTCATGCCGTGTTCACCCTTGAGCCAGGCGACGATCTTGCCGTGCTTGTCCAAACCGGTACCGCGCACCAGACCGATCCACTCGTCGAGGGGGCGGCCGGTCTTCTCGGACAGGTTCGCGATCATCGCCTGCTGCATTTCCTCCGGGGATTTGGCCATCTCCAGGTCTCCTGATCATGCGGCGGGCGGAAGCGCCCGCCGTGTTGACATCTATCTTGACGCAACGCGCCGCGCAAGAATTGTAAGGAATCGACGGTTCCCCGCCGCCAGTCGATTAATTCCAAGACCGGGCCGGAGAGGTGTGGGACGTTGCGCTCGTCGTAGCTCACATCCAACAGTGCAAGGGAGGAAACTCATGGAAACCACCGTCGCCGAAACCGCACCGTTCATGCCCTCGCTCCTCAAGGTCGCCGTCGCCGCGCTGACCAGCTTCGTTCTCGGTGGAGTTTGGTACGGCGCGCTCTTCGCCAACGCCTGGCAGCGCCAGGTGGGCCTGTCCGACGAGCAGCTCGAATCCGCCGACAAGGTCCGCACCTTCGGCGTCTCCTACGTGTTGACCTTTATCGCCGCTTGGGTCTTCGCCATGTTCCTGGGTCCGCAGCCGGCGCCGGCCTTCGCCATCGGTGTGGGCGCCCTCGCGGGGCTCTGCTGGGTGGGGGCTTCGTTCGGAATCAACGATCTGTTCGAGCTGCGCCCTTTCAAGCTGTGGGCGATCAATACCGGCTACCACACCCTGGCGTTCACCCTCTTCGGGGTGGTCTTCGGCCTCTGGCATTGAGGGCAAGAAAGGGGCCGGTTCGAGTCCGGCCTTCGGCACCACGGACCGGTACGGAGTCTTCTCAACTTCCCCCCGCGGCCGGCCCGTCCCTACCCTAAACCTCCTTCTCCGCCCGGAGAGCGGCCCTGAAGACCAGCGCGGACTTCCGGCTCTACGCCACACGGCAAGCAGGCTCCACCTCCAACCACAGGGGCCAAACGGTGGACGTGGAGCCCGCCGGGCGACGTCCTCCGGGCCGTGTGGTCCGGGAATAGGTTGACCGGTGACCGCGTACAGACGTCCGAGAGATTCGGCACAGTGCGCCGCGCGCGTTGAGCTACTATTGCGCCTCTGACGTCTTTATTTCGCTGAACAGGAATCTTGGTCGAGACGAGGCTGGGTGGGGCGGAAGTCGAGCCTCCGGTTCCACCTCCGAAGTTGGGAAGGCCGCCGAGTCTGGTCGCTTCGATGAGTCGGCGAAGCTGAAGGTCCGGCACTCTGCTCGTGGGCGTAGATCAGGGGCTGCTGAACGAACCTATTTCAAGTGCGTAGGGTGGAGGCGAGAGGAGAAGAAGCCTATGTGGATGTACAGAAAAGTCGAGCAGGGAAGGGCCCTTGTGATCACCCGCTCCGGAAGCATTTCGGTGTCCTTCACGCCGACGGTGGTGTTCCCGTTCATCAACAAGGTCGAGGTGATGGACATCTCCCTGAAGACCATCGAGATCGACCGCCGCGGCAAAGAAGGCTTGATTTGCCGCGACAACATCCGCGCCGACATCAAGGTCGCCTTTTTCGTGCGGGTCAACAAGAACAAAGAGGACGTCATCAAGGTCGCCCAGTCCATCGGCTGCCGGCGAGCCTCGGACCCCAACACCTTGGAGGAACTGTTCAGCGCCAAGTTCTCGGAAGCGCTGAAAACGGTGGGCAAGCAACTCGATTTCGTCGACCTTTACACCAAGCGTGACGACTTCCGGGACCAGATCATCAAGGTGATCGGGCGGGATCTGAACGGCTATTTCCTGGAAGACGCGGCAATCGACTTCCTCGAACAGACGCCCCTGGCATCCCTCGATCAGTTCAACATCCTGGACGCCCAGGGCATCCGCAAGATCACCCAGTTGACGGCGACGGAGCACGTCAAGACGAACGAGTACGAGAACTTCGAGAAGAAGCAGATCAAGAAGCAGGATGTCGAGGCGCAGGAAGCGATCTACGAGCTGGAGCGCCAGGAGGCCGACGCCAAGGCCCGCCAAGAGCGCGAGATCGCGACGGTGCAGAGCCGGGAAGAGGCGGAGACTCTGAAGGTACAGGAAGAAGAACGCCTGCGCTCCGAGACGGCCCGCATCAAGACCGCCGAAGACGTCCAGATCCAAGAAGAAAACCGCCTGCGCCAGGTGGCCGTTGCGGCGAAGAACCGCGAGCGGGTAGTGGCGGTGGAAACGGAGCGGGTGGAGCGGGAGCGGCAGCTCGAAGTGGTGCAGGCGGAGCGCGCCGTGGAGCTGGCCCGCATCGCCAAAGAGAAGGAACTCGAACAGGAAAAGCGCCTGATCGCCGACGTCATCCGCGAGCGCGTCGCCGTTGACCGGACGGTGGCCGAAGAAGAAGAGCGCATCAAGGAACTGCGGGTGCTCGAAGAGGCGAAGCGCACCAAGGAGGCAGTGGTGATCGCCGCCGAGGGCGAGGCCCAGGAAGGCCTGGTCAAGGACATCAAGCAGGCCGAGGCGCAGGAAGAGGCGGCCAAGTTCAAGGCCCGCGAGCGGTTGATCCTGGCCGACGCCGAGGTCCAGGCGGCGGACAAGGAGGCGCAGGCCAAGATCCGCCTGGCCGAGGGCATCCAGGCGGAGGAGGCGGCCCTTGGCCTGGCCCAGGTGCGGGTGCGCGAGCAGGACGCCGCGGCGATCGAGAAGCAGGGCCTCGCCGAGGCCATGGTGATCCGCGAACAGGGCTCGGCGGCGGCCCAGGCGTCGCGTGAGAAATTCAGCGCCGAAGCGAAGGGCATCGAGGACAAGGCCGCCGCCATGGCCGCCCTCGACGAAGCCAGCCGCGGCCACGAGGAGTTCCGCCTACGGCTCGAAAAGGACCAAGAGATCGAGCTGCGCGCCATCGAGACCCAGCAGGCCATCGCCGAAGCCCAGGCCGGGGTGCTCGGCACCGCTCTCGAAAACGCCAAGATCGACATCGTCGGCGGCGACGGAGTGTTCTTCGATCGCCTGGTCAACTCGGTAGCGAGCGGCAAGTCGATCGACGGCTTCGTCGGCCGCTCGGAAACTCTGCAGACCCTGTTTGTAGACTACCTGGAAGGCCGGTCGAACCTGCCGCAAGATCTGAAGGACATGGCCGAAGGGGT
This sequence comes from Acidobacteriota bacterium, assembly GCA_039030395.1. NCBI lineage: Bacteria > Pseudomonadati > Acidobacteriota > Acidobacteriota bacterium. Next base: position 87,078 of record JBCCEF010000001.1, read on the forward strand.
CGCCAGTTCGCCAGAGCGGCTGCAGGCGTTGACCATGGCGGCGGCGCTCACCAAGCTGCTGTCGAGTTCCGACGGCGCCAAGCTGTTGCAGAGCCTCGGCTCGAAGGAGTCCGAGAAGGGCGGCGAGTGACCTCCCCGGGGAGAATCCTTCCGGATGAAACGACGCGGGTGGTGAGTCCAAGGGTAGCCGGCGATGGCTGACCCCACCACCGGCGCAACGCCCGAGGACACGACGATCAGAGAGGCGGAGGCCTCCGCCACCCTCGATCAGGGGACCTACGAACTGGTGCGGGACCGCCTGGCCGAGCAGGCGAAGGCGCTGGGCGACAAGGCCGAGGCCTTGAACGATCGGCGGATCGAACTCTTCGGCGGCCAGGAGATGTCCGTCGCCGGCTCGGTGCGCATTCGCACCGAGAACAACTGCGTGCCGCGCGCCCTCGCCCAGGTCGGCAACCACCTGGTCTTCGGCTACAACGTCTTCATCGGCCTGCGCAAAGAAACCACCGTCGAGGACGTCTTCAGTTGTCACCACTTCGCGGAGAAGGACGGCGCGTTCACCCTCGAACCGGTGGCGGCGGAGTTTCTCCGGACTCCGAAGTTCGTTGACGCCTTCGACGAGCTGTACACCTACTACCGCTCCACCCGCCTGCTGCAGCTGCGCAACCTCGACGGCCGGCTGCTCGCCGTCTTCCAGACCGGTGCCACGGTGCACGACATCAAAGTGCTGCGCTGGGCGATCGATCCGGACGGCAACACCACCTACATCGACAACCGGGGCGAGCGCGACCACGCCTTCGAACCGTCGCACGATTTCGAGTGGACCCCGACCACCCGCGAGCAACACGTCCACGGCGAGCACAGCCACGTCGACATTCTCGGCAAGGTGTTCATCGAAACCATCGGTGGCGACCTGACGGTCAAGGTCGAAAACAACACCGAAGACGGCCTGGGCATCTTCCGGGAGCCGGTAGACAACCTCGACCAGACGCTGGACGACGCGGAGATCTCCTACGCCGAGATCGGCTCGCTGATCCTGCTCAAGGTGCTGCCCTTCCGCGAGGAGACCTACCGCTACCTGGTGTTCAACACCCTCACCCAGGAGGTAGCTCGCATCGACTCCATCGGCCAGGCCTGCCAGCAGCTACCGGAAGACCACGGCATCATCTTTCCGGGCGGCTACTACCTCGAGGAAGGCGAATCGAAACAATTCGCCGACGCCGGCGAGGATCTGGAATTCGTGCGCCGCCTGCGCTCGCCGAACGGCGAAGACGTGCTCTACGTCTTCCACGAGCGGGAAAACGGCGGCTTCTTGCTGTTGCCCTACAACCTGATCCGCAAACGAGTGCAGACCCCCATCCACTGTAACGGCTACACGGTGTTCTCAAGCGGGCGCATGATCCTCTTCCGCTCCATCTCCGAAGAGCCGACGCGGGTCCACACCATGCAGATCTGGCAAACGCCCTTCGAAACCGAAGAGCACGCCGCCGGCAAACAGCGCGACCGGGCGGACACCTACCTGGAGCAGATCGGCAACGCCGAGCTGGTGCGCGGCATCGCCGATCTGCTGGCGGTGAAGCGCGCCATCCTCGAACAGGAGCCGACCAGCGGCGTCTACGAGAAGCTCATCGCCAGCCTCGACCGCGCCCTCGACAGCTACCACTGGCTGGAGCACGAGGAACTCGACGGCCTGGCCGAAGACCTCGGCCGCATCCGCCAGACGGCGGGCCAGATCCTCGACGAATTCGAAAAGGTGGCGGCCATCCGCGGCCAGTCCGCCCAGGCCCTGGCGGAGGCCAGCCGGGCGGTGGACGAATTGACCCGCCAGGTCGATCCGGCCCGCTGGACGGACCCGACGGAGCCGATCGAGACGCTGCGCCAACTCCGCCGGCAGCGGGGTCATCTCATCTCCCTCGGGGAGCTGCGCTACATCGACGGCGAGCGCCTCGAGGAACTGATGGAGCAGGCCGCCGAGAGCTTCGACGAAACCGCCCGGGCGGCGGTCGAGTACCTCGGCGGCGACGCGGCGTTGGAGCCCTATCACCGACGTCTAGCGACCCTCGAAGAAGAGATTTCCGGCCTCTCCAAGGTCACCGAGACGCGGCACCTCGGCGAGGAAATCGCCACCCTCGACGAGGGCCTGCGGGTGCTGGCGGACGTCACCGGCTCCCTCGACATCGAAGACGCCACGGTGCGCGCTTCCCTCCTCGAACGCATCACCGAGGTGCTCACCGGAGTCAACCGCGTGCGGGCGCTCCTCGACGGGCGGCGCAAGGAGCTGCGCGGCCACGAAGCGCGGCTCGAATTCGGTGCCGAGTTCAAACTGTTCAGCCAGAGCGTCGCCTCGGCCCTCGCCCTCGCCGCCACGCCGGAGCAGTGCGATGAGGCGATCGCCCGGTTGATGCTCACCCTCGAGGAGATCGAAAGCCGCTACGCCGACCTCGATGAATTCCTCGACGAGCTGGTGACCAAACGCGAAGAGGTCACCGAAGCGTTCAGCGCCAAGAAGCAGCATCTCCTCGAAGCGCGCCAGCGGCGGGCGCAGCGGTTGGCGGAAGCCTCGGAGCGCATCCTCGCCTCCCTCGAACGGCGCGCCGGCAGCTTCGATGCGGAGGACGATCTCAACGCCTTCTTCGCCGCCGATCCCATGCTCCTGAAGCTGCGCGACCTGACGGAGCGTCTGCGCGAGACCGGCGACCAGGTCAAGGCCGAGGAGATCGAAGGCGCCATCAAGGCGGCGCGGCAGGAGGCCGCTCGGACGCTGCGCGACCGCCGGGAGATCTTCGAGGCGGGTCACCTGGTGCGCTTGGGGCGTCACCGCTTCGCCGTCAACAGCCAGCCCTTCGACCTGACGGCGGTCACCAAGGGCGACGGCCTCCAGCTCCACCTCACCGGCACGGACTTCTTCGCGCCGATCGACGATCCGGCCCTGGCCGAGATGGAGGACTACTGGACCCAGTCGGTGGTTTCCGAAACGGAAGACCTCTACCGCGGTGAATTCCTCGCCTGCTCCATTCTGCGCGCCGCCGAGCTGGGCGAAGACGGCCTCGATTTGGACGCCCTCCACGTCGCCCTCGAAGAAGGCACGTTGCTGGAGGTGGTGCGCGCCTTCGCCGCCGAGCGCTACGACGAGGGCTACGAGCGCGGCGTGCACGATCACGACGCCGCCCGGATCCTCGAATACCTTGTTTCGGCCACCTCCACCGTCGGCCTGTTGCGCTACCGGGCGGACGCCCGCGCCCTGGCACTTCTCTACTACGCCACCGGCCTCGACCGAGGCGGCCAGGACCTGCTCCGCCGGCGCTCGGCCAGTCTGGTGCGACTGCGCTCGAAGCTCGACCACCGCGCCGCCACGGCGGCCCTCGAAGGAGAACTGGCCGAGCGCATCGCGGCCTACGCCGAAGAGCTAGCTACCTCGGAACGGACCGAGCCGCACCGCGGTGGGCCACCGGTGGCCGCTTCCGCCAGCCCGGCGCAGAGCGCCGCCTACCTGGTGGAGCAGCTCTCCGAAGCGAGCCCGGAGTTCGTGGTGGCCGGCGACGCGGAAGATCTGGCTGAGGCCTTCCAGCGCCACCTACGGGACCAGTCCCTCGATCGCCAGCTCGAAGACGATCTGCGGGCCCTGGAGGATCTCGGCCAGCGCCTCGCCCTCGCCCGCCTGTGGCTCGAAGGCTTCGTCGCCCGCGGCGCCGGCAACGACACCCCGCCGGCCGCCGAGTGGACCCGCGACGAGGTCGCCGTGTGGCTCGCCCTGGGCGATCGCTCGGGGGTCGAGCGGATCGTCCACCGACCGCTCCTCGCCGCCGAAGTCTCCGGCCTCCTGGGTTCCCATCGGCGCATTCGCGACGGCCGAGTGAGCCTTCGCCTCGATGAGCTGCTGGCCCGCTTCGAGCGCTTCCGGGCGGCACGGGTCCCGGGCTTCCGGGCCTACCAGAAACTTCGCCACGAGGCCCTGGAGAAAGCCCGCCGGGACCTGCGCTTGGCGGAATTCGAGCCGAAGGTGATGAGCGCCTTCGTCCGCAACCGGCTGCTCGACGAGGTGTACCTGCCGCTGATCGGCGACAACCTGGCGAAGCAGATCGGCGCCGCCGGCGGCGACAAGCGCACGGACCTGATGGGTCTCTTGCTCCTGATCTCGCCGCCGGGCTACGGCAAGACCACCCTGATGGAGTACATCGCCGACCGCCTGGGGCTGGTGTTCGTCAAGGTCAACGGGCCGGCGCTGGGCCACTCGGTGACGTCTTTCGATCCCCAGGAAGCGCCCAACGCCACCGCCCGCCAGGAGGTCGAGAAGATCAACTTCGCCTTCGAGATGGGCAACAACGTGCTGCTCTATCTGGACGACATCCAGCACACCTCCAGCGAGCTGCTGCAGAAGTTCATCTCTCTGTGCGACGCCCAGCGTCGGGTGGAGGGCATTTGGCGCGGCCGCGGCCGCACCTACGACCTGCGCGGCAAGCGCTTCGCCGTGTGCATGGCCGGCAACCCCTACACCGAGTCCGGCGAGCGCTTCCAGATTCCCGACATGCTCGCCAACCGCTCGGACGTCTACAACCTGGGCGACGTCCTCTCCGGCAAGGACGAACTTTTCGCCCTCTCGTACATCGAAAACGCCCTCACCTCGAACCCGGTGCTGGCGCCGCTCGCCGGCCGCAATCGCCAGGACCTCTACCACCTGGTGCGCATGGCCGGCGGCGAGAAGGTGCCGGCGGACCAGCTCGAACACCCCTACGGCAGCGCCGAACTGAGCGAGGTACTGGCGGTGCTCGCCAAACTGCTGAGGGTGCAGGAGGTGCTGCTGGCGGTGAACCGGCAGTACATTGCCTCGGCGGCCCAGGACCCGCGCTACCGCACGGAGCCGCGCTTCCAGCTCCAGGGCAGCTACCGCAACATGGCGAAGCTGGCCGAGAAGATCGTCGCCGTGATGGACGCACGGGAGCTCGAAGCGCTGCTCGACGACCACTACCAGGGAGAGGCCCAGACCCTCACCTCCGGCGCCGAGCACAACCTCTTGAAATTGCGCGAGCTGCGCGGCGTGCTGACCGACGACGAAGAAGAGCGCTGGCGGGAGATCAAGCAGGGTTTCGCCAAGCACCAAGCGGTGGGCGACGACGAAGATCCCGTGGCCCGGGTCACCGGCACCCTCGGTCTGCTGTCGGACCGGCTGGCAGAGATCGGCCGCGAGATCCAGCGCGCGGCCGAGGACCGCACCGTCACCCTCGAAGCACCGGCGAAGGACGAGTCACCGACCGCCCTAAAGGTCGAATTCGGCCCCTACCTGGAGCGCCTGCAGACGGTGCTTGAAGCCCTCTCGGCAAGCGACACGGCCACCCGCGAAGCCCTCGCTGCTCGACCCGTCGAGGCAACTCCCCCACCCGTCTCGGCGATCGATCCGGAGCAGGTCGCCGCCATCTACGGACAGCTCCAGGCCCTCGCCAGCGGTCTCGGCACCATCGCCCACACCCTCAACCAGGGGCTCCAGGCGCGACCGGCCGAGTCAGCCCAGGCGGGCACCACCTTCCAGGTGGTCCAGACCCTCCAGTCCGGCGTCTACGACATTCTCGATGAACTCACCGGTACGGTGGACCAGGGGTTGATGGAATCCGTGCGCTCCATCCACCGCTGGATGAAACGCCAGGAAGTGCCGCCGGACAAGCGGATCGAAAAACTGTTCAGCACCACCCTCGAACAGCTCGACCGCATGAAGGACCTGACCACCGCCCTGCGGCGGATCGACACCCAGGGTCTCAAGGCAGGGGAATCCTAGGACTCACAACCAACGGCGCACCGACGCCCTATAGCGCAAGTACTCGTCACCGAATTTGCCAGTCAGGTACTCCTCCTCGTGGCGCACGGCGGTGAGGTAGACCAGCCACAGGGAGAGCGGCACCGTGAGGACGATCCAGCCGTACCCCTTGAGCACCCCGGCGCCGATCTGGAGCAGCGCCATCCCCACGTACATGGGATTGCGGGTCCAGCGGAAGATGCCCGCGGCGACAATCGACGGGGTGGGCTTCCAGGGTTCCGGATCCTGGCCCGAGCGAAAGAAGAGCCGCATCGCCAGAGCGATCAGGAGCGCCCCGAGAACCAGGCAGAGGATGCCCACCGGCAGGGTCCAGGCCCCGGCGAGCGGCAGGGCGATGACCTGACGCTCCATCAGCGCACCGAGGAGCGCCGCGGCCAGAAAGACGAGGGGTGGCGGCATGCGCACCCGGGCGCCGTCTTTGGGTTCCGATGACATCGCCCGATCCTATCCCCTGGCAGGATCTTCAGGACCCGGACGCTCGTCGGTGGCGGACCTTCCGGATGCTATTCTCACCACCACTTGGCCCCCGGAAAGTCTTGCCGTGAGACCCATTTTTCAGAGTTCTGACTGCGACCAGACCCTGCGGCGCAAGGGTTGGGTTCGAACTCCCCTGCTCGATTCGCGGCAGGTGACTGCGCTGCGGGCGCGGATCGACGAATTGCAGCCCGCCGACGGCTTTGCGCCCGGCGCGGAGGACCCCCAGCGGCCCACCTATCACTGCACCTACCTCGACCCGAAGGTCGAGTACCGGCGGGCTTCGGACCACCTGATCCGGGAGTTCTTTGCCGCGCCGCTCAAGGAACTGCTGGCGGACTACCGGATTCTCACCAGCAACATCCACGTCAAGCCGCCGGGGCAGGGGGCGTTGATGATCCACCAGAATTGGCCGACCACCGCCCAGCTTTCGGACACCACCGTCACCGCCTGGTGCCCGCTGATCGATGTCGATGAAACGAACGGCGCCCTGCAGGTGATCGACGGCAGCCACAAGCTGCTGCCGGAGGTGGCCAATTTCGCCTCGACGCCCTACTTCCACAGCTTCGAGGCGGCCTTGAAGGAAAAGTACTTCGTGCCCTTGGAGACGACCGCCGGCGAGGCGGTCATCTTCGACGACAGCCTGCTCCACTACTCCGCCGACAACCGCACCGGGCAAGCGCGCGTCGCCATCCAGATCGAGCTGGTACCGCGGGAACTCACCACGGTGATTCACTGGCTCGACCCGGCTCAGCCGGAGCGCTTCGAGGTGCTGGCGGCGGATTCGGACTTCTACGTGGAAGTGGGGCCGGCGCTCTTCGCCGGGCGGCCGGACCTGCCCAGCCTGGGGTTCGTCGACAACCGTAATCGACAAATCGACGAGGCCGAGTTCGCGGCGTTGCTTTCGCGGGGCCAGGAGATCCGGGCAACGATCTACGGCGCGTAGAACCTACCTCCCGGCAGCGATCCAGCGGCGCCACCACGGCACCCGCACCGGCTCGGCGCCGGCGTGGTGGGAGATGGCCTGCTCCAGGTCATCGGGCGACAGCTCCGGCGGATTCCACGGCAAGAACCCCAGACTGGGAGCCTCGGGCCGCGACCGATAGTCGTAGCGATACAAGAAATCGCGCTCGATGCGAAAGGCTTCGATTTTCTGTGCCTCCGGATCGAGCCAGTAGAACCGCATTTCCGCCCGCCGCGGCTTGACCCCGACGAAGGCGGCGCTGCGCCGCTCCCGGGAGGTGTTGGAGGTGGTGGCGTGGATCAGCGCGTGGTCAAAGAGCACCGCCTGGCCGCGGCGGACGGTGAGTACCTGGCGGTGGGCGTCGACCACCGCCTCCAGCTCGTCGCGAGCGTAGATCGACGGGATGGTGGGGCTGCGGTAGGTCTCGTGAAAGCGGTGACTGCCGGGCAGCACACAGAAGGTGCCGTTGCCGGCATCGGTGTCGAGGAGCGGCGCCCAAATCCCGATGCTGCGATGCTCGCCTTCATCCACCAGCGACCAGTCCTGGTGATTGGTGAACTCGCCGGCACCCGGCGCCTTGATGATGAACACTCCGTCGATCCACTCGGCGTCGTCGAAGAACTGGTCGACCTTCGGCGGGTAGTACCGCTTGATGAACTTCTGGACTCGGGCTTTGTACTCCTGGTCCGGACTGCGGTTGGAAAAGAACATCCCCTCCACCGGAAAGTCGTGAAGAGCTTCGAAGGTCGCCACCAGCTCGTCGATCTCGGCGGGCTCGAAGAAGTCCACGATCACCCAGCCTTCGCGCTCCAATTGGGCGCGCGCCGCCGGATCTCTCAGCATGTCTTCCTCGCTTTTAGCTCGAGCCAGTCGAGGTAGGTGACCGGCTCGCCCTGGTAAATGTCGATGCCGTGCTCGGCGCAGAAAGCATTGCCGAGGTCGTGCTGAGTGGCGATGGGTAGCTCGCGCAGGTAGTCGACGCGGAAGCCGGCCTGTACGAGCCAGCGGGCGATGCGGTCGCTCGGCTGAACTTCCAGACGGAAGTGCCGGTTGGTGTTGGCGACGGCCCGTTTCACCCGCCGCGCCTCTTGGCCCCGCAACGGATCGCGGCGCCGGAAGAGGTCTTTGACGTAGAGGATTCCCCCGGGACGGAGCACCCGAGCCGCCGCGGCCAAAACCATCACCGGTTGCCGCGCGTGCACCAGCGATTCGAGAAACAGAACGGCGTCGAAGGCTCCCGTCGGAACATGGCGATCGAGCTGGTGGAAGTCGCCTTCGATCACCCGCACCCGGTTGCCGAGGCCAGCATTCTGGACATTGCGCCTGGCCTTTTCGACCTGCACCGGCGACACATTGATCGCGTCGACGAACACCCGGCGGCGGCGCGCCAGCCAGCGGGCAGGACCCCCGACGCCACAGCCGGCGTCGAGAATTCGCTGGCCGGGAGCCAGTTCCACCTGGTCTGCGATGTGGGAAAACAACTCGTCCAGGTCGTGGGTCCGGCTGGACTGGAAGGTATCGCCGAAGGCCGCCTCGTAGCGCGAAGTCCAGCGGTCGTAGTAGGCCGCCACGGCGGCCGGCGGCGGAGCGCCCCTGCGCCAGCTCGCCGGCCAGCGCAGCCAGCGCCGGACGGAACGTCCCAGTCTCGGTCTCAGCATCCCCGACCCTGTACACTGGCGGGGTGAATTCTCCCCCCGGCGAGGCTCTCCTGGAAGCCGTTTCGGTGCGCAAGAAGTTCTGCCGGCGCCTCGATCGATCCCTGCGCTACGGAGTGCAGGATCTGGTAACGAGCGCCCTCGGCCGGCCACGGCCGGCGGAAAAGCTGCGGGCCGGCGAGTTCTGGGCGCTCGCCGATGTCACCTTCCGTCTGGAAGCCGGAGAATGCCTCGGTATCGTCGGCCCAAACGGCGCCGGCAAGAGCACCCTGCTGAAGTTGCTCAACGGCCGCCTGCCCCTCGACGGCGGACGCATCACCGTGCGCGGCCGGCTGCGGGCCATTTCGGAGTTGGGCATCGGTTTCGATCCGGTGCTCACCGGGCGCGAGAACATCTTCCACGAAGCCACCCTCCTCGGCCAGTCGGCGGACGAAACCGAGAAGCACCTGGAAGCCATCCTCGACTTCGCCGGCATCGGCGACTTCGTCGACGCGCCGGTGTTGACCTACTCGACCGGCATGCGGGCGCGCCTGGGCTTCGCCATCGCTGTCCATCTCGAGCCGGACATCCTGCTGCTCGACGAACTGCTGGCGGTGGGCGACCTGCACTTCCGCCGTCAGTGCGTCCGCCACATGATGGGACTGATCGAGGCCGGCGCCGGGATCATTCTGGTGTCCCACGACCTGTACACGGTGCAAAACCTGTGCAGCCGCACCCTCTACCTCGACGGCGGCGAGGTGGTGGACTACGGCCCCAGCGACCGGGTGGTCAAGGCCTACCTTGCGAGCGATGGGGGTCGTCATGGGAGAAGCCGTGGCGAGGAGCAGCCCGGGCCGGCGGCGCCGGCGAGCGCAGCACGTCCCCTGAGCACCCGCGAGCCGGTGATCATCGACCGGCTGGAGATCCTGCCCATCACCGGCGACACCCTGCGCACCGGCGAGGTCGCCGAGGTGCACCTCCACTACCGCTCCCGGCAAGCGCGGCCGGAGGTGTTCTGGGGATTTCGGGTGGCGACGGCGGACCTGATGGTGCAGATCACCTCCGGCCTGCTGCACGCCGGCGAGCGGCCCGCCTATGCCCTCGCCGAGGGTTCCGGCGTGCTGCGTTGTCGCATTCCCAACCTGCCGCTTCTCGCCGGCACCTACGCCCTCCGAGGCGCCATCGCGGAACCGGACAACGGCGCCCTGATCGCCCTCTTCGGCCACGACCAGGCGCCGACGCTCTTTGCCGTCGAAGGGCGCGCGCATCCGTCGGAGAACTTTCATCGCCTCTCCGGCGACCTGGTGGCGGTGGCGGTGGAGCGGCCGGACTCAGAAGACGTCGAGCGGGCCGGCTGAGCGAGCAGGGTGATGCGGCCGCGGGCGAACACCCCAGCCAACCGCTGGTGGTCGCTCTCGACGACCGCTTCCACCCTCAAGCCACTGCCTTCGATCAGGGCGAGCAGCTCGCGGCGATCGAAGAACCGCACCACCGGCGGACCGACATTGAGCCAACGAGGTCCCAACTCCAGGCGCCCACGCCGCCAGCGCGACACCGTGCGTTTGAGGTGATACGTGCCGTCCCGCAGCCAGCGGCAGCGATAGACCGGCTCCGCCACGATCAACGTGCCCCCCTTTTCGAGCAGCGCGGCGGCGGCGGCGAGAACCCGGCGAACGCGGCGGAAGGAATCCTCGATCGTTCTTCCGGTGAGATGGTGCAGGACATCGCCCAGCAGCGCCACCTGAAAGCGTTCGGGGAAGCGCTCGGCGATGCGCTCCGGCAGGCTCTCATCGAGCAGCGAAGCGGCCCGCACTTCCAACCCCAAACGGCGAGCTTCCCGGATCTGAACCGGATCCTCTTCCACACCGACGACGCGCGAAATCCCGAGCTCGTCGGCCAGAAACCGGGTCACATTTCCGGCGCCACATCCGAGGTCGATCAGCGAATCGCTGGGCCGGCCACCTCGCCGCAGCAGACCGGCGACGTGGCGATAGCGCCACAGACTCCAGGTCTCCGGCAGAGATTCGGTTCTCGGCTGGGTGAGAACGTCGGCGACCACGGGTAGCTATCCGCCGGGCAAGGGTGGGGGGCCGGGATCGGTGGTCACTTCCGGCAGGGCGTCGAGGCGATCGTAGTCGGTCCACACTTCGAAGCCGTGGCGCAGCTCTTGGGCGAAGGCGCGCCGGCGCTCGGCCCGCATCTCCTTGCGCAGGATGCCGGCGATGCCGTCGCGCACCCGGTCGAGGGGCAGCGGCCGGTCTTCCTCGCGCTCCACCAGACGCCAGAGGTAGAAGCCCTCATCGGTGGTGACAATCTCGCTGACCTCACCGACCTCTTGCAGGGCGAGCCCCGACAGCAAGGCCTCCTCCGGCCACTTGTAGCCGGCGGACTGGCGCGGGTAGAGCCAGCCCACCACCCCGCCGACGTACTTGGTGGCGGCATCGTCCGAATAGCCTTTGGCCAGCGGACCGAAGCCTTTGGTCTCGACGGACAGCTCCAGAGCTTCGCGACGGGCCTGCTCGACCCTGCTCCGCGCTCGGGCCCGCCCCTCCTCGCCGAGACGGGGCGAGAGTTCGACGAAGATCATCGCCAGCCGCGAACGCGCCGGCCGCAGGAAGCGCTCCGGATTCTCGCGGTAGTAGGTTTCGATCGCCTCCGGGGTCACTTCGAGGGCCTCTTCTTCGAGGTGTTCCCGGCGGTAGAGGTTGACGAGGATTTTATCGAAGGCGCGGACGACATCCTCGCGCTGGTCGTAGCCCTCCTCGAGGGCACGCAACAGGGTCACCCGATGCTGGATCAGCTCGTCGAGGAGGGCCTGGCGGCGCTGCCGGTCGGGGTAGCGGGCCGCGCCGCCGCGCAGCTCGATGGCGGCTTCGAGATCCTCGACGGAGATGACCGTCCCCTCGACCACCGCCAGCACCTCCGGCCGGCCGGTGAGAGCTTCGAGGGAGGGCTGGGGCGATGCCGGCTCCGGCGTCTCCACCGGCGGACTCGGCGATGCCGGCTCCGGCGGGGGCACCGTGGCGCAGCCGACAGCGGTCCCCAGCGCCAGCCCGAGCCACCAGGCCCTCGACAACCGCACCCTCGGCACCGCCCTAGTCCACCGCCGCCGACCACAGGGTGGTGTCGCCGGACTCGAAGCCGTCGGTGAAGATCTCCGCCGTGGCCTGCTCGCCGAACACCAGGTTGTCGAAGAAGGCGTCATAGCTGGTGGAGCCGGTGCCGTCGACCAGGAAGAAGACCCGCGCCGACTGGGTTCCCGGCGGAATGGTGAGGACCGGCAGCTCGAAGGGTTCCCATAGGCCCAGCGTATCGCCACTCACCACCGACGATGTCTCCTCGCCGAGCTGGTCGATGCCGCAGTTGCTCGAACCGAAGTAGCGCACCAGGGCGGAGGCCGTCGGCAGACTGTCGGTGCCGCCGTCGATCCGCACCAGGCCGCGCACCAGGTGCGGCAGGCCCGCGTTGAGGGCGACGCACTGGGTGACATAGGCCACCGGATCGAGGGCCGAGAAGACGGCGCCCGCGGAGCCGGAGGTCGGCGCCAAATCCGCGTCCTCGGCGGCGAAGTCCACCACCGAGGAGTCGTCCGGGAAGCGCAACCAAGAACTCAGGTCGCCGTCGAAGTTCGGGTTGACCAAAAGGTTGCTGAAGGTCGCGCTGAAGGGCAGCACCGAGTCGTCCCCACCGGTGCCGTCGCTGTCGCCGTCGAGGGCGCTGCCGAAGACGTCGAGGAGCGTCGAGCAGCCGAAGAGAACATAGGCACCGGCCGGCAGTGCCAGGCCGCCGTTGACCTCGGCCGCCGCCCGGAAGGTGGCGGTATCGAAGGACACCGCATCGACGCTGACCGCCTCGTCATCCCCGGCCAGCGCGCCGCAGACGGCGGTCTCGACCACGCCATCGGGACCGCCGTGGACCAGTTGGTAGTTGGCCGGATTGGTGACGTCACCGGGATCGCTGTCGCCCGCTCCGTCCTCCATCAGCTCGCTGAAGGAAACGTAGATCTGGGTCACCGAATAGGTGTCGACCACCTCGCCGGAGGTCAGCACGCCGTCGCCGGTGCCGGCCACGGTGTCTACCGCCAGTATCGTCGGCGGCACCGCTTCGACCACCAGCGGGCCGAGGGTCACCGGGTCGCTCCAGTTGCCCGCCTCGTCCACCGCGCAGAGGTGGATGTACCAGGAACCGTCGGCCAGCGGCGGGCTGGTGAGCCCGGTAACGGGTCCGATGTCCTGGGTCTCGGCGCAGGTGTTGGCAGGATCGAAATCGAACACCGCCGAGTAGCCCGCCACGCCGCTCAGATTGTCCGTCGCGGCGGTCCAGGTGACGTCGATGGTGTCGTCCGCCACCGGCGCGCCACCGCCGTGACTCGCCGAGGCGAGGTCCGCAGGGGCCGTCGGCAAGGTGGCGTCGATGCGGTAGGGGCCGCGGTGGATCGCCGAGGTGCAGTTGGCGCCGAAGTCACAGGTGCGCAGGTGGAAATAGTAGCCGTCGTCGTCCGGCAGCAGGGCGCTCTCGGTGGAGTGGGCGTCCACCGTGTGGACGAGATCGAGAATCAGGTCCGGCATCTCGACCGGCGTCAGATCGAACTGGAAGGAATAGCCGAGCACGCCGGTACCGCCGATGTTGTCCACCGCGCCGGACCACTCCATGGTGATGCGCGACAGGTTGGACCACACGCCCTCGGTGTGGGTGGTGCTTTCGAGGCTGGTCGGATCCGTCGGCTGAATGGAATCGCGCAGGTAGACCGCCACCGCGTCGTCGTTGCTGCCCACCAGGTAGATACTCGAATCGTTGCTCGAGACGGCGAGCTGGAGCGCACGGTCGAGGCCGTCCTCGCCGCCGGTGCCGTCGAAGTGGAACTCGATGGGCGACAGGGAGCCGGTGCTGGGGTCGCGCAGGAACACCCCTAGCGCGTCGTCTTCGAGGGCCGCCGTGAAGACCACCCGGGTGTCGAAAGAGACGGCGACCTCCGTGACGCCGTCCAGGCCGTCGGAGCCGTTGACCCCGTCGAGCAGCGTTTGCACCCAGGTGAGGGCGCCGGTGGCGTCGTCCCGCTGGAACACCACCAGACCGTCTTCCGAGGCGCCGGTGGCGTAGACGAAGGCGCCGTCGCCGGCCACCGCCACGGAGCTGGTGCCGCCGAGGCCGGTGATCGGACCGCCGGCCAGGGTCTGGACGTCGACCAGGGTCAGTTCGCCGGTGGTGCCGTCGCGCTCGAAGGCGGCCACCGCCGAGTCGATCCGCGACGCCACGTAAACGTGCGCGTCGTCGGCGCTGACGGCCACAGAGGTGGCGCCGTCCAAGCCGAGGCCGTCCACCGGATCGTCGGCGTCGAAGTAGGCGTCGACGAAGGTCAGGGCGCCGGTCGTCTCGTCGCGTTCGAAAACCGCCACCGCGTCGTCCGTCTCACCGGCGACGTAGAGGAAATCGCCGGTCGAGTCGAAGGCCAGGGACGAGGCCCCGAGCAGGCCGTCGACGCCACCGGCGCCGTCGATCTGCGATTCGATGAAGGTCAGGGCGCCGGAGCCGCCATCCACCGCGAACACCGACACCGCCGAACTGACGAAGGAGGCGACGTAGACGTGGGCGCCGTCCGGGCTGACCAGGATGTCTTCCGGTCCATCGAGACCGTCGACCGCGCCGGCCCCGTCGCCCTCGGAGATCTGATCGGCGAAGGTCAGGCTGCCGTCGACGCCGTCGCGGGCGAAGGAGAGGAGCGTGTCGTTGACCTTGCCGGTGACGAAGATCCAGTCGCCGGCCGGCGCCACGGCCACCGCCGAGGCCTCGTCGAGGCCGGAGATGGCGCCCAGGCCGACCGCTTCGACGAATTCCAGGAAGCCATCGTCGTCCCAAATCAGGACGTCGGCGCGGGGATCGCTCAAGGTGGCCTCGGCGCTCACCGCGTCGAGATCGACGTGGAAGAGTTCGTCGTCTTCGTCCTCGAGGTCGCCGAAGACCTCGACCATCAGGGTCGTTGTGGTGGTGTTGGAAGCGAACACCGCCGTGCCGGAAGCGGCGGCGAAATCGACGTCCATGGTGGCGCCGCCGGACGCCTCGGTGGTCGACCAATCGACCGACACCGCCGGCGAGATCGGTCGCGACAGCACCAGGGTGAGTTCCACCTGGGTCGAACCGGTGTCCCCCTCCAGCACCGCCGCATCGCCGACGGCCACATCCGGCGGCCGCTCGTTGTCGATGATGGTGCCTTCACCTTCGGCGTCGGACAGCACCGTGCCGCTCTCGTTGCTCAAGATCAGTTTGAAGGTCTCGTCCGCCTCTTCCTCGAAGTCTCCGAGCACCGGCACGATCACCGTCGCCGTCAAATCGCCCGGATCGATGGTGGCCGTACCGCTGGTGTCGACATAGTCCAGGCCCTGGGTCGCCGTTCCCTGGTCGGACGGCGTTTCGTAGTCGACGGTCACCGGGTTCAGCGAGGTTTGCGACAAGGTGATGGTGAACACCGCATCGAGGCTGCCGGTGTCGCCTTCGACCAGCGACACATCGTCGACGGTCATACCCGGCAGCGCTGCCAGCTCGTCGAGGTCGAGCACTTGTGCCTCACCCCATTCACCGACCACCCCTTCGCCGGCCAACACGCCGTCGACAGTGAAGGTGACCGCGTCGCCCGGCCGTGCCGTGCCGGGGTCCTGGGGATCGACCGAGTCGATGGGGATGCGCAGCGCGTAGCGCTGTCCCAGCTCGCCGTCGGATCCGATGACGTAGTTGGCGAGGGGAACCGAATCCCCCTCCAGGAACACCTCGACCACGCCGCTGGTGACCGGCTCCCCGCCGCGCAGCACCCGGCCGTAGAAGATGTGGTCCGGGCCCGGTAGCCGCGCCCCTACTTCCAGAGCCAGGAGCAGCACGATCCCCAGGCCGGCGAGTCGACGGAAGGTCAGCCGTCTTCTGGTTGAGTTGATTGGCGTCACCATTCCTCACACTCCTGTGTAGGCATAGGTCTGGAAGAAGATCAAGATGTCGTCGATGCCATCGCCGTCGCGCGTGCCGTCGCCGCCCGGGTCGTTGCCGTCGATCAGGATGTCGATCGCCTCTTCGGCATCGTTCAGCAAGGTGCCGCCGGGAATGATCAGCAGCCAGCGGCGATTCCACACGCTGCGCCCGATCAAGCGGCTGTCGGCGGTGGTCTCACCCTCGAAGAAGTCTCCGGAATCGTGGAACGCCCGGAAGGTGCCGATGCGGCGAACGTCCGCGAAGCTGCCGCTCAGGCTGTCGTTGATCGGAATCCAATCCGGGTCGTCGAGCTGCGTGTCACCGATGCGGAAGGGCACCGGCAGGACCTGATCGACCACCGACCATTCGCGGGTCTGGAACAGGTCGCCGCTCGGCGGCCGCAGCACGTCCGCTCCCACCGGCAGCAGGTACACCCGCGGCGTGTTCGACAGCGGCAACCCGTCGTAGTCCTGGAACCAGGTACCGACGGTGCGGATGCGAGTGGCGAAGTGGGTGGCGTCGTAGGCGCTGTCGCCGGGCCCCAGCGGCCAGCCGAAGAAGTTCAGCCCGAAGGTGACGGTGGTCTCGAAGGGAATCACCAAAGCCGGCTGCGGGCCGGCGCTCTCCGGTGCCAGGGGCCGGGCGTAGCGCCGGTACTCCGGCAACTGCCACAGATCGTCCACATAGTGGTCGCGCAGGGCCTGGCGCCAGTCCTGGTCGTCCTGGTCGTCGAAGGTGGTGGGATCCTCGTCGGGGATGCGGAACATCTCCTGGCGCAGCGAGAACCGGTTGGTTTCGCTCTGCGGGTTGACGAAGCCGAGCTGCCCCTTGAGGACGTCGAAGTTCTCCCGCATGCGCCCCATCGCATCGGCCAGCCCGCGGGAGCCCGGTACCGGCTCACCGTCGAGGAGCTGTCCGACCGCCCGCTCCTTGACGATATCCGACAGGAAGGCCTGGCCGGCCTGCTCGTCGGTGCCGACCAGATTGGTCTCATAGTCGTAGGCGGTGGCCGCGAGATAGGCGTAGCGCGCCGCCAGGTCGAACTGGGCGCGATACTTCTGCAGCGCGTCGTTCTTGAACACCCGGAAGGTCATGTCCTGGTAGCGCGCCTGCTGCACGTCGGCGGCGGCGAACTTGCGGAACAGCACCATCTCTTCGAGCACCCGCTGCCCCTTGGCCAAGGCCGCCAGATATTTGCCGCGGTTCTGGTCGATGATCTCGCGGCGCTGGTAGGCCTCCAGGCGCAGCAACGGCTCCTGGCGCAGGGTGGCTTCCAGCTCTTTGAGCTTGGAGAAGGCCGCGAACTCCGCATTCAGGGCCTGGATCTCGATGTCCGCCTGGATGCCCACGTCTTCCTTCGCCAACGACAGCAGGTTGGCCGCCGTGTCCGTCACGTCCGCCGCCGTTTCCACCCAGAATTTGGCGTGTCCCTTGCTCTGCTCCACCGCACAGCGCACGCCGGCGAACACGTCACCGCCGGAAGAGAGGCCGACCACCAGCGACTTGGGCACGCATTGGGAGGTGCTCTTGCCGAATTCCTCGATGCCCGAAGCCACCCGCTTGAGGGTCGTCGAGGTGGTTTGCAGGGTGCCGAGGATGGCGTTCATGTCGGCCAGCTCGGTGCGCTGCTTGTTGCGGATCTTGATCTGCTTCCTGCTCAGCCGGTGCTGGGCTTCGAGGATTTCGAGCTGGTCGTTGATCCTCAGCAGGAGATTGTCGTACTCCTCGAGGATCTGGTCGTAGCTGTTGATCGCCACCAGCAAATCCGACAAACGGTCCTGCAGCTCGCCGGTGGCGCGACGATTGCCGGTCCACTCGGGGGGCTTGACCAGGAAGAAGGAATCGGCCGTCGGCGGCATGCCGGCGGCATTGGTGCGCCGCGAGCGGGAGACGTGGTAGTCCACCGACAGGGTGTCGTTGGTCGGATTCGACAGGGAGCAGCCGGTATCGAAAGGATTGTCCCTGCAGGTCGGGTTGCCGACGTCGAAGTCGAAGAATTCCATCGCCGGTAGGGCCGAAAACTCCGCCGTGAAGATGTCCGTGGGATCCTCCGGCGTACCGGTCAAATCCGTCTGGTCGACATACATGTAGTGGTACACATCCGGCCCCACGTAGTCGCTCGGATAGGTTCCCGGCGGACCGATGTCGTCCGAATAGGGGTAGCCGAAGATCTCGATCAAGCGGCCCTTGAAGGCGCGCTCCTGATCGATCACGTTGTTGGTCAGAGCGTCCACCGAGTCCTGATTGCGCCGCAGCATCTCGCTCAACTGATTGGCGTAGTTGAAGGTGGCGGCGGCGTTTTCCAGCGCGGCGCTGGCGCGGTCGTAGATCTGCTCGAAGTGGGTCTTGGCGGCCGACGGCTCGGCCTCGTTGTCCACCAGGTCCGGATCGATGTCGAAGGGCACCACGCCCTTGGCCAGGCCGAGAGGATTGAGCCCCGCATCGGCTTCGTCGAGCTGCACCTGAATAGCGTCGAACTGCGATGCGATCTGGTCCAGCCCCTCGGTGTTCTTGCGATCGATGCGCTGAATACCGACATGGGTCGGATCCGGATCCTCCGACGGCAGAATGGCGTTGGCCACCACCCAATCGAAATACGCCCCCTGGCCCGCCCGCCGTGCCCAGCCGGAGAGGCCCCAGGCGCGATCTGGGTCCGAATCCTCGTAGCCCTGCCACTGGCCGGCCGGGTCCTCCACGTAGCTATCGCGATAGGTGAGGTCCACGATCTCGGCGCCGGCGCGCGCCTTGGCCGCCGCCGCCTGGGCAAACTTCTGCTCGTCGAGGAAGTCCACCGTCACCGGCGAGTTGGCCACCAGCACCGCGCCGGTGCGCGGCAGCCAGGTGAAGAACGGATGGCGCAGCAGGTTGTAGTAGGTGGTCATTGCCGTCAGGTAGTGACCCCAGGCGTCGCCGTGGCCCTGCGGAAAGAGGATCTGAGCATCCAGCTCATCGATCACGCCGTCGGTGTTTTGATCGGAAACGTTGTAGTTCTGGGCGTAGGCCAGTTCGCCGTCGCCGGTGGTGAAGTTCCACAGCAGACGGTTGTAGTGGGGACTGGCGGTGACCGCCCCGAAGGAGTTGTCGCGGCCGCGCAGCAGGGTCAGTTCCTCCTCCAAGAGCGACGAGAGCTGGTTCTGGAAGGTGAAGATGGCCGGCGCCAGGGAGCCGTACTCGGAACTCGCCACGTCGAAGCCGATCATCGGATCCTGAGCATCACCGTAGGCCTCGTTGCCGAGCAGCATGTAGAAATCCGACAGGCGCGACGAGATGCGCAGAATCTGATGGTTGACCGGGGCGTAGTCCACCGGCGGCGTGCCGTCCACGCTCAGGCTCAGCGCCCGGCGCAGCACCGTCTCGTAGGCTTCGATCAAACCGATCGAGTTGAGATTGTCGGCCGTCGGGTTGTAGGAGATGTCCCCCTCGTAGCGCTCCCCCAATTGCACCAGCATGCTGGCGTAGGTGTTGGTGGGCGCGGCGTGAAAATCCTGCACCCGGGCTTCGAAGGGGCCGAGGCCGTCGATCACCCGCGCCACCCAGCCGGGGGCGAGCTGGGCGCGCTCCTCGAGGGCGGTGGAGCCGGGCTGGCCGGCATAGAAGCTCCAGCCGCCGCCGCACAGCGCTTCCGTCTCGCCGGAGGGGATGATCGGTTCGATCGGGCGGTAGCGCGCCACAAACCAGTTGTCCGACAAGGTCTGCAGATTAGAACCGCTGATGGTGATGCTGTTGGCGCCGATGTCGCCGCCGTCCGGCTGATACTGCAACCAGCCGTTGAGCTGGCCGCCGTCCGGGTCCGGCAGCGGCTCCGGCGGCGTGCCGTCCTCGTCCGGGTGGAAGAACCACTCGAAGCGATAGTCCGACGAGCGGCCCATGAAGTCGCCGCTGTGGCGCAGGGTGAGCTGCTCATCGAAGACGTTGTCCGGGAAGATGACGTCGAGTTCGCCCTGGTAGGTGCTCTGGGTCGGCGGCGTGGTGGCCACCTCCAGGCAGTCGACGCGGATCACCTGGAGGTCCACCGGCAGCGGGCTGAGGCTCGCCTCCTCGTTGAAGGCGAGGGTCAGATAGCCGGTGCCGCGCGCCGCACCGGCGGACAGAGCCACCGGAATGCCGGCGACTTCAACCGGCTCGGGAATGCCGTCGGCCCCTTCCGTTTCGACCAGCCTGCCGTTTTCAACGGTGATGCCCTTTTCGTCCTGCAGGCCGATCAACAGCCGTTCCGTATCGAGGGTCGGCGGCACCTCGCTGCACACCACATACTGCTCGAGGATGGTCGCCAGGATGTCCGGGTTGTCGCACAGCGGATTGGCGATGTTCTCAAACAGGACACACACCTGCTCGACGGCGGTTTCCAGCTCCTCGGTATTGCACTCGTCGGGGTTGATGATCTCGAACTGGTTCGGGTTGCGGCTCAACCGGTAGAGCGCCTCGATGGACTCGTCCCAGGTGCAGGCGTCGTCGAGATCCTCACAGGTCTTGGTGGAATCCTCGGCTTCGGTGCCGTCGCCGCCGTCCAGGGTCTTCAAAAGGCTCCGCTCGCGGTCCGTCAGCACGTTGAGCATCAACAGGTCTTCACCGGTGCCCGCCGTATCGAAGATGCCTTTCCACTTGAGTTCATTGTTCAGGCCGTCGTAGATGATGCGCGAACGTATGCTGAAAGGCAGCCGGATGGTGCCCTCGGCGTTCGAAACGATCTCGGTCTGACCGGTCGCCGTGTCGATCTCCGTCGCGATCGAGGTGGGCAGATCGTCGATCATCACCGAGCGAGCGGAGAGCGGATCGATGATCCGCGCCAGGGTGTTGAAGGGGTCGTACTCGCCGCTGGCGAGCTGGTTCTCCTGCAGCTCGTCGTAGACGATCTTCACCCCCGCCTGGTTGATGATGTCCGGCAAGCCGAACTTGGGCTCCGCCAGGGTTTCGCCGACCAGCAGCACCGGCGGATCCGAGGGCCAGGAGATGTTGTAGAGGGTGTCCACCGGATCGCCGGCGTTGGGATCTCCACCCAGCCAGGGAATGCACTGGCCCGGCCCGAACTCCACCGCGTCGTCGGCATCGCGGTCAAAGTGAAAGGTGGGCTGCAGGGGATACCAGTACTCCACCACCACCTGACCGGCGGAGCGCGCCCACACGGCCTTCTGATAGTCCTGGTAGAACGGCGAGCCGGCGCCCGCGGTCTCTTCGCAACCGCCCAGCAGACGCACCGGATAAGGAGCGTTGATCTTGTTGCCGGCGACGCCGGAGAACTGGAAACTGTCGAAGCCCTCGCCGGTCGCCCGCACCTGATAGATCAGGTAGCGCCAATCCTGCGCCCCTTCGTCGAAGTACTTGAGGATCGAATAGGGCTTGGAGGTGGAGACCGTCTCGGCGGCGGTGAAATCGGCCCGCAGAGCGAACAGCGCGTTGAACCCGGACGACGAATTGGCCGGCGCGAAGAAGGCGTGCTCGTCGTTGGGGTTGAAACCGGGCTTCGAGGGGTCGTCCTGGTTGTAGAGCCGCATAGCGGTGTAGATCGCCGGGTCGAGTTCCGGCTGGCCGGAGATCTCGGAACCGGTCTGGCTGGCGATGACGATTCTCAGCGGGTTGTCCGGCCACTGGCAGTCGTAGCGGGTGGGCAAACTGCCCCAGGCGACGCCGCGGTCGTTGAGCTGGTACCACACCACCACCATCAGGTCGTCACCGTCGGAATCGAGCGGCACCTCGTTGACCGCCACGATGCTGCCGGAGCGGGAGTCCCGATCGTGCGCTCGGTCCGGGCCGTCCGCGTCGATGGGCGCCTTCTCGAACAGCACATAGCCGTTCTTGCCGGGATAGTCGGTGTGCACCCGAGGGGCGACATTCGAGGTGATCGGCGTACCGATCTCGCACGCCTGATCGTCCTGGAACACCAAGCCGTCGTCGAGCACCAGACTGGTGTCGAAGGGCACCGTTTCGACGATCTCGAAGACGATCGGCGCGGTGGTCGGATCGACGTTGCCCACCTCTTCCGAGTAGCCGAACACCGCAAAACCCGGGCTGGTGGCGGTCAACACCTTGGTCTGGGCGTTGATCTCGGCACCGGAGCCATCGCTCAACACGTTGACCGAGTTGACGTACTCGAGATCCAACCCGTCCGGCTCGATCTCCGCCGGCGTACCGGCGATGTGGAGCTGGCGGCAGGGCCGGGACGAATCCGGCTCACCGCAGTAGTCGCTCGGCCAGTCCGACGCCCCGACGGTGGTGAGGCGTTCGAGATTGGTCAGATCGCCGGCGTCGACCTTCCACTTGATCTCGGCGCTGACCGGCTGCAGGACATAGAGATGGCCCTGGTCGTCGCCCTGGCCGATGGGACCCGTCGAGCTGTTGGCCGCCGGCGGGCTCCAGAAGAAGTAGTCGCCGATGGCGTTGCCCGGTCCGCTGGCGATGATCTCCGGCGTCGACTGGGTGGGATGGCTGACGTCGGCGCCGGCCGGCGCCGGCACTTCGGCGCCCACCGTCCAGCTCTCGAACGGCACCTCGAACCAATCGCCCGTATCGGCCTCGAGATTGCCGAAGAAGGCATCGGTGCCGCCCACCGCGCTGACTTCCTGACCGACGTCCGGACCCAGCCGTAGGTCCTGCTCGAAGTCACCGGCGACGAACACATCGTCGTCGCCATCGGTGACGATAGCGCGGCCGTAATCGTTCCCCGGCGAGTCCGAGGCGGTGGAGGTTTGGACCCAAGTCCACGGCGAACCGGACGTGTCGAGGCGGGCCACCAGAACGTCTTCGCCGTTGGCGCTCGGCAGGGTGACGGTTTGGGTCCCGCCCCCGGCATCGAGCGGGTCCATCAGCACGCTGGTGATCTGACTCGCGTTGCCGGAGTAGGAGCCCGCCAGGTAGACGCCGTCGTTGTCGTCCAGGGCCACTCCGAAGCCCTGGCCGCCGGTCGCGCCGACGAGCCACGCCCAGGTCTGCTCGCCGCCGTTTTCCGTCAGCTTGCCGAGGAAGGCGCCCTGGGTGGTCAAGAGGGTGTCGCCGAAGTCCGTCGAGAAGGTGAGATTGGTGGCGGAGGAGGTGCCGGCGATGTAGACGTTGACCGCGTCGTCCACCGCGATGTCGTGCACCTCCACGTCGTCCGGGAACTTGTAGGCCCACTTCCAGGTGGGGTTGGCGGTGTCCGTGTCGCCGATGCTGGCGATGTAGTGGGAAGGCTCGCCTTCGGGAATCGAAAGGGAGTCCGCCAGTTCCAGTCGGTGGTCGCGCCGGCTGTCGTCGGCCAACACCTCCCAAGCTTGCACCCCGCCGTTGACGTCATTCACGAAGTCGCCGGCCTGATGCCAGACCTCCGTGCCGCCCAGGGAAGCGCCGACCTGCCACTGGGTGGGCGCGCCCTCGATGTCGTCCGTAAAGAGGACATTGCCGGTGGCATCGCGCACCTCCACGTCGTCCACCCACCAGCCCTCGCCGGCGTCTCCGGCACTGTCGTCGGTGCCGAACCGCCAGCGGAAGCGCACATCCTGACCGCTGAAGTCGTCGAGACTCACCTGCACCAGACCGAAGCTCAGAAGACAGGGATTGTCTACATCGCAGGCCCAGCCCTCACGCCCGTCCAGCGGATTGCTGTTGGCTTCGATGTCCTCGCCGGGATCGGTCGGATACCCACCGGTGATGAACCGCAGGGGGTTGCCGGCGGTACTGGAGGGATCGTTGTCGGCTTCGCCGGCGAGGATGTCGTACCAGTTGGCGCCGCTGTCGGAGCTGTACTCCAACGCCCCGCCGTCGTTGGCTACGAAACCATCGAAATCGAAGTCGTAGCGGTGGTAGAACTCGAGCACCCCACCGCCGGCCACGCCGGTGAAGGAAAGATCCTCGGGAATGGCGGTTTGAACGGTGGTGTCGTCCAGGTAGCTGGCGAGCAAAAAGATCCTGCCTTCGTCGTCGATCGCCATCTCGCGGGCCCATTCGCGGCTGGTCTTGGTGCCGGCGCGGCGCACCCACTGCCAGGATCCCGAGGTGTCGATCTTCGCCACCAGCACCGACGCCTCGCCGCAGCCGGACGTCGCGTCATCGACGTCGTTCTGATCGAACAACCACTGGGTGTGAAGCTGGGGCTCCGAGGCGTCGTCGCCCACCAACTCACCGGAGTCGTTCAAGAACACCGGGCAGTTGGCCTCGCCGGCGATCACCACGCCGTCGGGAATGGGATCGTTGCCGCCGGCGAATCCGGGAATCACCTCGATGTCGAAACCTCGATCATGGCCCGGGCCACCGGCCATACGCGCCCACTCCCAGTCGCCGGAAGAATCGAGCTTGGCGACGAACAGGTCGCTGCGTGAGTCGACGATCTCGAAGCCTTCGTAGTCGTCGCCGTCGAAGCCCACCGGCGGCAGCGAAATGGTCGCCAGTTGTTGGTTGCGAAACTGGATCTCGCTGACGAAGTAGCCGGTGACGTAGACGTTCTCACCGCCGTCGATGGCGATCCCGTTGACCTCGTCGACGGAGGATCCGCCGGCCGTCGCCACCCACAGGAGCTCGCCGTCGGCCGAGTACTTGGCGACGTAGAGATCGGTCAGGCCCTGGGCTCCGATGGTGGCATCGTCCGATGACGATCCGGGCAGGGTGATGGTGTTCTGGTAGACCCCCGCCACGTAGACGTTGCCGCGGTCGTCGGTCTTGATCACCCGCGCGTCGTCGTCGTCGGCACTGCCGGTGCTCAGCGGCCACAGGGCCCACGCCCCGGACGCCGTGAACGCCGCGAGGAGGATCAACGCCACCAGCTTGGTTTTGAAGCCGATCATCTACCCACTCTCCCTACTCGTTCAGCACCGCCCGCGCCGAGGCCCGCCGCAGCAGGAAGGTCCCCTCCACGGCGATGTCGTTGCGGTGCAGGCCGCTCAAGGTTTCGCTGTAGGTGCCGCCCATCAACTCCGATCCCCATTCCGGCAGGTCGCGGCCGAAGGGATCGGTGGTCGCGAAGTCGAAGGTCATGTTGCGGGTCACCTCATAGGCTTCCGGACTGAACTCGATGAAGCGCAGATCCTTGTTGTCGTGATCCGGATGGAACTTGTGCCGGAAGGGGTTGGTCGGGAACTCCGACGGCAGCAGCAGGGTGGTCGTCACCGCACCGCCGAGGGCGAAGTTTCCGTTCATCAACTGCTCGTCGCCGTCGAAGTCGTAGGCGGCGGTGCTGGCCCGGATGCCCACCGGCTGACCGTCGCGGGCGGAAGCGCCGTCGAAATTCGGGATCAGACTGTCGTCGGTCACCAGCACGTGGTACCCGGGGGTTTCCACCACCAGATCACCGCTCGCCGGATCCACCACCATGGTGCCCTCCTGCCACATCTGGATGACCTCCTTGAGCAAGCGAAGCTGGCCGGAGGAATCGACGTGGATCAGGACTCTGAAGCTGAAGTTGGCGCCGACCGGCGTGGGAGTGAGCGAGCCGTTCTGAGCCTCGCTCACTCCGGTCACCCGCACGTCGCCGATCCACAGCCCTTCGAGGCCCGGCGTCGCCGCCGGCAGAGGCGCACCCACCCGCGCGGCGGCGCGGGCCGAGCGCAGGGTATTCACCGAAGGCAGAGCGGCGGCGGCGGAAACGGCGACGAAGCGTCGGAACCCCTGACCGTTGGTGATCTCCAGCAAGCCTTCCGCTTCGACCGACACAAAGTCCTGACGGCGTACTCCGAGTTCGATCTGCAGCTCTTCGTCGGGCCCCGCCGCCAAGGAATAGACCTCCGGTAGATCTGGCCAGCTCTGCTCGCCGGTGTCCGTATCGAAACGGAACACCGTCAGAGGAACCTGGGAACCATCGACCTGACGAACAGACAGCGAGGTAGCATTGCCGCGGTTCAGCAAATTGAGGCGCAGCCGGCTCAGAGAACCGCCGAATTCGAGCGCCGTGCCGCCGGGAAGGTCGATCTCCACCGGGCCGCGGTAGTCCGAAGGACCGTCGGTGTACACCCAGTAGGCGACCCCGGACTCGATCTGCTGCGAGAAGGGACTGGCGATGAGTTGCCAGACGCCGCTACCGTCGAGCCGGTAAATCGGTTGCCCGGCGTGGGCCGGCGAGGGCGCGAGATAGTTGCCGAAAGTGGCCGGCAGGGCCGGGTTGACATAAAAGCCGACCAGATTGAAGGAATCGGTGATCCAACCGCGATCCCGCACTCGCGGTTCGCCGGTCACCCGGAGCTCGACCGGAGCCGCACCCTCCAGGTGCACCAGGTACGGCCGGTTGGCGTGAATGGCCGACAGGTTGGTGAGGATCGACTCCGGTCGCGGCCGTGGGAACCAGCCGAGCCAACCGGGCCGGTCGATCAGACCCTCGGCCGGATCCTGGATGAACTGGACCGCCGTATCGTCGGGGATCCAGGTCCAGACGCTCGCCACCGGCAGGCCGGCGAACACCGCGTCCGGTGCCACATCCTCCGGCTGGACCTCCAGAAAGATCGAGTTCCATCCCGGATTGAGGTTGAAGGTCTGCGTGCGCTCGGCGGCCGCCGCCGGCAGCGCCGCCAGCAGTAAGACCAACCACCACCCGGCGCCGCGCGGGACGCCCCTCGTCCAGCCAGTGTCTCTCACCATGGATCTCTCCGTACCGGGTTCTCGCGCCGATCCGTCGTCGCCGTACTCACGGCACCTCCGTCGTCCAAAGGGTGGTATCGCCACTTTCGAAGCCATCGCTGAAGATCTCATCGCTGGCGGCCAGGGACAAGCTGTCAACGCCCAGGTCGAAGGCGTCACCCTGCGGCGTCGCCGCCTGGATCTCCAGGCGGATCGAGCGCAGGCCCGACACCGGCTCCACGGTGCGGCCGAACACCATCCACGGCGGCCCGACGGCCTCCGGCCGGTGCTCCGGAATGGTGACGCTGGCGATCGGTCCGCTGCAATCCGGTCCCTCGAACTGGGTGATCTCGACCCCGACCGAGATGTCGGCTGCGAGATCCGCCATCAGGTGGCCTTGCCACAGCAGCCTCAGATCCTCGGTGGTCTCGGTGTTGATGCACTGCTGCATCCCCAGGAAGGACTCGCCGGCCAGATTGCGCATCAACAGTGAACCGGACAGGGACCAGCCCCAGCCGTCCCGGGTGTCGTCGAAGGCGATGGCGCCCGGTGATGCAGGGCTCGGCGTCCAGCCGGTGAGACCGAAGTCGAAGTCGCCGTTCAGGATCAGGTTGCGCAGCTGCAGGCGGAAGTAGCGCGCGAAGTCGTCACCGCCGGAGCCGTCGCCATCACCGTCGAGGGCGTTGCCGTAGAGGTCGCCGAGGCTGCCGCAGACGAAGAGCGCGTACAGGTCGTCCCGCTTCTCCACCGCCGCCTCGAGCACCAGGGTTGCGATGCGCTCCACCGCATCCCACTCGACGGCGGAAATCAGCAGCTCGTAGTCATCGCCGGCCAGCGGACCGCAGCCGGCGGTATCCACCAGATGATTCGCTCCGGCGGCGATCACCCGGTAGCTCGCCGGGTTGGTCACATCGCCCGGGTCGCCGTCACCGGCCGGGTTGTCCAGCTCTTCCGTGAAGGTGACGAAGAAGCGATCGAGTTCGACCCGCATCGTCTCCATCGAGCTGAGTTCGCCGTCGCCGGTGTCTTCGTCGGTACCGACGGAGACCACCTCCGGCGCGGTGGCATCGACGGTGACCTCGACGGTGGAATCGTTGTTGCCGGTGGCGGGATCCGTCGCCAGCACCACCTCGGCGGTGTTGGTGAACGCACCGTCGGCGAGGGGGGCCGTGACGTCGAGAGTGACCGTCGGTGCCGCCCCCGGCGACAGCGATGGCAGGGTACAGGTCACCACGCCGGAGGACTCGCTACAGATCCAGCCGGTGCCGGTCCCCTGGACCAAGGAGACGCCGGCCGGCAGGGTGTCCGTCACCTCCACGCCGCTCGCCGCCGACGGACCGCCGTTGACGACCTCGAGGAAGTACTGGAGCGCCGCGCCGGGGCCGACGATGTCGGCATCGGCGGTCTTGACGATGGCGAGATCCGCCTGCGGCGACAGCAGGTCGCTGTCCGTGTCCTGTTCCTGCCCGTCGATCACCGGATCCGCCACGCCCGGCCCCGGCATCACCCTCGCCGTGTTGTCGAGGGTGCCGGTCGCCGCCGGATCGATCGCCGCCTCGGCGATGAACTCCACCGAGCCGGCTGCCGGCAGGACCACGACTTCGTCGATGTCGCCGGTACCGGAGGCGTTGGGGCAAGCTCCACCGTTCAGGCCGCTGCAGGTCCAGACCACACTGTCGATCTCCGGCGGGAAGCGATCGGTCACCTGCGCCGCCGGGGCGTCGCTCGGTCCGGCATTGCTGGCGGTGAGGGTGTAGCGGACGCTGGTGCCCGGCACCGCCACCTCGACGCCGTCGTCTTTGGTCATCGCGAGGTCCGCCTGCGGCGTCAAGGTGTTCGTATCCGAGGCGGTCGTATCGCCGATGTTGACCGTCGAGCTGGAAACGTCGACGGTCACCGTGTTGACCAGCGTTCCAACGGCCGCCGGATCGACCAGCGCATCGAAGGTGTAGGCGAGCTGGCCGCCCACCTCCACCTCCACCAGGTCGGTCAAGGCGTCGCTGCCGGCGGCACTGCACACCCCCGCCGCCCGGCGCTGCCAGATCGAAACGCCCTGCGAGCCGCCGGCCGCCGCGTACAGATACCCACCGGAGGGATCGAAGGCGACGGCGACGGGGGCGTCGAGGCTCGAAGCAGTGCTATCGATACCGCTGGAGACCACCGCCAGCTCGCCGCTCGCCGCATCCCGACGTAGGACCGTCAGGGCGTCGTCGTTGAGCGCCGTCAGGGCCAGATCCTGGCCGTCGGCGCTGAGGGCGAGGCCGTTGGCACCGTCCAGATGGTCGAAGCCGGCATCGCCGTCGCGGTAGGTCGTGATGGGCGTCAGGGTGCCGCTCGCCTGGTCGCGCAGGAAGACCATCACCGCGTCGTCGCCGAGGGCCGCCGTGTAGAGGTGCGCTCCGCCCGGGCTCAAGGCCAGGTCCGAGACCAGGTTGAGGCCGTCAATCCCGGTGTCGCCGTCGCGGTGCACCTCGACGAAGGTCAAAGCGCCGGTCAGCGGGTCGATCTCGAACACCGACAAGGCGTGGGAAGTACGCGCCACCACGTATAGGAAGGCACCGTCGGAGCTGACCACCGACCGCCAGGCGCCGGCCAGCACGCCCAGGGCCACGTCTCCGAAACCGTCCTTCTCGCGCTCGACGAAGGTCAGGACGCCGGCGCTCCACCGGAAGGCCGCCACCGCCTCGTCCTCCACGCTGGTGACGTAGATAAATCCGCCAGAGGGGTGGAAGGTGGCGTTCGACGCCCCTTCGAGACCGTCGACGGCGGCGTCCGTCTGGCGCGCCGCGGTGCGCAAGGTCAGCTCACCGTAGTCTACGGCGGCCGGATCGCTCTCCCGGTCGAACACCACCAGCGCATCGTCGTCGCCGGCGACGGCCAGCAAGAGGTCGTTCGCCGGACTCAAGGTCAGGGCGCTCACTCCCGCCAGGTCGTCGTTGCCGTCCTCGCCGTCGCGCAGCACCTGAAGCAGAGCGATCAGGACGCCGGTCACCGGATCGCGCTCGAAGACGTTGATCGCACCGCTACCCGATGCCGCGACGTAGAGATGATGGCCGTCGGCGCTCACCACCGCGGCGGAGGCGCCCAGCAGATCGCCCGACAGGCCACCCTGGAGTTCGCTGGCGACGAAGGCCAGGCCTGAGTCCGTGGCGCAGGTCCAGGTCGCCGACAGCACCTCCGGCACCAGCAGATCCTCGAGGGTCGCGCCGACCAGATCGCTCGGGCCGAGATTTTCGAGGGTGATGCCGTAGGAGGTGACGGTGCCCGGTACCGACTCCGTGGCGCCGTCGTCCTTGGTCAGCACCAGATCCACTTCCGGAGTCAGTTCGTTGACGTCGACGGCTTCGTTGTTGTCCGGATCGGGGTCGGACACGAAGTCCGGCGAGGTCACCGTCACCCGGTTGGTCAGGTCGCCGGAGGCTGACGGCACGATCCGGCCCTGGACTGCGAACACCGCCTGCCCGCCGGCCACCAGATCCACCCGCTCGACCAGGCGTCGGCCCGCGCCTTCGCCGCCGCAGCGGGAGCCCGGTTGACGCTCGTAGGCGACCAGCGAATCGCCCACCGCCGCGCTGGCATAGACCTGATCTCCATCGGAACTCACCACCAGGCCGCTGATCCCGTCGAGGCCCACATCGCCGGGGCCAAGAAGGGCCTCCTCGAAACTCAGCAAGCCGGAGGCGGAATCGCGCATCAGGACCGCCAGGCCGTCCTCCCCCGGGGACCCGGCGTAGAGATGCTCGCCGTCGCCGGAAACGGCCAGGGCCGCCACTCCCGCCAGGCCGTCGGCACCATCGACGCCGTCGACCAGCGTTTGCAGGAAGGCCAGACCCGAGGCCGAATCCTGGAACACCGCAACGGCGTCGGAGCCGGCGCCGGCAACGTAGACGAAGGATCCCGTGTCGCTGCCGGCGAGCGCTGCCGGCCCAACCAGTCCGGTCACCGTCGAGGAGCCCAGCAGGTCGCCGTCCTGTATCCATTCGACAAAGGTCAGAGCACCGCTGCCGACGCTCCGCTCGAACACCGCCAGGGAGTCGTCGAGGGAACCCACCGCGTAGACCCGCTCACCGTCGGCCGCCACCAGAACGTCCGCGGCACCGGCCAGGCCGTCCACGGAACCGACGCCGTCGACCAGGGCTTCGACGAAGGTCAGGTCGCCGTTGCCGGCCCGCGCGAACACCGCCACGGCGTTGTCCGCCCGGCCGGCGGCATAGAGATGCGCACCGTCCGGCGACAGGGCGAGAGCCTCGACCCCACCCAGACCATCGACGAAGCCGCCGCCGGCCGGGTCGCCGTCCTGAATGAAGCTCTGGAAGGTCAGCAGGCCGGTGATGGAGTCGCGGGCGAACACCGCGATGGCGTCGTCCGTCGACCCGGCGACATAGACATAGCTACCGGCGGCATCCACCACCACATCCGCAGCGCCGGCCAGGCCGTCCACCGTGCCGAGCACCGCGCAACTCGCATCGTAGGCCGGTTCGCCATCCTGGATCGCTCCTTCGAAGCTCAAGGCACCGGTGCTGGCGGAACGTACGAAGATCGCCACCGCATGGTCATCGCGGCTGGCCACGTACAGGCTGCGGCCATCGGCACTGACCGCCACGGCAGCGGCGCCGTCTAGTCCTGCGCGAGAGGTCACCGGTCCGCCGCAGGTGAGGAGGGAGATCGGGTCGCCCTGCTCGAAGAGCACCGGGCTGAAGGTCGGCACGCTCAGCAGGCCGGGGATCGGCGTGGCCGAGCAGGTCCACTCCGCCTGATCGAGGACCTCGTCGAAGAGGTCCGTCACCCGAATCCCGTTCGCATCGCTCGGGCCGTGGTTGTCGACGGTGATCTTGTACGCCAGGTCGCGCCCCGGCACGGCGGTCGTCTCTTCGTCCGCGGTGCAGGTGGAAAGGTCCGCCGGCAGCGGCAGGGAGCAGTTGAACTTTTGCACTGCGAGATCCGCCGAGGCGGTCAGGACGGTGTCCGTGTCGGTGGCGCTGTCGTTGCTCGCGTCGAGTTCGATCACTCCGGCGGGCGCCGCCACGGTGGCGGTGTTGACCACCGAGCCGGTGGCGTCCGGCCGCACCGTGGCGGTGGCCCGGTACTCGACGCTGCCGCCGGCCGGCAGATTGATGTCCTGGACGATGTCACCGCTGCCGCCGAAACAGCTCCCACCGGGGGTGAGGATCGAGCAGGTGAAGGTCACATCGATCAACTGGCTCGGGAAGATGTCGGTCACCCGCGCTCCGACCACGGCGCTCGGCCCGTCGTTGGTGACCCGGATGAGGTAGGTCACTTCGGTGCCTGGAGCGACGCCGCCGCCACCGTTGAATTGGGCCGCCACCAGGCTGAGGTCGCCGCTGCCGCTCAGGCCCACCGAATCCCAATCTCGCGCCAGAGCCGTCACCGCCGCATCGCCGGAGGCGGCGCTGTAGAGGAACTGCCCGTCGTCCGCGAAGGCCAGGGCGGTCGCGCCGGCCAAACTGGCCACGACCTCGCCGCCGGAGATTTCGCCATTGGCGAGGGCGCCCACCCAGGTCAGGGCGCCGCTGCCCGCATCGCGCTCGAACACCGCCACCGCCGCGCTGCCGGCGGCAGCGACATACACATGCTGCCCGCCGTCGTCGGCTCCCGCCGGATCCGGCGCCACCCGTACCGCCACCGGGGCGAGCAGCGCATCGGGACTGCCGCCGGCCCCCGCATCGCCCTGGGTGCGGGCGCCGAGGAAGGTCAACGCCCCGTCCGCCGCGGCGCGCTCGAAAAAGACCACCGCGTTCGAACCGGCGGCGCTGACGTAGAGGTGCAAGCCGTCCGGCGAGAAGGCCAGGCCGCGCGGAGTGAGCAACGAGGAGATGCCGTCGGAGCCGTTGAACCAGGCGCGGTCGAAGGTCAGCACCGGCGAACCGACGGTGGTCACGGCGAAGCGCGCCAAGGCCTGCTCGCCGGTGCCCGCCGCGTAGAGATCCGCCCCCTCAAGCACCAGCGCGCGCACTCCCGCCAGGCCGTCCACTCCGTCCATACCGTCTTCGTGCACTTCCACCGGAGTCAATCGACCGAAGGTCTCCGAGGCCGCGTCGTCGTCGCGGGCGAAAACGAGGATCGAGCTGCTTCCCTCACAGGCCACCAGCAGGTGGCTGCCGTCGGCGGTGACCACCAGGTCGGACGGCGCGAGCAGCCCGGTCACGCCGTCGAGGCCGTTGCGCGCCTGCTCCAGGAAGGTCACCGAACCGGTGGTCTCGTCGCGGCTGAACACCGCCACGGCGTTGTCGGCGGATCCGGCGATGTAGACGTGCTGCCCGTCCGGCGACAGGGCCACCGCCCGCGCACCGTTCAGGCCATCGATGCCGTCGTCGTCGAGATGCGCCTCCAGGAAGGTGAGCTCGCCGCTCAGGTCGTCGCGCGCGAAAGCCACCAGAGCATCGTCCACCTGGCCCACCGCGTAGAGGTGGGCGCCGCCGCTGGCGATCGCCACATCGGCGGCACCGTCCAGGCCGACCACTTCGACGAACTCGTCGGCCTTGGTGATCGACAGGTCGACCCGCGGCGAGAGCGGATCCGTGTCGCTATCGGTGTTGTTCGAGGCGTCCGTTTCGGTGGTACCGGTGGGCACCTCCACGGTGACCTCGTTGACCAGTTCGTCGGTACAAGGATACGGCGGCGAGCAGGCGTCCGCCGCAACGGTACCGGTGATTTCATAGCGCAGGCGGGTGCCGGCGGCCACGTCGACGGTGTCGACCAGAGCGCAGTCGAGGCCCGAAACCCCCGGATCGCAGGTACCGCTGTTGCAGCTCGAATCCGCCGGCCGGCCGAACACCGCCACGCTGTCGTCAAAACGGCTCGCCACCAGCACCGTGCGGCCATTCGGGGTGAGGGCGACGGACGAGGCGCCACCCAACCCCTCGCCTTCGACGCCGTCGCGCTGGCGCTCGACGAAACTCAGGTCGCCGAACGCCGTGGACTCGCGCCGGAACACCGCCACCGCGCCGTCGCCGGCTGCCGCCGTGTAGACGTTGAAGCCGTCGGCGCTCACCGCCACCGAGGTGACCCCGAGCAGGCCTTCGGCATCGACACCGCTGACCAGGCTCTGCCGGTAGGCCAGAGCGCCGGTCCCCGGGTCGCGGGTGAAGACCACCAGGGCGTTCGAGCCGGCGGCGGCGACGTAGACGTTGAGGCCGTCGGTGGCCAGGGCGAGGCTGCGGGGCTCCACCATGTCGCTGACGCCCCCCACACCGTTCTGTTCCAGGCCCTGGAAGGAAAGCGCACCGGTCGAGCCATCGCGTTCGAAACGCACCAGAGCGTCTTCCGCCTCGCCGACGGCATACACCTGGCCGGCGCTCGCCACCACGGCGCGCACCCCGGCCAGACCGTCCACGCCCCCGACGCCGTCCCGCACCAGGTCGAGGGCGGTGAGCAGGCCGGTCCCCGCGTCGCGCCCGAAGGCGCGCAGCGAATTGTCGTTCGAAGCCGCCACGTAGAGGTGAGAACCGGTGGGATCGAAGGCCAGTCCGAAGGCCGAATCCAGGCCGTCCACCACCGTGGCACCGGCCTCCGGCACCGCTACCGAATCGTCCTGGAACAACTCCAAGAAGGTCAGGCCGCCGTCGCCGTCCCGTTCGAACACCATCAGGGCATCGTCGGTGCGGGCGGTGACGTAGACGTGCGCCCCGTCCGGGCTGACGATCACGTCGCTGGCGCCGTCCAGGCCCACCGGATTCAGGGACTCGCGGATCACCAGATCGCCGTCCGACTCGATGTCGAAGACCGTCACCGCATCGTCGAGCAAGCCGGTGACGTAGAGATTCTGGCCGGCGGCATCGACCGCCGTGGCCGCCGCCCCGTCGAGGCCCACCACCGAGGACGCGCCATTGGTCAACGCCTGGCGGAAGTCGAGGGAACCGGAAGGCTCGGCGATACAGGTCCACTGGGCGGAACCCTCGAACAGAGTGCACACTCCGGACTCCTCGCGGCACAGGTCATCGGTTACGGTGCCGCCGACCACATTGCTCGGTCCGCGGTTGAACACCTCCACCTCGTAGGTGGTCTCGAGGCCCGGCACCACGCCGTCGACCCGGTTGGTCTTCTCGACTTCGAGATCCGCCTCGGGGGTCAGGGTGTCCGTGTCGGTGCAGGAGTTGTTGTCCGCCGCACCGACGCAGATGCCCGTCGGGTGGGGATCCGCCGGGTCGTTCACGGTTCCGCTGCCGCCGACGGTGACGGTGGCGGTGTTGGTGACGGTCCCGGTGGCCGCCGGATCGACGGTGGCGGTGACTGAGTAGACCACCGAGCCGCCGGCGGCGATATCCACCAGGTCGACGATGTCGCCGACGCCACTGCCGGTGCAGCGCGAACCGGAGGAGCGCGAGAAGATCGCCAGGCTGTCGCTCTGGAAGGCCCCCGCGTAGACGTGGCGGGTGTCGCGGGTGACGGCGACGGAGTACGGCTGGACCAGCCCGGAAACGCCGTCGGCACCGTCGATGCGGGCTTCGAGGAAGGTGAGGGCGCCGGCCGTCGCCTCACGCGCGAACACCGCCAGAGCCTGATCGTCCTGACCGGCCACGTAGACGAACTTGCCGTCGTCGGCCACCGCTACGCTGCGCGCGCCGTTGAGGCCATCGACGGTGGTGGAACCGCTCGCATCGCCATCGGAGATCGTCTGCACCTCGCTGAGATCGCCGTAGTCGTCGCTGGTCGAGTCGCCCTCGCGCCGCAGGACCAGCAGGCTGTCGGAGATCGCCGACGCGACATAGAGATTCGCCCCGGTCGGGTCGAGGGCCAGGCCGAGGGGCCGATCCAGCCCGGAGACGGTGGTCGCGCCGGCCACCGGGTTGGCGGCCGCGTCGCTCTGCACCACCTGCTGAAAGGTCAGTTCGCCGGTCACTCCGTCGCGCCCGAAGACCACCACCGCATCGGATTCCGAGGCGGCGACATACACCTGAGCGCCATCACCGCTCACCACCACATCATGCGCGCCCTGCAGCCCCGAAACCCCACCGACGCCGCTGGTGTAGGTGGCGAGCCAGTCCAGTTCGCCGCTGCCGCCGACCACCTCGAACACGCTGACGGCACCGCCGAAGCCGGCGAAGCGGCTGGCCGCGTAGACGAACACGCCATCCGGAGAAACCACCAGGCCGGCGATGCCGAAGAGACCCTCCACGGTGTCCCCGTCGCCCTCGAGATCGCCGTCCCGCAACACCTCGACGAAGTCCACGTCACCGGTCGTGCCGTTGCGATCGAACACCGCCAGACCGTTGTCGCCGGAGGCGCTGCCCTGGCTGGCGACATAGAGGGTGGCACCGCTGGGGGAAAGGGCGAGCTCCACCGGAAACTCCAAACCGTCGGCGCCGGCATCGTCGCGCTCCACCTCGATGAGCGACAGATCGCCCGTGTCGCGGTCCCGCTCCCAGGCCGACAGGGCACTCTCGGCGGCGCTCGCCACGTAGACGTGCTCGCCCAGGTCGCCGGCCACCAGCACGCTGGCGGCGCCGTCGAGGCCGTCGGCGCCGGCGTCCGTATCGAAGACCGCGCCGGCGAAGGCGAAGGTCGGAGGCGCTGCCGCCCGCTCCCAGACGGTCACCGAATCGTCGAACACCGACGTCGCGTAGAGGTGGCTCGCGCCGGAATCCAGGGCCAGATCGACCACCCCGCTCAAGAACGGTGAGGCACCGCCGTCGCTGATCACCTCGATGAACTTGAGGCTGCCGGAGGTCGGGTTGCGCTGGAAAACGGCGATGGAACTCGGTTCCGGAGGACTCAAGGTGTCGTCCCCGGTGCTGGCGACGTAGAGGTGCACGCCGTCGGAACTCATGGTGATGCCGGTGGGCTGCTCCAACCCCTGGGCGGAGCCGCCTTCGCCGGTATCGCCCTTGAACCGAGTGAGGGAGGTGGAGGTCAAGGAGCCGTCAGCGGCCCGCTGGAAGACCACCACGGACTGGTCCAGACGGCCCGACACGTAGACGTGCTTGCCTTCCGCCTCCGGGCTCACCAGCACATCGAAGGCGCCGTCGAGCAAATCGGTACCGGTATCCAAGGCCTCGCGGAAGGTCAACTCGCCGGTGACGCCGTCGACATCGAAGACGGTGAGGGCGTCATCTTCCTCCGCGGCGACGTATAGATTGCCGTCGTCCGGTGAAAGGGCCAGGGCGCGCAGTGCCAGGAGTTGATCGCTGGGTGCCGAATCTGGGATTTCCTGCACCAGAGTGAGGCTGCCGTTGCCCGAGCTACGGCTGAACACCGTCACTCCGGAGCCGGAGAAGCCCGCCCCTTCATCGCCCAAGGCGCTGACGTAGAGGAAATCGCCGGCGGAGTCGAGGGCCAAGCCGTTGGCCCCCAGCAACAGCGAAGGCGTTCCACCGGTGCCGGCCACACCCTCGACCCGCTCGCTGGCGAAGGTCAGCTCGCCGGTCGACACATTGCGGTTGAATACCGTCACCGCACCGTCCGTCTCGGCGGCGACGATGACGTGGCTGCCGTCGTGGGTCACCAGGATCGCCGCGGCGCCCACCAGATGATTCGCCACGTCAGTGGCGCCGCCGGCCCCCAAA
Source organism: Acidobacteriota bacterium (assembly GCA_039030395.1). Lineage (NCBI taxonomy): Bacteria > Pseudomonadati > Acidobacteriota > Acidobacteriota bacterium. Next base: position 123,942 of record JBCCEF010000001.1, read on the forward strand.
ACTCCGTCCTCGCGGGATTCGACGAAGGTCAGCTCACCGCTGCCGGTGTCCCGCGCGTACACTTCGACGGCGCCCGGCGACCGCGCCACATAGACAAACGCTCCGTCCGGGCTGAGAGCTACCGCCCGCGCCGTTTCGACCGGGATCTCCGTATCGAGCAAGGTCAGCGTGCCGCGTGGCGGCGCCTCTGAAGAACAGGTCCATCGAACCTCCGTCAGCTCCGGCTGGAACAGATCTTCCACCGTCGCCAGGAAGGCATCGTCCGGTCCCTCGTTTGACACCACGATGGAGTACTCGATCTCTTCGCCGGGCACCGCCGTGGTCGCGCCGTCGTCCTTGATGATCGACAGATCGGAAATCGCCGACAGGAAGACGTTGACGAAGGAGCTGTTGTTCGGATTGGTGTCGAAGAAGCCGCCCGGTGAGGTGACCGTCGCCGTGTTGGTCAACACGCCGTTCAAGGCGGTGACGGTACCGTCGATGGTGAAGGTCACCGCGCCGGCCCCGCTGCAGCCGGTGGGATCGCCGGCTTCGAGGTCCACCAAGGCGTTGATGTTGCCGCTGCCGGAGGCGGGACAGGCGGTGGCTGGACCGCTGCCGCCGGTGACGGCGCAGGTCCAGGTGGGCGAGCTGTAGGTCCCCGGAAAATCATCCCGCACGGTGGCGCCGGTCACGTCGCTGGGGCCACAGTTCTTGATCTCGATCTGGAACTCGAGGGCGCCGGTGTCCTCGTCCAGCACGCCGGCGGTCTTGGTGATTTGCAGGTCGCCCTGCGGCGACAGTTCGACCTCGGTGGTGACAATGGAGCCGTCCGAGTCGAGGTGGGTCGCAGGCAAGACGACCTCGGCGGTGTTGGTCATGCAGAGGGCCGAAGCGTCGAAGGTACAGGCGACGCCGGCGCTCGAGCGCAGCGAGCCCTCGGCGATGACCGTCAGGCCGAACCCCGGCTCGAGATCGATCGAGATGTCGATGTCTCCGCTTCCTGAGGCGGTGCCGCACACCGCGTTGGCGTCGCCGCTGCCGGTGCAGTTCCAGGTCACGGCGGTGAGCTGGGTGTCGTCGAAGTCGTCCAGCAGGTCAGCGCCGCTCACCGCCGACGGGCCGGCGTTGAACACCTCGATCTGCCACAGGAAGCTCTCACCGGGGATCGCCGGGTCGGTGAGCGCCGTCTTAGTCACCTGGAGGTCGAGGATGATCCCGACCTCGTTCGTGTCGGTGCACTGGTTGTTGTTCGGATCGTCGGTGCACACGCCGGCAGGATGGGCCGCCGCCGCATCCGTCACGATGCCGTCGGGCACCGTGACGGTGGCGGTGTTGACCAGCGTCCCGGTGGCGCCGGCGGCCACCGTCGCGTCGGCCGCAAGGATGACCGTGGCGCCCGCCGGCAGGTCGACGGTGACATCGATGTCGCCGCTGCCGGCCGCCGGACAGGTGGCGCCCAGGGTGTCCCGGAAACCGGCGACGGAACTCCCGGCGCGGTCCGCCAGGAAGAGGAACTCGCCGCCCGGGCTGAAGGTCGCCGAGATCGCATTGCCGACGACCGTGGACGAGACGAAGGTCAACTCATGGCCCGCCCGGCTGAAGAGCACCAACGAGCCGCCGCCGGGATTGGTCACCACCACCTGGGAGCCGTCCGGAATCACCGCCATACCCACCGGCCCGGTCAGTCCCGTCGGCGATCCGCCCAGGCCGCCGTCACCGGCGAAGCGCTCGCTGCGAAAGGTCAGCTCGCCGGAAGCGTCGGCGATGTCGAAGGACAGCAAGCCGCCCTCGGTCGTGCCGCTGGCAAAAAGATTGTCGCCGTCCGGGCTGACCGCCAGCACGGTGACTCCGCCGAGGAGGATCGACGCTGTATCGGCCTCCGTCTCCACCAGAGTCAGGTCCCCGCTCGCCGAAGCGATGGCATACACGTTGATCGCCGAGTCGGTGGTGGCCGAAGCGTAGAGGAAGCGACCGCTGGGGTGGAGCGCGAGATCCACCACTCCGCCGAGGGAGCCGGTGGAAGTGGTTCCCAGGAAGGTCAACGCCCCGCTCCCCGCATCGCGGCTGAAACGGGAAATGAGGTCCTCGTCCTGCGCCGCCGCATAGACGAATCCACCGTCCGGCGTCACCACCACCCCGGCAGCGCCCTCCAATCCGTCCACTCCCGCAAGATCGTCGAAGTGTTCCTCGACCAAGGTCAGGGTGCCATCGGAACCGTCGCGCGCGAACACCGTCAGGGCGTGATCGATATTGGCCGTGACGTAGACGAAGCCGCCGTCCGGCGACAGGGCAATGTCGGTCGCTCCCTGCAGGCCGTTCGGCTGATCCGGCGCGGTCCCCACGCCATCGGTGCGGACTTCGACGAAGGTCAGGGCGCCGGCCGAGTCGACTTCGAAAACGGCGACGGCGTGGTCGCCCTGGCCGGTGGCGTAGAGGAAATCACCGGCCGGCGACAGGGCCAAGGAGGTCACCGAGCCCAGGCCGTCGACGCCGTCGATGCCGTCCGACACCTCGGCCGTCGCCTGCAGCGCCGATCCGGTGCTGCAGGAGTAGGAAACCGCCGACAGCAGGGTGTCGTCGAAGTCGTCGACCACCTCCACGCCATAGAGATCGCTCGGCCCGGAGTTTGAAACTTCGATCACGTAGGGCACCACCTGTAGGGGCTCCACCGAATCCAGACCGTCGTCCTTGACGATCGAAACGTCGCCCACTGGCGCCAGGGCGTCGCTTTCACTGCCGGAGTCATTGCCCGGCGTGGGATCCGCCTCCGGCGCCAGGGCGCCGACGGTGACGGTGTGGTCCAGAGCGGTGACGGCGCGGTAGTCGATCCCCGGGGAGACCAAGCCCTCAACCGTCAGGGTGACCTGCCCGGTGGGCGCCAGCACCAGATCCACCCAGCTATGGAAGGGCAGGATGGTCCCCGCGCTGGCGTCGAACAGCGGGCTCAAGAGCTCCGCCGGCGCCGGATCCGGCAGCAGGAAGCCGAAGCTGGTGCTCGGTCCGTTGTTGCGGATCGTCAGGGTGTAGGACAACCGCTCGCCGGGGGTCACCGAGGTGGGCGTCGAGTCGAAGGACAGCACCTCGAGATCGACCATCGGAGTCAGGGGATCGGTATCGGTACAGGAGTTGTTGTCGGCGTCGCCGTCGCAGCCGGCGTTGGCGGCACCGGCAGCGTCCGTGTAGCCCGCCGGGGCACTCGCCGAGGCGGTATTCGAAATCGTGCCGCGCTCGGTGCCGGCGACGGTGCCGGAAATCTGGTACACCACCGAACCGCCAGCAGCGATGTCAGCAGTGGTCGAGAGATCGGCGTTGCCGAGACCGCCGGAACAACTGCTGGCGATGTTGCGCAGGAAGGTGGAAACCGCTCCGTCGGCGGTACTGGTGGTCACCAGGTGATCGCCCAGGTCGCTGCCGACGCCGCTACCGCCGTAGAACGCCACCGAGTGGGCGCCGCCCAGCCCGCTCACCGCGACCTCCTGTAGGAAGGAAAGGCTGCCAGCGACTCCACGGACGAAGACCGACACGGCGTTGTCCTCGGAAGAGGTGACGAAGAGGTGATCGCCGCTATCGTCCAAGGCCAGGCCGATCGCGCCATCCAGCCCGTCGACGCCGGGATCCGAGTCCTCGATGTCGTCCGTGAAGGTCAGCAGGCCGGTAGCCGCATCGCGCGCGAACCAAGAAATGGAGTCGCTCACCAGAGCCGCCACGTAGACCTCGGTCCCGACGAGTAGATCTTGCGGAGTATCGAGAGCCGCCACCGTACCGCCGACCTGGCCGACATCCTTCAAAGTCTGCAGCCAGGTCAGGGAACCATCGACGCCGGACACCGAAAAGGCGCTGACGGAGCTGTCGCCGATGGCGGTGACGTAGGCGAAGGCATCATCGCCCGACAGCGCAATCCTCAAGGCGCCGGCAAGGCCGTCCACGGTGTTGATGCCCTGCAGGTCGCCGTCCGTCACCTCGCTCTGCCAAGTCAGCGACCCCGCCGAGAAGCTCAGGGAGGCGACGCCGCCGGAAATTCCCGAGGCGACCAAAACAAAAGCGTCGTCGGAGGTCACGACCACGTCCCGCGCGCCATCCAGGCCGGGGGTCCCGGCGGATTCTGCAACGTGATCGCTGTAGGTGAGAGCTCCGGTTATGGAATTGCGGTCGAACACCGCCACCGTATGGCCGCCACTCGCCGCCACGAACAGATACGAGGCATCGGAGCTGAGGGCCAAGGCCACCGGGCCGTCGAGTCCGTCCTGCCCGGCCGCCAGGTCGCCCTGTGCCAGGGTGGAAGAAAGGGTCAGTGAGCCGGACAGGGGATCCCGAGACCACACCGTAATGCGGTCATCGACGGCTTCGGCGACGTAGGCGAAGGCGCCGTCCGGACTGATCACGACCTCCCGAGGGGAGGACGCACCGGAGTGGGAGTCGACGATCGCGATCTCACCGGAGCCTACGGCCGGCGACGCGGAGCAGGACCAGGAGGTCGATGGCGAGAAAATGCCAGGAAGCGGGTCGGTCACCGCCGCCCCGAAGACCGGATGAGTTCCGTCGTTCGAGACCGTGATCTGGTAGGTCAAGCCCGCCGGGTCACCGGGAACGACGCCGGCCAAGGCGCTGGCCGCACAACTCGCGGCAGTGGAGCAGTTGATCTTCTCGACCGAGAGGTCAGTCGAAAGATTCTCGATGTCTGCGCGGAGCGGAAGCGTGCTCAGAACGAGCGCTGCCAGGAAGAAACCCGGCCGGGGATGGAGAAGCCTTCTCCAGGAAAACCTCGTCACAGCAAGCCCTCCCACCCTGCAGACAGACGAATCACATCGAAGTGAAGCGGAGCGCCGTCCTTCAAAACTTCATACAGAGATCTTCACCGTTATACGGTGATGGCCTTTCTCAGTCAAAGCATTGTATAGCAATAAGACAACACCTTCTTCACGCCGGAGCGGAAACTATCCCTCCGGTAGGATCTTGGTCGTCCCCATGAGAAGCCCTTTCCCGAGTTCACCCTTGCCGTTGACCTTTGGATTTCTGGATTTCGCCGCCGGAGGCGCGCAACAACTCATCCTCACGGCCTGCCGCCATCTCGATCGAACGCGCTTCGAGCCGCACCTCCTGTGCCTGCGGGGTGGCGGCCGCTGGACGGCCCGGGCACAGCAGCAGGGCTTGGCGGTCAGCGAACTGCATCGCCTGGAAAGACCCTGGGACTTCCCCGCCGTCGGCCGCGCCCAGCGGCACCTGGCGGCGCGGGGAACCGGGATTCTCCACACTCCGCTCTACAGCCGAGCCAGTCCCTACCTGCGACTGGCGGCGCGCCGCGCTCGGGTGCCGCTGATCGTGGCCCACGAGTTCGGTCGGCCGGAAGGCACGCCCTGGAAACGGCGGTGGGCCGACGCCTGGCTCGCCAGCGGTACCCGATTCCTCGCCACTTCGGAGTTCCACCGCCACGAGCTGCTCGCCCGAGGGGTGCCTGCCGGCGTCGTGGACGTGGTGTACAGCGGAATCGACCTCGAGCCCTACGACGCCGCGCCGACTTCGGGCCTCCGGCGGCAGCTCAGCATCGGCCATCGTCCGTTGATTCTCGTTCCCGCTCGCTTGCATCCGATGAAGGGTCACCGCGACCTGCTGGCGGCCTACGCGTTACTCCGTCATGCGGTGCCCGGCGCCACCCTCGTCCTGGCCGGCGAGGGGCCGGCGGAAGAAGCCCTCCGGCAGGAGGTCGAGGAAAGAGGCCTCACCGGCGAAGTCTTCCTGCTCGGCCATCGGGAAGACATGCCGGCGCTGCTGGCGGCAGCCGATATCGTCTGTCTACCCTCCCACCGGGAAGGACTACCGGCCGCCCTGCTCGAAGCCTTCGCGGCGGGCAAACCGGTCGTCGCCACGGACGTGGGCGGAGTGCCCGAAGCCCTGACCGACGGCGCCGAAGGACACCTCGTACCGCCGAAGGATCCGGCGGCCCTCGGCCGCGCCCTCGTCCACCTGCTCCGCCACGAGGAGACCCGCCGGGCGATGGGGGCCGCCGGCCGGCGGACGGTAGAGCAACGCTTTCAAGCGGCGGATACCACCCGCGCCCTCGAAGACTGCTACCTGCGCTGGCTCGCCGAAGGAACGGAGCACGGCGCGGCGTGAGGACGGTTCTGCACCTGCGGGCGAGCGACCGCTGGGCCGGACCCGAGCGCCACCTGTGGGAACTCGCCCCGGGCCTCGCCGCCGAGGGGTTCGCTCTGCGGCCGGTGCTCTTGAGCCGGCGCGAGCCCGCGGCCTTCGGTCCCCTCGCCAGGCTCGATCCGGGGATGGCCGCCGGCCGGCCCGCGGCCATCGCGCGGCAACTCGAGAGCGCCTGCTCTACCCTGCGGCCGGCACTCGTCCATTCCCACGGCTACAAGGCCAACCATTTCGCCTTGCGGCTGGGCCGCCGGCTCGGCCTGCCGGCCATTGCCACCTACCACCTGCACACCGGAACCACCCTGCGTCTCAAGGTCCACGCCGCCGTGGACCGCCGACGGCTGCGCCGTTTCGACGCCGTTATCGGCGTGACCCCCGGCTCCGCCGCGTATCCGCCGCTCGATCGAGTCGCGCGGGACAGGGTTTTCGAGGTCGCCAACGGCCTCGATGTCGAGCGCCTGCGCGCGGAGCGCGAGGCCGCAGCCGATCCCCGGCGAGAACTCGGCCTCGCCGCCGCCGGCCCGGTGATCCTCGGCCTCGGCCGCCTCAGCCGCCAGAAGGGATTTTCGAACCTTCTGCGGGCGGTGGCCCGGATCGGCGGACCCGGCGTTCTGCTGATCGCCGGAGACGGCCCCCGGCGCGCTTCCCTCGAAGCCCTCGCCAGCGCCCTCGGCCTGGGCGTGAACTGTCGCTTCCTCGGCCACCGGGAGGATGTGGTCCCTCTGCTCGACACGGCGGACCTCGTGGTCCTGCCGTCGCGCGACGAGGGCCTGCCCTACGCGGCCCTCGAAGCGATGGCCCTCGGCACGCCGCTGGTCGCCGCCCGGGTGGGAGGCCTCGCAGCGCTGCTCGATGGCGGCCGCTGCGGCGCGCTGGTACCGCCGGACGATCCGGCCGTCCTCGCTCTGGCCCTCGACCGCCTGCTCGCTTCCCCCGCCGAGCGGCGGCGACTCGCCGCCACCGCTCTGGAGCGGGTACGCCGCCACTTCTCCGCCCGCGCCATGGCGGAGGGGGTGGCGGCCACCTACCGGCGGGTGTTAGGAGAAGCACCTTGAAGGTGGCGATGATCGACCCGGGGGCGATGACCCCGTTCTACGACCACTCCCTGTGCGCGGCACTGGCCGACGAAGGCGCCGAGGCCACCCTCTACACCGCTCCCTTTCGCTACCATTCGCTGCCCGAAGGAGGATCCTTCCAGCGCCGCGAGGTCTTCGCCCGCTTCCTCGCCGCGAATGGGCCGCTGGCCTCTCGCGACGGAGTCCGCCGCCTCGCCCGCGCTGCCGCCTATCCCTTCGATTGGACACGCCTGCGGCGCCAACTGCGCTCCGATCCGCCCCAGGTGGCCCACCTCCAATGGTCTCTCGACCCGCGGTTCGATCGTCGCATGGTGAAGTCCCTGCAGGCTTCCGGCCTGCCGGTGGTGATCACCGCCCACAACGCCGCTCCGCATCTCGGCGAAGCGGCCGGCCGCCGGGGCTGGGGCGCTCTGTGGCGCTCGGCCGATCGCCTGATCGCCCCCAGCCGGTTCACCGCCGAAGCGCTGCTTCGGGCCGACCCGGACCTCCCGACGGCCGTCGAGGTCATCCCCCTCGGCCACCACGGACCCTGGGCCGAGGCGGCGAAGGGACAGGAAGAAGCCCGACGAGAACTCGAAGTCCCCACCGACGTCCCGTTGGCCCTCTTCTTCGGGCTGCAGAAGCCCTACAAGGGACTCGACCTCCTCATCGACGCCTTCGCCGCCTGCCGCGTCGCCTTGCCCACCGCCCGCCTCGCCATCTGCGGGGCACCGCGCCACCCGACGGACGAGATCGAAGCTCGCCTCGCCCGGCACGGTCTGGAGGAGGCCGTGCACCGACGCTTCACCTTCCTCGACCTGGCCGAGGCGCAGCTCTGGTTCGAAGCGGCGGACCTGGTGGTGCTGCCGTATCGCCAGGCTTCCCAAAGTATGATCCCGGCCATGGCCTACACCTTCGCCCGGCCGGTGCTCGCCACCGCCGCGGGAGCCTTCCCGGAACAGGTTCTGGCGGGAGAAACCGGCGAGCTGGTGCCGCCCGGCGACGGCGCGGCTTTCGGCGACTGCCTCGCCGCCCTGCTGGCCGACCGGGATCGTTGCCGCGACCTCGGCCGCGCCGGCCGGCGGTTCGCCGACCGCCGGTGGGCCTGGGACGGCATCGCCGCCGCCACCCTCGACGTCTACCGGTCCCTGCTGTGAGGACCGCGAAGGCGAGCGCCCCGCCGGCCGGCGTCCCCGACGTCAACCATCCCGCCGTGAGCGTCGTCGTGCCGGTACTGAACGAGGGCGCCTCCATCGCGAAGTGCCTCGATCACATCGCCGGCCAAGATTTCGCGGGATCGATGGAGGTCCTGCTGGTCGACGGCGGCTCGACGGACGGCAGCCGAGCCTTCCTCCAGGCGCGGGCCGAGGCGGATGCGCGCTTTCGGGTGCTCGACAATCCCAAAGGGCTGGTCTCCAGCGCCTTGAACCTCGCCATCGCGGCGGCCCGCGGCGAAACCGTCGTGCGGGTCGACGCCCACACCCTGCTCGATCCGGGCTACCTTCGCACCTGCCTTGCGGTGCTGCGGGAAACCGGCGCCGAGAACGTCGGCGGCCCACTGCGGCCGGTGGGCACCACGCCCTTCGGCCGCTCCGTGGCCCTCGCCATGGGCAGCCGCTTCGGGGTGGGTACGGCGCCCTTTCGATTCGCCGAACGCCGCCGTGAGGTGGATACGGTGTACCTCGGAGCCTTCCCGCGCCGGCTGTTCGAGCGGGTGGGCGGCTTCGACGAAACGCTGCTGCGCAATCAGGACTACGAGATGAACCACCGCATCCGGCGAGCCGGCGGGCGAATCGTGGTCGATCCGGCGGTGGTCTGCCGCTACCTCACCCGCCCGGACGCTCCCTCCCTCTGGCGCCAGTACTTCAGCTACGGCTACTGGAAGACCCAGATGCTCCGTAAGCACCCGCGGTCCATCAAGCTTCGCCAACTCGCTCCGCCGGCCTTCGTCTCGGCCCTCGCCGGATCGGCCGTATTCTCGGGCATCGGCCTGGCGACCGGCCGCACCGGCCTGGTCCTCGCCGCGGCCCTGCCCGTCGGCCTTTGGCTTCTCGCCGCCCTCGCCACCACCGCCCTCGCCGCTCTACGCCACGGCCTCGGCCCCAGCCTGCGGCTGCCGGCGGTCTTCGCCATCATCCATCTGGCCTGGGGACTGGGTTTCTGGAAAGGTTGGAGGCGACCGCCGGTGCGGCCCGCCGGCGCGGCGCCACCAGGAACCGGGAGGCTCTGATCTCGAACCTCCGCTCGCTGAACCCGTCCCGATGGCTGGAGGCGATCGCCTCGCTGGTGATCTTGATCGCCGTTCTGCTCTCCAATCCCTACAGCTCCGAGGCCTTCGAGGGCAATCGGTTCGTCTTCTCCTGGCTGCTGGCGGGTTTGTTGATGATCCCCCTGACCGCCACGGCGCGCCAACGCAGGCGGGACCTGTACCAAGACCCTCTCACCCTCGCCGCCCTCGCCTTTCTGGCCACGACGGCGCTGGCGATGGCCACCTCGATTCTCCCAGCGCGGAGTTTCTGGGGCGTGCCGCCGCGGCTGCACGGCGGCCTGACGGTGACCGCTCTGGTGGTGATCCTGCTCGCCTGCCGGCCGCTCGCCGATCGACCCCGGGCCCGCCGTCGCCTGGCCCGCGGCCTGGTGTTCGCCGTTTCCGTGGCGGCCGCCTACGGGGTCTGCCAGCATTTCGGTTTCGATCCCATCCGCCTGGCCGAAGGCTGGCCCGATCGGGTGACCGGCACCCAGGGCAATCCGATCTTCTTCGGTGCTGTTCTCGCCCTCGGCGCGCCCTGGACCCTGGCGGAGCTCCTGCGGCACCGAGGGGCCCGCGCCGTGGCCCTCGGTGCACTGCTCGCGCTCCAGCTCCTCGCCCTGTGGTGGACCGGCAGCCGCGGCCCACAACTCGCCGCCGGCCTCGGAATGGTGACCACCGCCCTGGCGCTCTATCGGACGAAGGTGCAGCGCCGCTGGTGGATCGCCGCGGCCGTCGCCCTGGCGGCTCTAGGGCTCGGTGCGCTGTTCGGTTTGCAAGAACGCGGTTGGAAGACCGTCACCGAGCGTCAGCTCATCTGGGCCACGACGTTGGAGATCTACCAGCAGGCGCCGGCGCGGCGACAGCTCTTCGGCCATGGACCGGACACCTTCCCCTGGGTCGTCAGTCCCGAGCTACCGGCGGAACTGCCGGCGACGGCGGGCCGGCCGGACGCCACCTACGACCGCGCCCACCAGACCCTTCTGCAACTCGCGGTCGAGACCGGTATCCTCGGGGTGCTGGCCTGGCTCTCCCTGCTGGGGATTGCCTTCGCCCGTCTCATCCGGCGGCCCCTGCTCACAGCGGTCGGATCCCTTGCCGGTGGCGTTGTCGCCGGCGGAATCCTCGGATGGATAGCCGCTGCGGAACGGGTCGCCTTGGGGATCGGCCTCGGTGGGCTGACGGCGGCCCTCGTCTTGCTGCTCGTCCGGGCCGCATCGCTTCCGCCGTCAACTGCCGCCATGATCGGCTCTCTGCTGGCGGCCTTTGCCCACGGCCTGGTCGCTCCGCGCAGCACCGGGGCCGAAATCCTGCTCTGGCTGCTGCTCGCACTGTTCGTACCGCGAACCGTTCCGTCGCCCGCGCAAGACGATCCGGAGAAGGGGCTCTCCCTCATTTGGGTCGCCGGAGCCCTGGCGATCATGATGTTCGGTCTTTGGACGCCCCCGCAGGTGGCCGGTGGACTCCGCATCGGCCCGTGGATCGCCCTGTTGACGGTCGCTGGCCCGGCGTTTCTCGTCGGCGTGGTGTGGACCGGCTCGCGGCCCGGGCTGACGACCTCCCAGTCGAGGGCCGCCAGCGGCTCGACGATCGGTCTGCTGGCCGGCCTGGTGCTCTTCGCCGCAAGCCTCGCCGCTGCCCTTCCCAAACTCGATGCCTTCGCCCACATGCGTCGCGGCGATGCGGCCTTCACCGACCGGCAACTCGGCATCGCCGCGGCGGAGTACGGCGCGGCGGTGGAGCGCTTCGAGAGCTGCGATTCCTGCCGCCTGGCCGCCTTCCGAGCGCGCATCCAAGACTCCGGCGGCGATGCCCTGATCCGGCGAGGAATCGATGCCGAACTCGCGGCGGCCGCCCGGAAGAACCCCTACGAAGCAAACTATCCCCGCGAGCGGGCCTACCTCCAGGCGCGGTCGGCGTCTCGGGCCGGCGATCGAGCGTCCCACCAGCGGCACGTGGCCGCTGCCGAGAGACATTTCGCCCAGGCCGCCGAGCTCGCGCCGACGGACGCTCGACTGCTCCGCCTATGGGCCAATCTCGAACTCGAAGAAGGGCGGCCCGGGCAGGCCCGGAATCGGCTCGAAAAGGCCGTCGCACTGAGCCCCGACAGTCCCGACGGCCACCTCCTGCTCGCCCGCGCCCAGCTCGATCTCGGCCAAACGGAGGACGCCTGGACGGCGGTGCGGCGCGCCCTCGACCTCCACCCCGAACGGGTCAAAGAAACGGTCAGTGCCGTCGCCAACGCCCGGCCGCCGCGCTGGCGCGCGCTACGCGATTGGGCCCTGGTGGCGGCCGTCCTCGGTCGCGGGGCCGAAGGGCGGGAGGTACTCGAGCGCGCCCGGCGTCTCGCCCCACCCTCGGAACGAGACCGATTGATCGAGCTGGAAAAAACCCTGCTGGCGCGGGAATGACCCTCCCCGGCACCCATCGCCTGAAGGGCTACGCCAGGTCCGCCCTCCACGAGCTGCGCCATCGCGCAACTCTTCGCAAGCTGCGGCGGGAAGCGTCCGGCCGGCAGCCCAGGATCCTCGCCATCGCCGGCTGGAACTTCCCGGTGTACTCCCAGACCTTCGTCTATCAAGAGCTGACCCAACTGAGCCGCGCCGGCTTCGATCTGCGGATGGCCTACTCCGGCGGCGGCGAGAAGTGGGAACTCGACCCGGCCTTCACCGCCCTCGACGTGCACAAGATCTGGCTCGCCTCGGCCGCCGCCACGGCCCGCCGGGAAATCGCCTACTTCCGGCGTCGGCAGCCTCAGGGGGTGACCGCGGTGCTGCGCGACCTCCACCGCGAAACGGGCCTGTCCGAGGGAGAGCTGGAGGCTCACCGCGACGTCGGACGAGGTTTCATCTTCGCCCGCCTCGCCGAGGCCCTGGGCGCGAACTACCTACACAGCTACTTCTTCTACGAAGGCAGCCTCGCCTGCTTCGTGGCCTCGCGGCTGCTGCGCTTGCCCCGCGGCGTGAGCTGCTATGCCGATCACCAGCTACGGGACTACCCGCTGAAAATCCAGCGCCTGCAGCTCACCGAAGCGGCGCTGGTGGTGGCGACCTCGCACCGCATCGCGCGGGAAGTCCACACCCTGGCTCCGAACCTCGACGAAGATCACCTGCTGATCAAGCCCAACGCCATCGACACCGGACGCTTCCCGGTAGTGGATCGAGACGACAAGGCAGACGGCCCTCTGCGCCTGCTCTCGGTCTGTCGTCTGGAGCCCAAGAAGGGCCTCACCACCTTGCTCACCGCCGTCGCCGAGTTGCGGCGGCGTGGAGTGGCCGTCGAGCTGCGCCAGGCCGGCGGCAGCGACCGAAACCACCCGGGCCACCTCCGGGAGCTGGAGCGCCTCGGAGAGGATCTCGCCCTGGGCGGGGCGCTCCGCTTCCTCGGCCCACTCCCCACCCGGGAAGTCGTCTCCGAACTCCACCGGGCGCAGGTGTTCGTCGCCCCCTACGAGGCGACCGCCGGCGGCGACAAGGACGGCGTTCCCACCAGCCTGATGGAGGCGATGTCGAGCGGTCTGCCGGTGGTGGCCGCCGACAGCGGGTCGATCGCCGAGCTGGTCACCGATGGCCGCGACGGCCTGCTGGTGCCGGCCGGCGACCCGTCGGCCCTCGCCGACGCCGTCACCCGCCTCGCCGCCTCGCCCGAAGAACGCGAACGCCTCGCCACTGAAGCCGCCGCCACCGTCCGCCAACGCTTCGATGTGAAGGTTTGCGAACCCGCCCTACATCAACGGATTCGCCACCTGCTACGGAGGGAGGGCTAGGCGCCGGTACGCTCGATGACGATCGGCAGGGCGAGGCGATAGACAAACCACGCCAGCGGCAGCAACACCACCACCAGAAGGAGGGCCAGGATCAACCACCAGCCCTCCGCCGCTGAAGTGCCCTGAACGATCAACTCCCGCGCCGTCACCAGCAGCGGACTCACCGGGTTGGCGCGTACCAGAGCGCGCAGCAAACCCGCTTCGGGCACCGAATAGAAGATCGGCGTCAAGAAGAACCACGCGGTGATCGAGGCCTGGAGCGCACGGGACACGTCGCGGTAGAGCGCCGCAAAGGGCGCCAGCAGCAAGCCGAAGGCGGTGCCCAGGGCAACCAGAGCGAGGATCGCCAGCGGCGCCAACAGTACCCCCCAGCCCGGCCGCGCACCCAGGATCGCCATCGCCAGGGCCACCAGCGCCAGCTTCGCCGCCAGGTGGATTCCCACCCGCCCGAGGGCCGCCAGGATGAAGGCCTCCGGCGGCAGGTCGAGCTTCGCCAGGGTCGGCAGCTCCGTCGCTAGGGTTTCGATCTGCAGATTCATCGCCTCGACGAAGGTCTGCCACAGCACCACCCCCACCAACACGAACACCGGGAAGGACATGCCCAGCTCGCCCGGCCGGATCAGCTCGCCACGCTGCGCCAGGGTGGCCCACAGCACCAAGCCGAGGGGCGGCAGGAAGAGCAGCAGCCAGCCGAGGAGGGACGGGCGATGGTCGGCGGCGAAACCGCGCCGCACCCACTGCCGGGCAAGGGGCGGCGCGCTCTTGAGATCACGCCACATGCGGCGCCAGCGCTGACGGTGGCTCGATTCCCCGTCGTAGACGATTTCGACCCCCTTCACGGCGGACCCTCCAGCCGTTCATCGAGCCAGCGCCAGACGAGCCAATCATCGTCCCCCCAGTGGTGGTAAACGTGCACCAGGAAGGGCTCGATCCACCGCTCCTCGCCGCCCAGGGAGAATCCTTCCCGCGGCGAGAACTCCAGATCCGGCCGCTGGTAGTCGGCCAGGAAATTGAACTCCATGGGCAGGGTGCTCTGCTCCTCGAGTCCCAGAGACCAAACCGCCGCCACCAGGGTGCCCTGATCGCGGTCGAGCCAGTGGGGGTCGTCGAAGATGTCGAGGGTCATGCGGTGCCAACGTTCGAAAAAGGGTGCCGCCTCGGGTCCGAAGAGAATCACGCCGCCGTTCCAGTGGCGCCAATCTCCGTCCGGGATGTCCACCCGGAAGCGCTCGCCGATCGCCTGGCGGAGATGGTCGCAGCGGCGGTGAAACACCGCCTCGCCGGCGGCGTCGAGCCACAGATCACGTTCGGCATCGTAGCGAAAGGGACTCGTTCGCTCGACGTGCCAGGGCACATCCCGCAGCACCACCCGGCCCTGCCGGTCCAGCCAGTGGCGTTCCTCCTCGTGCCAATGGACATCGAGGTCGCGGCGAATGCGCTCGGTCACCGGTCCCAGATGGGCATCGATCACCCGATCCGGATCGCGGTGGCGCCACAGCTCCCAGGTTTGGCGCGCCCCGATGCGGCGCAGCACCCGGGTGAGCATGCCCCAGGCCAGGGCGACGGGACGGTCCCCCAGACGATCGAGGTAGGCGCGCAGTTGATCGCGCCGCCAGCCGATCTCCGGCGGCGGCTGCCGGTAGCGGTCGTCGTGCCGCTCCAGCGCCTCTTCGACCCGCCGGCGCAGCGGCCAAACCTCTGGATCGACCCTTTCGAAGGACTGGATCAGCCCGTCGAGCTGGCGCGCCCGGCGCTCCTTGTCGGCATTCCAGCAGCCGCAGTCGACGGCGCAGGGACTGAAGTCGTCCAGCCGGCAGTGGTCCGAGGCGAACACCGCCGGCCCGAAGTCATAGAGGAAGACCTGCTCCACCCCCTTCTTGACGGCCAGCACATCCGCATCCAGGTAGCAGTAGCGATAGGACGCATCAAGGTGTCGCGGCAGCGACGTCTTGAGCCAGATGCTGGCCTGACGGTGGTCGAGCGCTTCGGGAGTGGCGACGTCGATCACCTCGGCCACTCCCTCGCCGGCCACGACCGGCCGCTGATTGCGGCCGGCATCGGTCACCACCACCACCTCGCGGTCGGCGAAGCGCTGCAAGTGAGCGACGGCCCGCTCCATTTGTTCGAGGTACGTGGCCTCGCCGCACACCGCGAAGACAAAGCGCTCACGGGCTCTCATGAGGCCATCCACCGGCGGTACCAGAGTTCGAGGACCAGCAGCTTCCAGCGGCGCCACGGGCCACCGGTCTCCACCATCGTCCGCAGGCCGGCGGCGGAAAACACGCCGTCGCGCACCAGACGCGCGTCGCCGAGGGCGGCGAGCCGCCGCCGGTCGAGGCGGTAGTAGTGATCCGGGCCGACGAAGCCCTGCTTCGGCCGCTCCAAGATCCGCCGCGGAATCTTGCCGGCGAGAAACTCCGCCAGCAAAGGTTTTTGTCTCCCGGCGCGGTACACCGTCTGCCGCGGCAAGGCGTAGACGAAGTCAAACAACCGATGGTCTAGGAACGGCACCCGGGCTTCGAGGGAAGCGGCCATCGTCGCCCGGTCGACCTTGGTCAGCACCAGCTCTCCCATGAAGGAGCGCAAATCCAACCATTGCAGCCCTGCGAGCGACCGATCGAGAGTCGTGGCCTCATCCACCTCCTCCAGGCAAGAGCGATAAAACCAGAGCGGGTCCGCCGGAAGGGCATCGCGACGATCCGGGTGGATCAACCGCTCCAGTTCGCCCTCCGCAAAGGAACCCATCGCCATCGCCTCGCCATAGAAGGACACCAGATCCGCCACGGGAGCGGCCGCCGCGGCCAGGCGATGGTGCCAGGCATAGCCGCCGAACAGCTCATCGGCCCCCTCCCCGGAGAGCACGCCCTTGACCCGGTTGGCGGCGAGGGCGGCCACCGCCAAGGTGGGGAGGGTCGAAATGTCCGCCACCGGCTCGTCGAAGACCTCCGCCAGGCGCTCGACCAGGGCCAGGCTCTCCAACCCGAGAAGCCAGCGATGATTCGGCAACCCGAAGGCCGCGGCCACCGCCGCCGCATCGGAGTGCTCGCTGTCCTGCCAGTGGGAAAAACCGATGGAAAAGGTCGGATATTCGCCGTTCCGCCGGGCCGTCATCGCCGCGAGGGCGCTCGAGTCCATGCCGCCGCTCAGTAGGGACCCGAGCGGCGCGTCGGCGGCAGTGTGGGAGACCACCGCATCGGCAAACAGCTCCTCGAAGCGGGCGCCGACATCCTCGACACCGTTTTCCTCACGGCTCGGCCGCCAGTGCCGCCAGGTGCGCACTTCTCCACTCTCCAGCTCGCAGAACAAGGCGTGCGCCGGCGGCAGCTTTGCCAAGCCCCGGAAGATGCACTTCGGGCTCGGCACGAAGCGGTAGACGAGGAAATCGCACAGGGCGGATAGATCGACCTGCCGCGGGATCTCCGGGTGCGCCACCAGCGCGCGCGGCTCCGAGGCGAAGGCGAACCGCCCTTCGCCTCGAAAGTAGTAGAGCGGCTTGATCCCAAAGCGGTCCCGCGCCAGCAGCAAGCCATTGCGCCGGCGATCCCACAGCGCGAAGGCGTACATCCCTTCGAGGCGTTCCAGAAGCCCCTCTCCCCACTCCTCCCAACCGTGGGCCAGAATCTCCGTGTCGCACCGCGAACGGAACCGGTGTCCCCTGCCCTCGAGCTGCCGCCGGAGAGCACGAAAGTTGTAGATCTCACCGTTGAAGGTGACCTGGACGGAGCCGTCCTCGTTGGCCATCGGCTGCCGGCCGGCGTCCGACGGATCGCACAGCGACAGCCGGCGGTTGCCGAGGGCGACGGCGGCGTCCGGCGACATCCAGGTGTCGGCATCGTCCGGACCGCGATGGTGCAACAGATCGCGCCGCCGGTCGAAGGCCTGGCGGTCGATCGGTCCCCGCGCGGAGACCTCCCCGACAATGCCGCACACGAAGTCATCCCTCCCGCAGCGAAACCATCAATCTCGCAGATTGCGCCAGATCGCCGGCAGGTCGCGGGACATCTGGCCGAAGAGGCGAGGGAACAGCAGAAGATGCAGCGGCAGCAACAGCACCCAGAGCGGATCCCGCGCGGCCAGAACCAGGATCAACACCGGACCCAGCCACTCCTCGTAGAAGTCGTTCAAGCACCAGACGAACTTGAGGCGGCGGTAGCGGCGCGGCAGGAACCACAGTTTCCAGGCGGAGAACTTCAAGAGGGTGAAGGCGGTGAAGGCCACCAGCCCCCACCAGGCCGGCGCGAGGGCGACCAGCAGCAGGACCAGCGTGACGATCTCGACGGGCAGAAAAAGCCGATTGACCAGGGACAGCACGCGCAGCGGCGGCTGGGACGAACCGAAGGTCGCAATGCCGGCTCGGCGGTCGCCTTTTCGATCCTCGATCTGGTGCAACAGGATATTGCGCAGGCCCTTCGCCAACGCCCACACGATCACCGCACCCCCCAGCCATCGATCGTCCGGTGCCGGCGCGAAGACCAGCAGCGTGATCGCCACCGGCAGAAGATGACCGTACAGGGCGTCGGCCAACACCCCGAGAAGACCGCGCTCCTTCCAGCGCAGGGGAGGAACGCTGTAGACCATCAACAACAGCAGATGGAGCGCGAGGAAACCCGTCGCGAGGGCCGGCGCCTCTACGGTCGCCCAGGCGACCAGGCCCACCGCCAGAGAAACGACCACCAGGCCCAACCGGATCTTCGCACCGCCGGCCCCCGCCAGGGCATCGGGCTTCCCCGCCCGCCGATCCTGAGCCGCATCGCACAGGTCGTTCAGGGTGTAGCCGAAGGTCGCCAGAGCGACCAAGGCGACGAGAAATCCGGGCAGCTTTCGCGCCATCGCCGCGGGCTCGGCCCCCAGTACCAGGCTGCCGTAGAGGCAGGCCACCACCACCGGCACCAAATGCGGCCACCAGTCGCCCAGCCGCAGCGCGGCCGACCAGGAGGATGCCCCCAGCGCTCTCCTCTCTCCTCCGACAGCCGGCAACGGATTGGTCTTCTCGACATGGATCAAGATGCCCGGATCCTATCCCGTGGACGATTCGATGCCCTGCCTGAAATACTCGGAAGGACAACTCACTGAAAGTTACAGGACGGACGCCATGAACCAACCCTCCGGCTACACCTCTCAACGCAGAGGAGAATTTCGCACCGGCACCTTCGGTGCCCTGTGCGACGAATTCGAGCGCGCCTCAAACGACTTCGCTCAACGGATCCTGGCGTTGACGGACGAGGAATACGTGGCGCCGCGAGTCGCTAGCGACAACCAGTTCGCATCGATCCAGCGGGTGGCACAGCACGTCGTACAGGCCGGCTACGGCCATTCGAACCACCTGCGATTGGCCTTCGGAGTCGAGGGAGGACGAGTCGACGTTCCCCTCTTCCCGAGAACCGCCATCACTGAGCAGATGCAGACGGTCCACTCCTACCTGACAAAGACCCTCGAAGGCCGCTGGCAAATGACCGACGAAGAGATCGAAGCGCTCGAGTTTTCCTCACGCTGGGGACCGACCTACCATCCGGAGCAGATGCTCGAACACGCCATCGTCCACATCCTGCGGCACCGGCGCCAGATCGAGCGTTTGCTGGCGGAAGAGTGAGCCGCCACTACGGCGTGCCGACCCGCGTACTGCGGACCACCAGCGCCAGCAGCGTCACGCCGACGATCCCCACCGGCAGCGCCGTGAAGAGGCCGGGGAAATAGCCTCCGGCGCGCACCGCAAGGAGCGGATGGGCGATCAGGTTGATCACCATCCCGAGGATGAAGAACCAGAGGGGAACGAACACCCAGCGGGCGCCGGACGGCAACGCCACGGACGCCACCAGCCAGATCCCGATCCACGCCAGGTTGAAAACCACGAAGAATCCGGTGGGCCACGGCGCCAGGCCGAGGAACTCGGGGAAGCGAAGGTGAAAACCGGTCGCCAGTTCCTCCAAGAAATGCACCCCCTGCACCAGAACGGCGAACCGGAACCCGCGTTGCACCCGGCGCCGCCGGGACTGCTCCGGGATCACCCCGAACCGCCGAGTCGCGGTCAACACACAGGCCGCCACGAAGGCCACGCTGAGGCCGAACGTGCCGATCAAGATGCTGCGCAGGACCTCGCCCATGGAGTCCATTCTGGCAGGTCAGGCCTAGTGCTGCTGCCATCGAGCGCCCAGGACATGTCGCCGAAATTTTATTTCTGCGACACATTTTCTTGACGTGTCGTCCATTGCGACATATTCTGCAA
The DNA here is from genome assembly GCA_039030395.1 of Acidobacteriota bacterium. Classification (NCBI taxonomy): domain Bacteria; kingdom Pseudomonadati; phylum Acidobacteriota; species Acidobacteriota bacterium. The sequence goes on from JBCCEF010000001.1 coordinate 143,363, forward strand.
ACATGTCTCGGAAGACTGAAAACGACGACACGTTGTCGCCAACGGTCTGGCATCCTGACCAGCCGTTCGACGACCTTCCGCCCCTTCGACCGCGAATGGGGCTTGAGAATCAGGCAGTGCTCAAGGCCTGTATTCCGGCGCGTGCGGCGCTCGCTCAGCTCAAACAAGTGGCGGAGCTTATTCCCAATCCGTCGATGCTCGCTAACACGCTGCCACTGTTGGAAGCTCAGGCGAGTTCCAAGATCGAACACATCGTCACCACGGCAGACCGCCTGTTTGAACATCTGCGGTCCGAGGGCACCGCAGATCCCGCAACGAAGGAAGCATTGCGCTATCGGCATGCCCTCTTGGAAGGGTTCGAGACGCTAAAAGACCGACCCTTGACGACCAGGACGGCCGAAGCCGTCTGCAGCCGCATCAAGGACGTCGAAATGACCGTTCGAAAGGTGCCGGGAACTGCTCTCGCCAATTCAGCAACGGGCGAGGTCATCTACACCCCACCGACAGGCGAAGCTCGCCTCCGCCGGATGCTAGCGGATTGGGAACGCTTTCTTCATGAGGCGACTCACCTCGATCCCCTCGTTCGAATGGCCGCCGCACATTACCAATTCGAAGCCATTCATCCCTTTACCGATGGCAACGGCCGCACCGGCCGGATTCTCAACAGCCTCTTCCTGGTGGAAGCAGGCCTGCTACCGATGCCGGTGCTCTATCTGAGCCGCTACATCATCGCTCATCGAGAGGATTACAACCGTTTACTGCTCGCCGTGACCCGCGACCGCGCATGGCAAGAGTGGATCCTTTTCATCTTGCGAGGGGTGGAAGAGACGGCCTCCTGGACGAACACCAAAATCGCCGCCATCCGCGACCTCGCCGACGAAACGGCGCACTATGTCCGCCTAAACCAGCCCAAGATCTACAGCCGCGAGTTGATCGACGTTCTCTTCGAGCAGCCCTACTGCCGGATCACGAATATCGTCGAGGCCGGCATCGTCGAGCGTCAAGCCGCCTCGAGGTACCTGAAGGAACTAGCGGAGATAGGGGTGCTCAGGGAGCAGAAGGCGGGCCGAGAGAAGCTCTTTCTCCACGGCAAGTTGCTGCGATTGCTGACGCAGGATCGGAACGACTTCCAGCACTACCCGGAGGGCTAGGCCCTACAGCAGCAATCCCGCAATGGTCGCCGTCTGGAAGCAGGCGAGGGAGCCGGCCACCATCGCCCGTAGACCGATGCGGGCGAGGTCCTGCTTGCGCTCCGGAGCGATGCCGCCGATGCCGCCGATCTGGATGGCGATGGAAGAGAAGTTGGAAAAGCCACACAGCGCGTAGGTGGCGATGATCTGCGAGCGTTCGGAGAGGGCGTTCTCGCCCATCATGTCCTGGAGTTGGACGAAGGCGATGAATTCGTTGGCGACGGTCTTGACGCCGATCAGGGAGCCCACCTCAACGGTCTCTTCCCAGGGCACGCCCATGACGAAGGCGAGGGGCCGGAGCACCACGCCGAGGATCAACTCCAGGCTGAGGTCCGGATAGCCGAAAAGGGCGCCGACGCGGCCGATGATGGCGTTGACCATGGCGATCAAGGCCAGGAAGGCCAACAGCATGGCGCCGATGTTGAGGGCCAGCTTGAGGCCCGAGCCGGCGCCTTCGGCGGCGGCGTCGATGACGTTGGCCCAGGGGCGTTCCACTTCGACCTTGACGTCGCCGGCGGTAAGGCTCTCTTCAGTCTCCGGGAAGATGATCTTCGCCATCACCAGGGCCGCCGGGGCGGACATCACGCTGGCGGCGATCAGGTGCCCGGCGGAGACTCCCATGCCGACATAGGCGGCGAGAACGCCACCGGCGATGGTGGCGAATCCACCGGTCATGACCGCCATCAGCTCGGACTTGGTCATCGACCCGACGTAGGGGCGAATGAGGAGCGGCGCTTCCGTTTGGCCGACGAAGATGTTGGCGGAGACCGACAACGTCTCGGCGCCGGAGGTGCCCAGCAGCTTCATCATCACCCGGGCAAAGAGTTGCACCACCTTCTGGATGATGCCCAGGTGGTAGAGCACCGTGATGACGCTCGAAAAAAAGATGATCGTGGGCAGCACTTTGAAGGCGAAGAAGTGCTCCTGGAAGCCATCGCCAAAGATGAACCGTGAGCCAGCGTCCGAAAAATCGAGGAAGGCGGTGACATATTCCGTCGCCAGCTCGAACAGCCGCTTGCCGGCCCAGGTTTTCAGAATCAGCACCGCGAAGACGAACTGCACCGCCGTACCGACCAGTACGATCCGCCAGCGCACCGCCCGTCGGTTGACGGAAATCGACCAGGCGATGCCGAGCATCACCAGAATGCCGAGGATGGCGATCACGGGGAGCCCGCTCCCTTGAGGTAGCGGTAAAAATCGCCGTCCGTTGACAGCAGCAGCGAGGTGTCGTCATCGACGGTGCCGACGAAGGTCTCCATCGACTGCAGGAACTCGTAAAACTCCCGCGCCTCGCGCGACTGGTTGTAGGCCCGGGCGTAGATCTCCGTCGCCGAGGCGTCGGCCCGGCCGCGGATTTCCTGGGCCTGGCGGTAGGCCTCGGACTGGATGGTTTTCAGTTCGCGCTCTTTTTCGCCGCGGATGCGCGAAGCCTCGCCGTCGCCCTCGGAGAGATAGAGAGCGGCGATCCGCTTGCGTTCGGAGATCATCCGGTCGTAGACCTTGAGGCGCACGTCTTCGATGTAGTTGATGCGCTTCAAGCGCACGTCCAGGATCTCGATGCCAAGGTCGCCGGTGCGGCCCTGGGCGGCGGCCAGGATCTCCTGGCGAATCTGATCCCGACCGGCCTCGATGCGGTCGAGCACGGCGTCCAGCACCGGCGCCGACTCATCCTGCACCGCCTCCCGGTTGCTGGTACGCACCACCTCCACCAGATTGTGGTTGGCGATGGCGTTGCGGGTTTCGCCGTCCAAGATGTCGTCCAGACGGGTTTGCGCCCGGCGCTCACTGCCCAGCCGCTGAAAATAGAGCAGCGGGTCGGTGATCCGCCAGCGGGCATAGGTGTCCACCAGGATCAAGCGCTTGTCGCGGGTGGGAAGCTGGTTGACCTCGCCGTCCCATTCGAGAAACCGCTTGTCGAAGCGGTTGACCTTTTGGAAGAAGGGGAGCTTGATCTTGAGGCCCGGGGTGACGATGGGGTCCCCCACCGGCTTGCCGAGCTGGGTGATGATCGCCTGTTCCGCTTCGTTGATGATGAAGACGCTGTTGGCGATGCCGACGAGCAGCACGATGGCGACGACAATCAGAATCGGACGACCCATCAGCCCTGCCCTCCCGGCACGGTGGTTTGGTTGAGACTCAAGAGCGGCAGCAACCCCTCGATCTCCTCGTCCACCACCACCGTGCGGCCGGCCTTCGGCAGCACCTCCCCGAGGGTCTCCAGGTAGAGGCGGGTACGGGTCACATCCGGCGCCTTGCGGTACTCGCCGTAGAGCGCCTCGAAGCGATTGGCGTCGCCCTCCGCGCGGTTGACCCGATTGATGGCGTAACCCTCCGCCTGCTCGATGGTCTGCTGCGCTTCGCCGCGCGCCCGCGGCACTTCGCGGTTGTACTCGCTCTCGGCGGTATTGATCTTTTCTTCTTTCTCTTGTTCGGCCTGGTTGACCTCGTTGAAGGAGGGCTGCACCGGCTCCGGCGGCTTGACGTTCTGCAGCACCACCTGCTCCACCTTGAGGCCGGTCTCGTACTGTTCACAGAGTTCCTGGAGCTTCGCCTCCACCAGGCCGGCGAGTTCCTCGCGACCGAAGGTGATCACCTCGTTGACGGTGCGGTCCCCCACCACCTCGCGCATCACCGCCTCGCTCATCGCTCGGAAGGTAGCCTCGACATTGCGCACCCGGAAGAGGTACTTCGCCGGGTCGACAATGCGGTACTGCACCACCCACTCGACGTCGGCGATGTTGAGGTCACCGGTGAGCATCAAGGATTCGGCCTTCAGAGAGGTGCTGGCGGAGTACTGGCTACGAACGCCGGCACGCTCCGTGCGGTAGCCGAACTCGGCCTTGAGCTGCCGCTCGATCGGCACTTTGATCACCCGCTCCAGCGGCAGCGGCGCCTTGAAGTTGAGGCCCGGCTCCGCGGTGCGCACATACTGGCCGAAGCGCATCACAACGCCGACCTCTTCCGGGTCGACGGTGTACACCGAAGTCAACAGGATCGCCAAAATCAAGATGGCGAGGAGAATCGCGCGCCCGGGAAGGTTGTTGCGCATCCGTTTCAGGCGCTGTTCGAGAGCCGGGAAATCGAGAACCGAATCCCCGGGGCCGCTGCCGGAACCACCATTGAATTGAGTCATGAGCGCCCGCAGCGTACCGGAGACCTCGGATTGAGGCAAGATGCTGACGAGCGGTCGACCCGGCGAGCGGTGAGCCGACCGGCCAAGGGACCCGAAAACCGTCCCTCAACCGGCGGCGGCGCGCCGCTCCTTCGCTTCCGCCCGAGCCGACACCAGGGCGCCGGCGAGCACCAGCAGTGCGCCGGCGGCGAACCACAGGTCCGGCACTTCGCCAAACAGCGCCAGGCCCCAGATGCCGGCGAAGGCCACCTGCAGGTACGACAGCGAGGTGGCCCGGCCGGCCGGCAGCAACTGGATGCCGCGGGTGAGGTAGACCTGGGCGAGCTGCGTGGCGATGCCCACGCCCAACAGCACCAGCCATTCCCAACCGCGCGGCCAAAGCCCGTGCGTCAGCACCCACGGCAGGGCCAGAGGCACCGTCACCAGCGGGAAGTAGAAGATGATAACGAGGGTGTGCTCGCTGGAACTCAAGCGACGCACCAGCACGTAGGCAATGGCGCTGAACAGGGCACCGCCGAAGGCCGCGGCCAGGCCCAGCGGATCGAGTTCCGCCGCCGCGCCGCCGAAGATCGCCGCCGGCCGCGCCACCAGCAGAACACCGACCAGACTCAGGGCGAGGGAAAGGACCAGCGAGGCGGCCACCATCTCGCTCAGGAAAAGCGCTGCCAGCAGCGCCGTGAGCACCGGGTGGAGGTACTGGATAACGGTGGCTTCGGCCAGCGGCAAGCGGGTGACCGCGAAATAGACGCAGGTGAGACCCACGAAGCCGAAAAAGCCCCGCAGCAGCAGCCAGCGCGGCTCTCGGCCCCACGGCGACACTCCCGCCCGACGCAGCAGGCCCCAGGAAAGCACCAGCGACACGACGGCCCGGGCCAGCACGATCTCCTGGCTCGGCAAGCGCTCACCGGCCAGCTTCACCAGGGCGCTCATCACGCTGAACCAAAAGGCGCTGGCCACCATGAGCCCAGCACCGGACGAGAAAAACGTCCTCCCAGAAGTCCCGAATGGAGCGCCGCGGGCAGTGCTCATGGCAAAAGCGGTTCGGATTAGCGGCGCCGGGCCAGGAAGGGCACCCAAGCCGCCCAAACCAGGGCGGCGACCAGCAGGGCCATCAGGGCCGCTGCCAGCAGCATGCGGCCGGCGGGCTCCGTTTCGGCCAAGCGAAGGGAGCCGTCGAGCCAGCGGGGCCGGTAGCCCAGGCCGTTCGAGATGAACACGAAAATCCGCCCGAGGGAAGTCACGGCGAGCACCATGACGAGCTTCTCCCGCACGTGGAATCCAATGCGTTCCGCACGCTCCGCCGCGGCGCCGAACAGCCGAACCAGCGCCGCGACCGCCCGGTGCCCCCAGACGATAGCGGCGGCAAAGAGCAGAAAGAACGGCAGAGCGACGAGCAAGTGCATCAGATCGGCGCGGCGCTCTGGTGCCGCCAGGCCGGGAGAAAAAGCGGTCAAGGCCATGACCGAGGAGCCGATGATCGCGTAGGCGGCGCCGGCGAGGAGATAGCGTGAGCGGGAGGGTGTCATGGGGCGCGATGGTAGCAGTGGCGGTGAGCCCATCCGGCGAAACATGAAAGGATTTGAAAGATGCGATAAGTCATTTTGCCTCCTCCTTCCGTATAACCCGTAGAAGGTGGGTTCTCGGTGCGGCCGACGGCGCTCGTCGGAACGCACCGTGCATCAAAACAAAAGCGATATGAATCAAACTCCTCCTCGCAAGACCTCGGAACGGCTCGTCGTTCCGTCCCTCGCCCTCGGCGCCGGCATCGGCTTGCTCGGCGTGCTGCGCCACCGGTTTCAAGCGAGCCAGGTATTCGCGCCCCGGCCTTTCCCGGAAGACCTGTCCCGGCCAGCCCCATTCGGCCGGCGGGCCGAAGATCACTGGTTCGAGACGGCCGACCAGAGACGTCTACACGGCTGGTGGGTCGCACACCCCAAGGCCCGCGGCACGGTGCTCTTCTGCCACGGCAACAGCAGCACCATCGGCGACCAGATCCCGCTCCTGGAGCGGCTGCGACCGCTGCGCCTGAACATCTTTCTCTTCGACTATCGCGGCTACGGCCTGAGCGCCGGCACGCCGAGCGAGAAGGGCCTGTTCCTGGACGTTCGGGCCGCCTGGGACTACCTGACCAGCGACCTCGGCCAGCCGGCGGAGCGCATTCTGCTGTTCGGGAACTCCCTCGGCGGCGCCGTCGCCATCGACTGCGCCCAGGCGCGGCCGGCGGCCGGCCTGGTGGTGCAGTCCACCTTCACGGACATTCGCTCGATGGCCCGCCTGCGCTTTCCGAAACTGCCCGCCTGGGTGGCCCGCAACCAGTTCCGGAGCGCCGACAAAGTGGCCTCCCTCGATCTGCCCAAGCTGTTCATCCACGGTTTGCGGGACCGGGTGATCCCCTCGCAGGTGGGTCTGGAACTCTACGAGCGAGCCCGGGCGCCGAAACAGCTCTACCTAGTGCCGAAGGCCGGGCACCGGGACGTCGCCGTGCGCGGCGGCCGTGACTACCTGCGCCAGCTCCAGCGCTTCCGGGACCAGCAACTGCCGGCCCTCGAGCCTTCGTGACCGGCAGGTTCGACAGCGCCGGCAGCGGCACGGAGAATGGCAGCAACGCCCTCAACGCCACCCTGTGCGCGGCGATTCGGCAGCGCAAGACCCTACGATTTCACTACAAGGGCGGCTATCGAGTGGGCGAACCGTGGGCCCACGGCGTCAGTCACGCCGGAGCCGAGCTGGCGCTGATCTACCAGACGGAAGGCCACAGCTCCTCCGGCCAGCCTCTCGGCTGGCGCACCTTTCGCCTCGATCGCTTGTGGGAGTTGGAAACCCTCGAAGCGACGGCGGCGGATCATCGGGAGGGCTACGATCCGGCCACCCTGCCGATGACCACCATCTGCTGCCAGCGATGACCTTGGGCACGAAAAGCCGCGTCGGCTATACTCTTTGCCCACAGCTCCGAACCTTGAGAGTCGTCCTTCCGCGGCCGGCTTGCTCATCCCCCTGACCGAGCCTGAGAAGGTACGACTCCGATGCAACGCTCCCGACGCTCGATCCTCACCCTCCTGCTGCTGCTTGCGGCGAGCCTGCTGCCGCTTCTCACCCAGGCCCAAAGCCTCAAGCCGTCGCGCAATTCCCTCAACCGACAGAACCTCCAGGCGCGCCAGCACGACTTCACCTTTCTGAAGAATCCGGCCCACGTCGCCCGCTTCGTCGACCGTGGCTGGTTGGTGCCGGTACCGGGCAACGCCCATTACTCGCTAGACGGCGTGTCCTTCCCCTTCGCGCGACCGGAGGTACGGCTCTTCATCGAGCGCCTGTCGCGCCAATACCGTTCCGCCTGCGGCGAGAAGCTGGTGGTCACCAGCCTCACCCGACCGCGCAGCCACACCCCCTGGAACTCGTCGATCCACAGCGTCCACCCGACGGGAATGGCCCTCGATCTGCGCCGCAGCCGCCGCAGTTCCTGCCGCAACTGGCTCGAAAAGACCCTGCTCTCGCTGGAGGGCTCGCGAGTTCTGGAGGCCAGCCGTGAGCGGTTCCCGCCGCACTATCACCTGGCCGTCTTTCCCAAGCCCTACAGGCGATACGTCGAGCGGCTGAAATCCGGCCGGGGCGGCGAGATCCGGGTGGCGTCCGGCGACACCCTGTGGAGCATCGCCCGCCGCCACCGGGTAGAGATCGACGCCTTGCGGCAGGTCAACGGCCTGTCCTCCAACCGGATCTATCCGGGCCAAACCCTAGCCCTGCCCGTTGAAGACTGAATCCCAGCACCTTTCCGTCGCCGAACTGAGCCGGAGGTACGCCTTCCCGAAGGACTTCGACGGCAGCGGCGAAACCCTCGGCATCATCGCCATGGCCGGCGGCTATCACCGGTCGGACATCGAAGCGATGTTTCGCTCGATCGACCGGCCGATGCCCGAGCTGATCGACGTCGGTGTCCCCAGCCCGGACGGCCGGGGCGCAAACCGCCCGTCCTCGATGGCCGACCTCGCGGCCCTCGCGAAAGCCTTACGCGCCGAGCAGGTGCCAACCCAGCTCGACGCCCTTGCCACCCTCGAAACGACCATGGACGTGCAGCTCGCCGCGGCCTTCGCACCGGGCGCCCGGGTAGTGGTGTACTTCGCGCCGGCGCGCCAGCCGGCGGGCCTCTATTACACCCTGCTGACGGCAGTCCACGACAGCGTGAACCGACCGTCGGTGCTGTCCATCTCCTGGGGTTGGCCGGAGCCGCGGAAGCTGGCGGACTCCGCCGAGCTCCAAGAGATCATGGTGGGTGCCCGCGAACTGTTCGATCTGGCCCGCAGTCGCGGCATCACCCTGTGCGCTTCTTCCGGTGACACGGGGTCCGGAGATCCGGCCGAGGGCGACACGCCGAAGGCCGGCGAAGGCCGCTTCCCCGGCGCCGACTGGGTCCAGTTTCCCGCCAGTAGCCCCTACGCCTTGGCCTGCGGCGGAACGACCCTCGACGGTTCCAGCGAATCGAGCTGGAACATTCGCCTGGCGGGCCACTCCTATGCCAGCGGCGGCGGCGCATCGCGCGCCTTCGACCGGCCGACCTGGCAGCAGGGCGTGATCGGCGACGCCCTCGGCCCGCGGGGGCGCGGCGTACCGGATGTCGCCGGCCTCGCCGACCAGCGTTTCGGTTCGACCTTCTTCGCCGGCGGCGAGACCCTAGGCTCCGCCGGTACCAGCGCCGCCACTCCGCTTTGGGCAGCCCTGATCACCCGCCTCAATCAGGCCCTCGGCACCCGCCTCGGGCACTTGAACCCGCGCATCTATCGCCTGGCGGCGGCGGACCCCACCCTTTTCCGGGACGTCATCGCCGGCACCAACGGCGAGTTTCAAGCCAGCGATGGCTGGGATCCGGTCACCGGCTGGGGCAGTCCGCATGGCGAACGCCTGCTCGAGGCCCTGCGCGAAGATCTCCAGCAACACCCCTGAAAGTCAGTTGTACCCGCCAGTGCACTGACCGAGCATCGAACCCTTGTACCAAATCGCGCCGGAGCCTGCAGGACGAGGCGGCGGGCGGAATGAACCTTCGCCTGCCGGGGACGGGGGTGAACGCCGAGAAGAATTTCGCGGCGCGAGGGGGGCGCCCAGCCCCCCTGAGAAAGAAAGCCGGAAGACTGCCGAGAGAATCCGCGAAGCGGCTACTCGGCAGAATCTCCAGCCAGGTTGTCGCGGATCTCCCGCAGCAGCACTACCTCTTCGGACGGCTTCGGCGGCTCTTCCGGTGCCTCTTCTTCCTGGCGGCGAGCCTTGTTCATCGCCCGCACCATCATGAAAATCACGAAGGCGATGATCGCGAAATCGAAGATCGTTTGCAGAAACATGCCGTAATTGATGGTCGGCGCGCCGGCTTCGGTGGCGGCCGCCAGAGATTCGTAGTTCTCGTCCCCCAGGTTGATGAACAGACTGCTGAAATCCACGCCGCCGAGCATCTTGCCGATGGGCGGCATGATGACGTCGTTCACCAGCGAGCTGACGATCTTGCCAAAGGCACCGCCGATGATGATGCCGACGGCCATGTCGATGGCGTTTCCCTTCACCGCAAACTCCTTGAACTCACTCATCAATGACATTCCAATCTCCTTCCCGCTGCGCGGGGGTTGTTGACGGCAAACCCTGCTAGAAGTTCAAGACCAGAGCCAGCGCGAGGACGGTATCCAGATCGTCCACTTCGACCCGCACCGCCCCGTCGACGGTGTGGGTCTCCGGCGTTGAAAGCGGCACCTCCATCACCGCCGGCTAGTGGTCGTAGAGCGCCTGCAGACTACCAGCCTCCGGCGACGATCCCGACGGAGCAGGAAGGCGCATCAGGAACCGGCGTGGGCCGTCGAATCCAAGGCGGCGGAGAGGGCCTCGGACAACGTCTCGGCATCGTCGGTGGTAGCGAGTCCATAGCCCAAAAAGACCAGCGCCGGACGGCTGCGCAGCATGAGCGGCACGACCAGAGCGTCCAGCCGCTCTTCGCCGAGCGGCCCGGCGAGGTCCCGCGGAAGGCCCACTTCACCCCGTTCCGGGCGGCCGTCCGCCACCACCCGGGCGAAGACCGAAAGTTCATCGAGGGAGATCCGCAAATCGCGCACCCAAAGATCGCCGTTGGGCAGGCCAGAATGCCCGACGCCTCGCAGCTCCCGACCGGCCCGCTCGAGCAAAAGAACGCTGTCGCACAGTTCGCGACCCGCCACCAACAGCCGCGAAACCAGCTCGCCGGTCACCTCCGGCGGAGGGGTATCCTCCAAGATCTTGCCCAAGGTCGCGCGATGCGCCTGATCCTTCATCTCATCGATTCGCGCCAAGGCCTGGTCGACCAGTTCGTCCGTGGGCAACCCCTCGCGCACCAGAAAGTCGACCACATCCACCGCCACCTCACCGCGCGCCGGAATGTCCATCGACTCGAACTTGAACACCCCGCGCCGCCACCCGAACATCTCCTCCAGCACCTTCTCGATCTGTTCCCGCAGCACCGATCGGACGGTCTCTTCGTCAATCGCTGCCATCTCGACCAAAACGGTGCCCAAGCGGATCTCTTCCGGTGACTGACTCTGACGGACCAACGCTTCCTCCAGGGTGGAGCGATCGATCAATCGGCGCATCAGCAGGATGGACCCGAAGGCCTCCCGCGCCGAGTGAGTCGCTCCGTAGATCACCTGCCCGTGGCGCAGCACCAGCAGTCCGAAGCCCTCCGCTAGGCGGACGGAGAGCTTTCCGGACAGGCGGTGAGAAGCGATGACCTGGAGAAAATGAGGCAGAGTGATGTCTTCGAGTCGACCTGAGAGGCTCATGTCATCCGTCCCGGGAAGAGTGCTTTTCAGCAAGATTAAGAATCAAAAATTCAACATAATTGAAGATTTTTACGGCAGATGATAGCGGCCAAAAAGAAAGTGCTCAAGGGATATCGAACCGGCGCCGGCGACCCTACCGCCAGCGCTCCGGCGGCTCGGTGGCGTCCAACAGCGGAGCGAAGAACAGGGCGTTCAGGTACAGCTTGTTGGTACCGAACCAGAAGCCCCGGAAGTTCGCTCGGCCGGCCAGGCGGACGACGGTGCCGCGCCCCACCCGCTGAGCGACCAGCGCCGGGGTCCCGGCGAGCTGGCGCTGGCGCTCCTCGGAGGCATAGCCGGCAAGTAGCGGATCCGAGGTGTAGCGCACCGGCGCGGCGTAGGGGTCGCTTCCCGCTTCGAGCACCGCCGTGCCGCTGCGAAACACCGGCAGGCGGCTGGCGCGGTAGCCGAAGACCAACGGGTGGGTGAGATCCAGCTCCGTCTCGAAGATCGCTCCGGAGATGCGCTCCGCCTGGCGCTCCTGGTCAAACTCGGCGTAGGCCCGCCAGCGGGAGTCCTCGTCCCCGCCGCCGGTCTCACCGCTCAGTCCTTCGGTCTCCAGGGTGAGGAGGGAGTCGCCGGCCCAGGCGGCGGCGCGGCCGGACGCCACCACCACCCCGCCGCGGCGCACCCAGCGCAGGATCGCCGCCAGGGTGTCCTCGTCGATCCTTCCGTATTCGCCGTCAACCATCAGCAGATGGGTGAAGCGGTCGAGATCCAGGTTGCGCAGCCGCTCCACCTCCACCAGCGGAAGTTCGATCCCCATCCGGTGGTCCAGGAGGTGCCAAATCTCCCCCGCGGCATAGCCCGAAACGCCGGGACCCACCAGCAGCAGCGGCTTCGGGGTTTTCAAGGGGCGCGACTGCGGACTGCCGAGATCGATGCCGTTCGGGGTCAACCCGGACGCCACCGGGTGGATGGCGACTCCGCCCTCCCGGGCGAATCGGCGCATGTGTTCGGTGAGGGCCGGACTGGCGCCGGCCGTCGGCACCACCACCGTGCCGGCGGCGAAGGCGCGGCGGCCATCGGGGGTCTCCGCCTCGAACGGGCGCTTCGCCACCCGTGGCCGGTAGCCGCCGCGCTGCAGGGCGTAGACCGCCGCCGGCGCGTAGTAGCCGGACCAATCGATCAGGTAGGCATAGGGGCTGGACGCCGCCACCGGTGCTTTCGACGCCGCTTTCAGGGCGCTCGAAGTCACCGCCTCCCCGAGCAAGTTCTTCGCCCACACCCGACGCCCGAGGCCCGCCTCCGGCAGCCCGAAAGCGAGCGGCAAGGTCCAGGCGGAGATGTCGTAGAAGGTGGAGTCCTCGAAGGCGGTGCGTTTCTCAAACAGCGCCTTGATCAGCCGGTAGCGGTCCTGCTCCACCGGCACCAGGAAAGCGCTTTCGGGTGCGAAGCGGTCGCCCCCCACCTCGATCCCTCGCGCCAGCCGATAGACCTCGATGCCGTGCCCCTCCAGGATCTCCACCAGGTGCCACGCCCGGGCCGGATCGCCGCCATCGCCGAAGACATAGCCGCCGAGGGCGTCGCGGCTGGCCGCCGCCCGGCTGCCGCGATCAAACTCCCGCCGGTACTCGTGCAGCGCCTCGCGCTTGGCCCGCCCCGCATCGATCATCGACAGGGAAGTCAAAAACTGATTGTGGACGGCGAAGGGAAAGGTCAGCGTGCCGTTCTCAGTGTCCCGGCGATGGCCGCGCACGCTCGCCTGTTCGAACAACACGCCGAGGCCGCCTACCAGATCCGGATAGGTCGAGCCCTTGCCGGGATAGAAATCGTCAAACGTCTCCTCGGAGAAATACAGCCGGCCCTCCGCATCTAGAGCCTCGGCGTGAAAGGCCGCGATCTCGCGGGTCAACTGCAGGTTGCGATCCGGGGTCAACGGGTTCTGGCGACTGGGCACACCGGGCTGGAAGAAGTAGGTCTGGTCCGAACCCATCTCGTGGTAATCGCCGGACAGGTCCGGTCGCCAGCGCCACAGGGTCTTCACCCGGTGGACCGACTCCGGGTGCTGGAGGAGCAGCCAGTCGCGGTTCAAATCGAACCAATAGTGGTTGGTGCGGCCGCCGGGCCAAACCTCGTTGTGCTCGCGGTGGATGCCCCGCCCCACCGGTTGCCGGCCGCGGTGCATGTTGGCCCAGGTGGCGAAGCGGCCGAGGCCGTCGGGGTTGAGGCAGGGATCGATCAACACCACCACCTCGTCGAGCAGGGCTTCAATCTCCGGCCCGCGGGCCGCCGCCAGGTGGTAGGCGGTCAGGAGCGAAGCGTTGGAGCCGCTGGCCTCGTTGCCGTGGATGCTGTAGCCCAACCACACCACCGCCGGCGCCCCTTCAGGCGGTCCGTCGGCGGCCAACCGGGCGGTGCGGATCTCTTCCAGCCGGTCCTGGTTCGCCGCCGAGGTGAGGGTGACCAGCACCTGCGGCCGCCCCTCGTGAGTGCGCCCCTGGAGGTCGATGCGCACCCGGTCCGAACGCGACGCGAGCACCTCCATATATCGAACCAGGGCCTCGGGCGTCACGTGCCAGGTGCCGACCTCCCAGCCGAGAATCTCGGCCGGCGGCGGAATCTCCGGGTCGTACTCCACTCCGGCCGGCAGGTAGTGGGCCAGGGAGACAACCTGCGGCGCCACGGCCTTCGCGGGCGTGGCAAAGGACGGCAGGTGGCCGCAGAAGGCGGCAAAGCCGGTGAGGCAAAAGGCCGCGACCGGCCTGGCGAATCGAGACATGGTGAATCCCCTGAAGTGAAAATCGTCGGCGGCGATGCTAGCAGGGCAGCTGAAAATAGGCCGCAGGCCTATTCTTTCAGCAGCCCTGCTAGCTCATTCCTCAGGGGGCTGGGCACCCCCTCACCCGAAAACACCAATGTTTTCGGCCTCACCTCATCCTCGGCACCTACGGCGCCGCCTCGCCCTTTGGGCTCGGTCGCAGGGGGCGCATCACAGTAAGGGCGCGTTCAGCGGCCTCCTGCCTGGGCCTGATCGCACTCCGGATCAGTGCCGGGAATCGTCCCGCGGCAGGCGCATGGGGTCGCCGGGCCGCGGTTCTTCGAGCAGCCAGTAGAGAAGATTGTCCGTGAAGGCCGCGTCTTTGGTGATCCGCAGGTGGCTCTCGAACAGGAAAAGGGTGTCTTCCCAGTGGATCGGGGAAATCAAGCGCGGACTCCAGGGGCCGGCCTCGCGCTCGTCCATCAGGGCACTCGACCGCAGCACCTTGCCGTCGCCCGGGCCGTAGGCGACGGTTTTGAGTTCGCTGGGTCGCGTCACTTCGACGGTACGGGCGGTGGCTTCGGCGTCGCCGGCGATCAGCAGCAACTCCACCCCCGCCGGCGGCCGCGCCGGGCGATCGAGGGCTTCGGTGAACGCCCGGGCCGAGTCCAGAGAGCGGCGCAGGTGATCGAGGGCGATGCGCCGGCGAACCTCCGGCTCCGGCACCTGCGGCAGGATGGCCTCGAGCACGTCCGCCTCGCGCGGGTCCGCCAGGCCCCAACCCTCGCGTTGCCAAAGCTCGACGTCGAACAGATCCGCCACCGCCTCACCGTCCACCCTCACCGATCCGAAGCGGCTGCGCGGCAAGAGTTCGTAGCCGGAAGGGTAGGTGCCCAGCACGGCCGCTCGGTAGCGCGGGATGAGAGGCGCGAACTTGCGCCCGTTCAATAGCTGTTCCAGGGCTCCCACGGCACCGGCGTTGGGCGGCGCCACCATCACCGCCCGCTCCACCCACTCGGCACCGGCCCAGGTCAGCGGCGGAAGGCTGCCGTCCTCCGGCAGCGGCGCGCCGCCGTAGCGCAGAAAGTAGCGGGCCATGACGGCGCCCATCGAGTGAGCCACCAGGTCGAACTTGACCTCCGCATCGGCAATGCCGTAGCGCGCCTCGATCTCCGCCTGCACCTGGAGCCGGGTCTCAGCCAGGAACTCCTCGAACCGGCGCGCCGTCTCGACGTTGCTGCGGCGCCAGTCGTAGGGGAACTGGAAGCAGGTGAAGTGTCCTTCGCCGTAGTCCAGCACGTCCAGGGCGCCGTCGATGTCCCGGTACCCTCCGACCCCAAGTGCTTCGAGAATGTGGTGGTAAGCCTTGAATTCGAGCGGTAGGCCGAGGAACTTGATCTCTACCCGGTCGAGCACGCCTACCGCCTCCACCTCGTCGCGCAGTTCCGCGAAGGGCACCCCCTCGGCCATTGGCAGGGCGGAGAGGCGCATCCCCTCAGGGTCGTCACCGCTCGCCCAATCGCCGCCGATGGTGCCCCACACCGGCCGGCCCGTCACCCGGTCTTCGAGGCGCGATCCGGTGAGGCCGGGGATGACCACCACCGGATTGCGCAGCGGCGAGGCATGGCGCGCCGCCCGGCCGTAGATGGCCGAAAGATCCGGCTCCGGAGCCGCCCACGGGGAACAGCCCGCTACCCAGACGACAGCCAACACCAAGACGCTCGACCGCACGAGGCGACTCGGTGATGTCCAGAGAGCGAGACAGTGGGTAGCCATCATTCGGAATCTTTGCATGCCAGCAAGAACTGCGGCGGGCGCAAGGCGCACCTTACAGCAGTTCTTTCGCAGGAGCGAGCGATTCGGATGGCTCGTCGGCGCACGGGTGAGCACCGCGAAGCGCCAAAA
This sequence comes from Acidobacteriota bacterium, assembly GCA_039030395.1. Classification (NCBI taxonomy): domain Bacteria; kingdom Pseudomonadati; phylum Acidobacteriota; species Acidobacteriota bacterium. Next base: position 159,113 of record JBCCEF010000001.1, read on the forward strand.
CGAGGCGAACTTCCACCCAGAGCAACAAAGGACAAAGAGACACTTCTTGGAGGCTAGAGGGCGGTCCCGCGCGGGCGCCCAGCCCCCTTCGAACTAACGCACCGGAAAACCCCGATCGCGCATCAGCGCCTCGATGCGGGCATCCCGGCCGCGGAATTGGCGGTAGGCGTCCGCCGGATCGATGGCATTGCGGACGGCGAACAGGTATTCGACGAGCTTCTCCGCCACTCCGGCATCGTAGAAGCCGCCGGGCGCCTCCTTGAAGGCCTCCGCCGCGTCGGAGGTGAGGACGTCAGCCCACATGTAGCCGTAGTAGCCGGCGGAGTAGCCCTCGCCGGAGAAGATGTGCCCGAAGTGCGGCGAGCGGTGCCGCATGACGATCTCCGCCGGCATGTTCAAGCGCTCCAGGGTGGCGCGCTCGAAGGCGTCCGCGTCGATCCCCGCGGGATCCGTCGTGTGGTACGCCAAATCGACCAGCGCCGAGGCCAGGTACTCGGTGGTCTGGAAGCCCTGGTTGAAGGTCGCCGCCTTCTTGACCTTGGCCACCAACTGGTCGGGGATCGGCTCTCCGGTCTGGTAGTGGACCAGGTAGTTCTCGATCACCGGGTCCGTCAACAGCCAGCGTTCCAAGAGCTGGGACTGGAATTCCGTGTAGTCCCGCACGCCGCTGTTCAAGGTGGGATAGGCCACCGTCGAGGACAATGAGTGGAGAGCGTGTCCGAACTCGTGGAAGTAGGTCTCGGCGTCGGACCAGGACAGCAGCACCGGCTCCCCCGGAGCGCCCTGGATGAAGTTCGAGTTGTTGGAGGAGAGCACCGTCTTCTCGCCGTTGAAGGTCTCGTGGCCGCGGTAGCTCGAGGCCCAGGCGCCGGAGCGCTTGCCCTGGCGGGCAAAGGGATCGAGGTACCAGAGGCCGATCAGTTCGCCGGAATCGCGGTCGCTGACCACCCACACCTTGACGTCCGGATGGAACACCGGCACTTGCCCTTCGGGGCCAGCGTTCTCCGGTACGGGCGTAAAGTCGAAGCCGAAGAGTTCACCGGCGACGAAGAACATGGCGTCGCGCAGCTTGTCGAGCTGCAAGTACTGCTTGACCTCGTCGGAATCCAGGTCGTAGCGCTCCTGGCGCACCTTTTCGGCGTAGAAGCGGTAGTCCCACGGCTCGATGGTGATGCCGGCGCCCTCGCGGTCGGCGATCTGCTGCATCGCGGCGACCTCTTCTTCGACCCGCGCCAAGGCCGCCGGCCACACCGCTTCAAGAAGCTCCATCGCCCGCTCCGGCGTTTTCGCCATGCGGTCTTCGAGGCGCCACTGGGCGTAGTTGTCGTAGCCCAGGAGTTCCACCCGCTCGTCCCGCAGGCGCAGGATGTCGGCGATCAGCCGGTTGTTGTCGTTCTCGTCACCGTTGTCGCCGCGGCTGTAGTAGGTGCGCCAGACCTTCTCCCGCAGATCCCTCTCGGTGGAATAGGTGAGGAACGGATCCATCGACGAACGAGTGTTCAGAATGGCGTAGCGCCCTTCCTCGCCGCGCTCCCTCGCCGCCGCCGCGGCCGCCGCTACGAAGGACTCTGACAATCCGCCAAGCTGGCTTTCATCGAGGTAGAGGACGTATTTCTCTTCATCTCCCAGGACGTGGTCGGCGAAGGCCGTGTGCAGTTTCGACAGCTCCAGTTGGATTTCCGCGAAGCGCTCCTTGGCGGCACCTTCGAGGGTCGCGCCGTTGCGCGCGAAGCGGTTGTAGGTCAACTCCACCACGCGCTGCTGATCCGGCCGCAGTTCGGCCATCGCCTCGCCCTCGTACACCGCCTCGACGCGCTGGAAGAGGGCTTCGTTTTGGATGATCTTGGTGCGGTGCTCGGAGAACTTCGGCGCCAGCCGGCTAGCGACCTGGCGGAACTCCGGCGACGACAGGTTCGAACGCCAGACTCCGAAGTAGGTGCCCACCCGACCGAGGCTGTCGCCGGTTTGTTCGAGGGCGACGATGGTGTTCTCGAAGGTCGGAGGCTCAGGACTCGACGCAATGGCGTCGATCTCCGCCAGGTTTTCGGCCATCGCCACCTCGATGGCCGGCTCGAAGTCCGCGATCTCCACCCGATCGAAGGCCGGCACGCCGCCGTAGGGTCCGCTCCACTCCTGGAGCAGCGGATTCTTCGCCGCCACCGTCTCGTTCGCATTTCCGTCCACACCGTCCTCCATCCCCAGGTCCGCCTGCCGTAGCCCCGAGCAACCGGCGGTCCACAAGAGCAGGAGAGCAAGGGCGGCCATTGATTTGTTCAGTCGCATGATCGTCATCCCCGTAGCGTGATTCGTTCAGGCCAGGGCGGATCGGCTGGGCGCCACCTCCGCCTCTGCCATCGCCAGGTAGTGAAACGCAGTCCGTCGGCAAAAGTTCTTCTACCACAGGCCGCAGCGAGTCGCCGGAGCCACTGCACGGGCCGTTACTGGACCAACCCGCCGATCGACTCCAGGAACGGCACGATGGCTTCTCGAAAGTCCGCCAGGTCCTCGGCCGTCAGGGTGCGGTCCTCGGCGCGCAGGGAGTAGCGGAAGGTGTAGTTGGCGGTGTCGCCTCCCGGCGGTTCGTAGACGCCGCGGAAGTCTCGGCCTTCGATCAGCGGGTGCGCGAAGCGGTCGAGTTCGGCGGCCAGCGCGCCGTAGCCCCGGCGGCGCGGCCAGATCACCGTGAAGTCCTGCCAGGAGCCTGGATGTACCGGCGACTCACGGTAGCTGCGTGGCGGGAACACTCGCCCGGCCAGGCGGTCCGGATCGAGCTGGAACCAGACTGCGTGGCCACCGTCGAGGACCACCTTGCGGATCGCCGGTGCGAGGACCCCGAGGCGGCCGACTTCCTCTTCTCCCAGATGGACGCTCAGGCAGTAGCCGGCGACGGCCCAGGAATCGAGGTCTTGGTCTTCTACCCGGTAGGTGAACGCCGGCAACCCGGCCAACCGAGCGAGATCGTCCACCGCCGCGCGCAGCGAGCGCAGGTGTTCGTCGACCTTCACCGCACCGCTTTGCACCACGCTCACCCCGGCGAGGCGGTTCTTCTCGGCGCTTCGGCCCGCTTCGTCGAGACGGAACACCCTGCCCAGCTCAAAGATCCGGAAGTCCTCGCGCATACGGCGATTCCTGGAGACGAACTCGAACAGGTTGGGGAGCAGGGCATCGCGCATCCGCGCCTTGCCCTCGCTCGGTGGGTTGCGCAGCACCAGCGGGCGCTCCGGCCGATAGCCGAGGCGCTCGATCCAGGCGTCATCGAACCAGGCGTAGCTGTGGCACTCGAAGAATCCGTGCACCTGGGTCAGCACCCGCCGCTGGCGGTGGTGCCCGCGCACCCTCTCGTTCAAGTCCACCGGCTCGAGGGGCGCGATGGGGAGCTGCGGTGGAATGTGGTCGTAGCCGTAGAGGCGCATCACTTCCTCGGAGATGTCTTCGGGAAGGGCGATGTCCGTCTCCCCCCGGAAGGCCGGAATCTCGATGTCGAGGCCGCCTTCGGGCCGGATCTCACAGCCGAAGCCGATGCCCTGGAGAATCGCCGCGGCGCGCCGGTCGGTGATCTCGGTGCCGGCGCGGCGGGTGAGGTAGCCGCCGGCAATGGACAGCGGCCGCGGCTGATCCCGCAAATCCCCGGCGATGACGTGGCGGGACTTCGCCACCGGCTCCGCGCCGCCTTCCTGGGCCAGCCGGAAGAAGCGCTCGGCAGCGATGCGGGCAGTCAACGGCGGCAGTTTCTTCTCGAAGCGCAGGCTAGCGTCGGTCCTGAGGCCTAGCCGGGAGGCGGTGCGCCGTACCCGGGTGGCGTCGAAGTTGGCACTCTCCAGGAGCACCCGCGAGGTGTCGTCCTGGATCTCGCTGCCGGCACCGCCCATGATGCCGGCGATCGCCACCGGCCGGTCGCCGCTCCAGATCAACAGGTCTTCCGGCGCGAGGGGCCAGTCCTTGCCGTCGAGAGTGCGGAAGGGATAGACCTTTGCGGAGCGCGCCACCCGAATTCCCGCCGCGACGTGGGCGGCGTCGAAGGCGTGGGTCGGCTGGCCGAGCTCGAACTGGATGTAGTTCGACAGGTCGACCAGCAGGTTCTTGCTCGCCGTGCCGAGGGCCGACAGCCGGCGCTGCACCTTGAGCGGTGACGGCGGATTGGAGGCCACATCGAAGGCAAAGGCGGTGTACACCGCGCACTCGGCGTGATCCTCCACTTCGACGGGCACCGCCGGCAGGTCCGCATAGTCGGCAAGATCCGCCACCGGGTAGGTCTGCAGCGGACGCTCGAAGATGGCGCTGAGCTCGCGCGCGAAACCGTAGTGACCCCATAGGTCCGGCCGATGGGTGAGGCTTTTGTTGTCGATCTCGACCAACAGATCGCGCGCCGGGCAATGGGCTTCGAGACCTTCCCCCACGGCTACCTCGGCGGACAGCTCGAGGAGCTTTTCGTGGGCGGTGCCGAGGCCCAGCTCACCGGCCGAGCAGAGCACGCCCTCGCTGGCGATGCCGTGCAGGGTCGATGGCGCCACCTCGCTGCCGTCCGCCAACCTGCAGCCCGGGCCGGCGAAGGCCACCCGCAGCCCCGGCCGCACGTTCGGCGCGCCGCACACGGTCTCCGCTTCACGCTCACCCAAGTTCACCTTCACCCGCGCGAGATGCGGCTCCCCGACCACCGCCTCACAGGTCAACACCTCCGCCGCCACCACTCCCGCGACGGCACGTTCCACCGCTTCCACGCCCTCCACCTCGGCGGTGCGCAGACTGAGCTCCTCGGCGACGGTGGACGGCTCCAGGTCCGCGAGATCGACGAATTCCGACAACCAATCCAATGAGAGTTTCAACGGAGTATCCTCGACAGGGTGTTGTTCGGGGGAATCAGAAGGTGGCGACGAACTGCTCGTTGAAACGCAGGTCGCCCTTGTTGAACAGGCGGACGTCGGGAATGCCGAACTTGAGCATGGCGAGGCGCGAAAGGCCCAACCCAAAGGCGAAGCCGGAATACTCCTCCGGATCCACGCCGCCTTCGCGCAACACCGCCGGATGGATCATGCCGCAGGGCATCAACTCGATCCAGCGCAGGTTGTCGCCCACCACCGAACTCCTGAAGTCCAGCTCGAAGCCCGGTTCGACAAAGGGGAAGTAACCCGGCCGCAGGCGCACATCGATCTCCGACTGAAACACCGCCATCAACAGGTGTTTCATCACCGCAATCAAGTTGGCGACGGACACCTCCCGATCGATGTACATGCCTTCGAGCTGGAAGAAGGTGTTTTCGTGGGTGGCGTCCGTTGCCTCGGCGCGGTAGCAACGGCCCGGAAAGATCGCCCTCAAGGGCACCCCGAGCTCGCGCATGGCGCGGTTCTGCATTGACGAGGTGTGGGTGCGCAGAACGTCGCCGTTCTCGAGCCAGAAGGTGTCCTGCATCTCCCGCGCCGGATGGTCGCCGGGGATGTTGACGGCGTCGAAGTTGTCGTACTCGGACACCGCCTCGTCGCCCTGGAAGACTCGAAAGCCCATCGAGTGGAAGATGTCCTCCACCTGGATCTGGGTGGCGATCAGCGGATGGATGGTGCCCGGCGGACGCGCCACCGGCGGTAGGGTGACGTCGAAAGCCGGCAAGTCCTTCGTGGCGGCGCCGGCGCCGAGGGTCTCCTTCAACCCGGCGATCGCTTCCTCGATGCGGGTCTTGACCCGGTTGAAGGTCTGCCCGACCTCCTTTCGCTCCTCCGGCGCCAAGCTGCGGAAGTCCACCTGATCGCGCGCCGCCGCCAGCGCACCGCCGCGGCCCAGATACCGAATGCGTAGAGCTTCCAGCGCTTCGGCCGAATCCACCGCCTGAAGGTCCGCTTCGAAGTGCGAGTCGATCTCGGAAAGTTGCATGGGGTGGTCCTTTTTCGGGCGACCTCGAACGAAATGGCGGCCCGTGCGTACAGTACACGGGCGCCGGCCGAGGGCGCAGTATAGCGCCGCTGACAGCCTCGACTCCTCGTCGCGATCTTCGGCGGCGGATTGCCTTGGCAAAAACCCCATCTGTCTCCCGGGGACGGTATATTCGCGCCTGCTACATGTTCTTCCGCTCGCGATGGAATTGGCGAGCTGGATTTCGAGGGGAAGTCTCGATGTCGTCACCTGCCCAGCACCTACCGCTCGCGCCCGGCCGCGCCCTTGGACCTCTTGCCGCCGCTCTGCTCGTGGCGGCGCTCGCCAGCGGTTGTGTCACCGTCGGCCCGGACTATGCTCCACCGGAGACGCCGCAAGCGCCGCGCTGGAGCGTTCCCGCGGACGGGCCGCTGGCCGCCGGGCCGGTGGCCGATGGGGTGCTGGTGACCTGGTGGCAGGCCCTCGACGACCCGGTGCTCAGCGACCTGATCGAACGCGCCCTCGCCGACAGTCCCGACCTGGCCGCCGCCCGCGCCCGTCTCGACCGCGTCCGGGCGCTGTTGCGGAGCACCGAGACGGATCGCCTGCCGACGGTCGACGCCAGCGGCAGCGTGATCTCCGCCGAGTCGAGCGCTCAGACCTCCGCTCCCGGCCAGGCCGGCACCGGCAACCGGGTAGAGATCTACCGCGCCGCCCTCGACGCGAGCTGGGAACTCGATCTGTTCGGCCGCGTGCGCCGGTCCGTCGAGGCCGCCGTCGCCGATCTCGAAGGCGCCGCCGCGGATCTGGGAGCGGTGCGCGTATCGCTGGTGGCAGAGGTCGCCACCACCTATGTCGATCTACGCACCTTCGAGGCCAGGCTGGCCTTGGCGGAAGACAACCTCGCCGCCCAGCAAGGGACCTTCGATCTCGCCTCGGAGCGCTTCGACGCCGGCCTGGCCGGTCGTCTCGACGTCGAGCAAGCGCGCTCGAACCTCGCCACCACCCGCTCTCAGATTCCGCCGCTGCGCACCGGCCTGGCGGGCGCGAAGAACCGTCTAGCGGTGCTCACCGGAGCGGTTCCCGGGAGCTTCGAAGCGGCGGCGGCCGAAGAGCGCGCCGGAGCCATCCCGCTGCCGCCGGCGGAGATCGCCATCGGTATTCCGGCGGAGGCGCTGCGGCGGCGGCCGGACGTGCTGGCGGCGGAGCGCCGGGTGGCCGCCGAGACGGCGCGCATCGGGGTGGCCACGGCGGAACTCTACCCGCGCTTCGCCCTCTCCGGTTCGATCGGCGTCGAGGCGCTCGACCTCGACGGCCTGTTCGACAGCGGCAGCCCGTTCAGCACCTTCGGGCCGTCGTTCTCTTGGCGGCTCTTTGACCGCCGTGCCGTCCGCGCCGGCATCGCCGCCCAAACGGCCACCCAGGAAGAGGCCCTGAGCCTGTACCGGTCAACGGTACTGCTCGCCCTGGAAGAGAGCGAAAACGCCCTGGTGTCCTTCGCCCAGGAGCGCCTGCGGCTCGAGTCCCTGCGCGCCGCCGTGGCGGCCACCGAGAAAACGACGGCGCTGGCCGAAGAGCTGTACCGTTCCGGCCTGCGCGACTTCCAACAGGTGCTCGACGCCCAACGCTCGCTCCTGGCCCTCGAAGACCAGCGCGCCGAATCAGAAGGCCGCGTCACCCAGAACCTCGTCGCCCTCTACAAGTCCTTGGGAGGCGGCTGGACGCCCTTGCCGCGTTCCTCCAACCCGGAGGCCCTGCCGGACGCTACCTCGGACGAAGGAAACCGCTGATGAATCCGACGATTCCAAGATCCCGACTCGAACCCTTCGCCGCCCTGCTGCTCCTCGCCTGGGCGGCGGCCGGCCTCGCCGCCTGTGGCGGCGGATCGGCTGACGGCGGAGGCCCGCCGGGTGTTGCACCACCGCCACCGTTGGTGCTGGTGACGCCGGTGCGCGAGGGCGCCATCCAGGAGGTCGAGGAAGTGGTCGGCCGCACCGCCGCCGTCGAGCAGGTGGAGATCGAAGCGCGGGTGGAGGGCGCCCTCGAGCGGCGCTCCTTCGTCGAGGGCGACACCGTGCGGCGCGGCGAGCTGCTGTTCACCATCGAACGCGCTCCCTACGCCGCCGCCGTTTCCCGAGCGCAGGCGGCGGTGGCCGACGCGGAGGCCGCTCTCGCCAACGCGCAGCAATACCGAGAGCGCCTGGACACCGTCTCCGAGGACGCCGTGGCCGGTGCCGAGCGCGATCAGGCGAAGGCCGACGAGCTGGCCGCCGAAGCCACCCTCGCCTCGGCCCGGGCGGACCTCGAAACGGCCGGCATCGACCTTGGCTACACCCGCATCACCGCCCCGATTTCCGGCACCATCGGCCGCGCCCTGGTCACCGAAGGCAACGTGGTGGGGCCAGACTCCGGTCCACTGGCGACCATCGTTCAGCTCGATCCCATCCACGTGCTGTTCGCGGTCACCGAGCGCGAGGTACTGTCGCTGCGCCAGGAGGCCTTGGCCGCCGGTACCGGTGACCCGATCTACGTGCCGCGCCTGAAGCTGGCCAACGGCACGGTGTTCGAACAGCCGGGCGCTATCGACTTCGTCGACAACCAGGTGAACCCCGCCACCGGCACCCTCATCGTGCGGGCGGTGTTTCCGAATCCCAGCGGCCTGCTGGTGCCGGGGCAGTTCGTGACGGTGATCGCCGAACGGCAGGATTCCCGGCCGGCCCTGTTCATTCCCCAAACCGCCGTGCAGCAGGCGCAGGACGGCCCTTCGCTGCTGGTGGTCGAGGACGACAGCACCGTCGCCGCCCGGCCGGTGACCCTGGGCGACCGGGTGGGTGATGAGTGGGAGCTACTCTCGGGTGCCGCGGCCGGTGAACGGGTGATCGTGCAGGGAGCGCAGAAGGTTCAGCCGGGGATGCCCGTCACCGCCCAGCCGTACTCGGCCCCGGCCGGCGGAGGCAGCCCCGGACCGGCGGAGGCAGCTGGCGATGTTGCCCCGGCGGACGATTCCACCCCCGAGAGCACCGAGAGCGAGTAGATGATCAGTCGCTTTTTCATCGACCGCCCGCGTTTCGCCCTGGTGGTCTCCATCGTTATCGTGGTGGCGGGAGTGATTGCGCTCCAGGCCCTACCGATCGCCCAGTACCCGGAGGTGGTGCCGCCGCAGGTGCTGGTGACGGCGGTCTATCCGGGGGCCAGCGCCGAGGTCATCGAGGCCACCGTCGCCACCCCCATCGAAGCGCAGGTCAACGGCGTCGAGGACATGCTGTACATGTCGTCCTCCAGCTCCGGCGATGGCGCCTACAACCTCAACATCACCTTCGCCGTGGGCACCGACCCGGACCTGGCGGCGGTCAACGTGCAGAACCGCGTGGCCCTCGCCACGCCGCTTCTGCCGGAGGATGTGACCCGCCGCGGCGTCACCGTGCAGAAGCAGTCGAGCGCCATGCTGCTGGTGGTCTCGTTCTATTCTCCCAACGGGCGCTACGACAGCCTGTTCCTGTCGAACTACGTCTCGATCAACGTCCTCGACAACCTCTCCCGGGTGCCCGGCGTCGGCAACGCCTCCCTCTTCGGGCCGCGCGACTACGGCATGCGGGTATGGCTCAATCCGGACCGCATGACCACCCTCGGGGTGACCGCCAGCGACGTGGCGACGGCGATCCGCGACCAAAATGTGCAGGCGGCCACCGGCCGGGTGGGCGAACCGCCCGGCGAAGACGGCCAGCCGCTCCAGTACACGGTGCGCGCCCGGGGCCGGCTGGTGGAAGCCAAGGAATTCGAGCAGATCGTCGTCAAGAGCCGTACCGACGGTTCGCTGGTGCTGCTCGAAGACGTCGCTCGGGTGGAGCTGGGAGCCCAGTCCTATAGCGGCTTCAACCGCCTGAACGGCTCGCCTTCCACCAACTTTGCCATCTTTCAGCTCCCCGGCGCCAACGCCCTGGACGTAGCCAAGGGCGTGGAGGCGGAACTCGAGCGCCTGTCCGCCTCCTTCCCGGCGGATCTCGACTACAAGATCGTTTTCGACACCACCCGCTTCATCGAGTCGTCCCTCGAAGAGCTGGTCAAGACCTTGGGGATTGCGCTGCTGCTGGTGGTCTTCGTCACCTTCGTCTTCCTGCAGGACTGGCGGGCGACGCTGGTACCGGCGGTGGCGATCCCGGTGTCCCTGGTGGGTACTTTCGCCTTCCTGGCCGTCTTTGGCTACTCGATCAACACCCTGACGCTCCTCGGCCTGGTGCTCGCCATCGGCCTGGTGGTGGACGACGCCATCGTGGTGATCGAGAACGTCCAGCGGCACGTCAACGACGGGCTGCCGCCGAAGGAGGCGACGCGGGTCGCCATGGCGGAGGTGACCGGCCCGATCATCGCCACCACCCTGGTGCTGTTGGCGGTGTTCGTGCCGGTGGCCTTCTTCCCGGGCACCACCGGCCGCCTCTACCAGCAGTTCGCCGTTACCCTGGCGGTGTCGGTGCTGATCTCGAGCGTCAATGCCCTCACCCTGAGCCCGGCCCTGGCGGCCCTCCTGGTGCGGCCAGACCGCGAACCCGCCCAGCGCGGGCCCCTCGGCTGGTTCAACCGCGCATTCGGCCGCGCCACCGGCGGCTACCGCAAGGCCGTCGCCTTCGTGGTGCGCCGCCTGGCGGTGGTGGGTCTGACCGTGGCGTTGCTCCTCGGAGTGGCCGGCCTGCTCTTTGTCACCCTGCCCACCGCCTTCCTGCCGCAGGAGGACCTGGGGGTGTTCTTCATCGACGTGCAGCTCCCGGACGGCGCCACCGTCAGCCGCACCGACGTGGTGGCCACACAGGTCGAGGACATGCTCGCCGAGTTTCCGGGGGTCGAAGAGGTGATCTCGATCGGCGGGTTCTCTTTCATCGGCGGCAGCGGCGCCAACAAGGCGCTGGTCATCGCCGGCCTCTACCCGTGGGAAGAGCGCACCGGGCCGGGGGAATCCGTCGAAGCGCTGGTGGGCCGCGCCTGGGGCAGCTTCGGAAGCGTACCGGGTGCGAATCTCCTGGCCTTTTCGCCGCCGCCGATCATCGGCCTCGGCAACACCGGCGGCTTCGAGCTCCAGCTCCTCGCCCGCCCCGGCGCCAGCCCGGCTGAGCTCGCCCAAGCCCTCGGCGCCCTGCTGGGTGCCGCCAATCAGAACCCCAAACTCACCCAGGTGTTCGGCAACTTCAGCGCCAGCATGCCGCAGGTCGGCCTGACCGTAGACCGCAAGGAAGCCCAGACCCTAGGGGTGCCGCTGTCGGAGATCTTCACCACCCTCCAGGCCCAGCTCGGCTCCCTTTACGTCAACGACTTCAACAAGTTTGGCCGCACCTACCGGGTGATGATCCAGGCCGACGCCCCCTTCCGCGACGAGCCGTCGGATATCGAACGCTTTTTCGTGCGCAGCCGCGACGGCCAGATGGTGCCGCTGCGCACCCTGGTGGCGATCTCGGACACCGTCGGTCCGGAGACCCTGTCGCGCTTCAACCTCTCCCAGTCGGTGCAGATCAGCGGCAGCGCCGCGCCGGGAATCTCCTCCGGTGACGCCATGGAGGAGATGGCGAAGGTCGCCGACGAGGTGCTGCCGCAGGGCTTCCGCATCGAATGGTCCGGCACCTCGCTGCAGGAGATCGAAGCCGGCGCCCAGGGGCCGATCATGTTCTTCCTCGGGTTGCTCTTCGTCTATCTCTTCCTGGTCGCCCAGTACGAGAGCTGGACGGTGCCGGTGGCGGTGATGCTGGCGGTGCCGGTGGCGATCGTCGGCGCCCTGGTGCTCGAATGGATCCTCGGTCACCCGATCGACATCTACGTTCAAGTCGGCTTGCTGATGCTGATCGCCCTGGCGGCCAAGAACGCCATCCTGATCGTCGAGTTCGCCAAGGTGCGCCGAGAATCCGGCGACGGCATTCTCGAAGCGGCCGAGACGGCCGCCGACCTGCGATTCCGGGCGGTATTGATGACCGCCTTTTCGTTCCTGCTGGGCATCCTGCCGCTGGTGCTGGCCACCGGCGCCGGCGCCGCCGCCCGCCAGTCCATGGGCACGGCGCTCCTCGGCGGCATGCTCGCCGCCGCCGTCGTCGGCACCCTCCTCGTGCCGCCCTTCTACGCCTTGATTCAAGGGATGCGCGAGCGAGTCAAGGGCGGGCGGCAAGAGCCGGACGGACCGGACGCACCCGCAGCGCCCGACGAGCCGCTCGAAGACACCCTGCCGGCGACCTGAGTCGAATCTGACGGACGGAGGAACCTGGTATTGAGGACTCGCCGAGCTCAATGTAGAATCTCCGAACTTTGAAACTCAAAGGAGGCCGCCGATGACTCTCAGAATCGCCCTAGTCTTCGCTCTACTGATGATCGTATTCGTCGGCCCCGCCGCTTTGGCAGCGGATGGTTCGGACCTCCCCGAAGTTCCGAACTCGTCGAAAGCAGACACGTCAACCCACCGGATCGGCTGCCTGGACGATTCGAACTACTACTGCTTCGCCCGGTGTGATTTCTTCTGGGATCGCTGCGTTGAGGGGTCCATCGGCTGCATCATGTACTGGCCTGGAGATCAATGCTTCAACAACTACCAAAGGGATCAGTGCTGTATCCACACCTTGCAGGCGGGACTGTTCTGATTTAGCCCTAGAAATGGCCAGGTCCCTCCAGTCCATTCTTTGGTTGGCACTCACCTTTTGCCCCGTAGCGCTTGCTCAAGAGCCAGCTCTTTTGCCGGAGCAAGGCGAAGTGAACGGCAAGGCGGCGCTCGCCTTCTTCGGACTGGCTTCCGCCACCGGATTCGAAGGAGAACCGCAAGTTCTAGATCCCGCCGGTCTGACGGTTCATTTGGTTCGCATGGAAGACGCCGAGGCACACGTCGAGGAGGCCATGCCGGCGGGCGCTTGGATCGTTCCGACTCCCGGAGCCTATCGGTTTTGGATCGAGGGCAACGGTTGGATCAGCCCCGCCCACGGGGTGATGCGCTACTCGGCGCCTCCCTTCAAGGGCCGAGGCAGCATGGTTTACCGCCGCGTGGTTCGCGCTGGAACGGTTCGCCTGGCGAAGGGAGAAACGCTGGGGCCAACGGAGGAACTCCGGCTCCTCCACCTCGACAGCCACCAGAGCCTCGGATTCCCGCTTCCGGAGATGTCTCGTCGGGTCACCTCGGATGCCCATGAGGGCGTTCTGATGCCGGCAGGCCCGGTCTTGGCAGGGGTGTTCGATACCGTGCGCGACGAGTACCGCTGGTTGGCGCGGCCGGTCGCGGTACCCGCCCAAGGCGTCGTGGAGATCGCTCCGCCGACGCCCTCGGGCGACACCTCGGTGCTGGTCATCCTGGATCGTCCCCGGGCGATCCAGGAGTGGACGGAAGACGATGTCGAGCTGCGGTTGAAGAACGAGCAGGGCAAGGATCAATCCCCGGACGTATGGATCGCCACCGCGGAACGTGTCTACGGGGTCTTCTTCGACCGCCCGGAACGTCTCGCGTCCATCGCTGTCACGTCGTCCTCCGCCGGCCTGCCGGTGCAGGATCTCGCCCTGCGCGCCGGCAAAGTCGAAACCTATCGCGGTGTCCTTCGCCCGCTGCCCGGACTCAAAGTCTCTCTGCTCATGCCTCCGGAGTTCACGCTCCCCGAGGGCGCCGCGATCCAGCTCCTCACCCATCCGGAGCGCGATCTTGTCACCGCGCGTCCCCTTGCGCAGGAGCTATCCTCAGCCTTCGAGCACGTGCCTGCCCGGAACCTCGCGGTCGTCGTGGAGATCCCGCCTTCGCGCGTCACCCAACAGGTGAACCTGGAAGATTGGCGGGACCGGGAGATCGAGATCCGCATCAGGGAATTTCGGATCCACGGCGTGGTGTACCGAGGAGAAGAACCCGCCCGGGCGAAGATCGACTTTCAGCTCTACGGAAGCGATCCCAAGTACAGAAAGTCCGTCACCACGGACGCCCAGGGCCGATACGAGATCACCATCCATCGGCCGCCTTCGCAGGCGAAAGTCGTTCTCGTTGACGACGAGCCTCTCCGCAAGCCGCACTGGGAGATTCTTGGCTACACGTCCTTCGAAGAGGACACCGAATTCGACTTCCACGTGCCGGAGAATCGCGTGGAGGTCGCAGTCACCGCTGATCCATCCGGTGAGCCGGTCGAAGGTGCCAAGGTGCGGTATGCGAATCTACACCTCGCGGACGACGAGCCGATCGGCGAGTACTTCGGCTGGGTGGAGACCGACGCCGATGGGTTCGCCCTCCTGCCCGCCCTGAGAAACGGCAGCCTCGATCTCCACGCCTCCGCCGAGGGATTCCTCTCGGCCGAGCTTTCCGATTTCGTAGTGGACGACCAAACCGGAGAGCGCACCCTCGAGATCGCCTTGGAGACCGAAGGCGAAGCGACTCCGTTGATCCTTGCCTTCACGGGACCCGGCGGCTCTCCGGCGGTAGGTGCCGAAGTCGTGGTGCTCCGCGGGGCGGATGGAACCTTCGAGTGGTCCGGCACGACGGGCGTGGCGGGAGAGTTGGAAATACCGGAACGCTTCATCTCTCACCCCTTCGCCGCCCGCTTCGCCGGAGCCGGTTTCTTGCTCGACCGGATCCCGAGCGGTGACGAGCGATTCGCGTTTCCAGCGGCGGGCCCTACCCTCCAAGCCCTCCTGGTTTCTCGAGGTGAGCCGATCCCTTGGGCCCGAATCGCCCTGGACGTAAGGGGCATGGTGCTCCACGGCCCGATCCTGCAGTGGTTGGTCGGCGAGAGTGCGGCGGACGGAAACGGCACCTGGCGAGGATCGGGAATTCCCGCCGGATCGTTCACCATCACCGCCTGGAAGGCCGGCGAGGACGCGCTGCGCGATCCGAACGCGCTGGCGGCCTCCTTCGGTCAGGTCGTTCCGCCACCCTGGCCGTCGCGGCTCGAAGTCGAAGCCGTGGACTGAAAGGACTGGCCGTCCGAATTGGCGTGCTCAGCGTAGGCCTCGAGAACCCGACACTGATTCTCTGGAAACCCTGAGAGACCTCAGGGCGAAGCCGCCGAGGCGATGATCTTCGCCGTGTGGCCGAGGAGCGACAGATCCCCCGGATCGCCGTGGCCTGGGACCACCGTTCTCGCCGCCGGATAGCGCTTCCCCACCGCATCGAGGCTCGCCGGCCAGGCCGTCACGTCCGCATCTTCCAGATTGCCGGAGTGGCGGGTCTTGGCGCTCTTGATCAGGCACCCGCCGTATAGGACCCGGCGTTCCGGTAGCCAGACGACGATGTTGTCCGGACTGTGGCCCGGCCCCGGATAGAACAGCTCGACGGTCCCGCTACCGGTGGAGAGTTCGGCGCTCTCGGCAAAAGTGTGACGCGGCGCTTCGAGATTCCAGGTGGGCGCCAGAGGCGCGGTCTTCTGATGCCCCCAACTCGGCAGGTCGCGCCGATGGAAGGCACTCACTCCGCCGAGGCCATCGAAGTGAAAGTGGGTGGCGACGACTCCGAGCAACGGCCCCACCTCGGCGGTTACCCAGGCGATCAGGGCTTCGGTCTGCTCTTCGTTCCAGGCGGTATCGATGATCCAGGCGCCCTGCGAGCCGGCGATCACCAGGCCGTTCGCCTCGATGGTGCCGTACTCCTCCCAGGCGGTGCGGCTGCGGTGAAGCCAAAGGCCATCTTCGAGCGGGTGGATTTCGACCTCTTCGTGGATTGCAGCCGGGACTCCGGGCACCAGGTACCCGGCCTCGCCGGGTTCGTCCGCCGCCAGCCGGGGAGACCCCAGGAAACAGGTCAGCAGAATGATCCACGAGGTCCTGAAAGGGACTCGGAGCATGGCCCGATGATGCGCGATCGCTCATCCGGAGGCAAGGCATTCCTGACGCTCATGTGACCGCGCATGACACGGAATGCGGACAGAATCGGACCATGACCTCAGCCGCTTCCCTACCCGCGACGGATGTTCCACCAATCGAAGATCAGGCCGCCGAAGCGCGTGCCTCCACCTCCACTAGCGCCCGCACCTGGAACCGCCTGCTCGCGCCCTATAAACGGCCGCACCGAGGGCGCGCACTGCTCCAGGTCGCCACTTCCGTGGTGCCCTTCGTCCTGCTGTGGGCGGCGATGGCCTGGAGCGTCGGGGTCTCCTATTGGCTGACGGCGGCCCTGGCGGTGCCGGCGGCTGGCTTCTTTCTGCGGGTGTTCATGATCCAGCACGACTGCGGCCACGGTTCCTTCTTCCGCTCGCCGCGGGCCAATCACTGGCTGGGCGCCACCCTCGGGGTAGTGACCTTCTTCCCCTACGGATACTGGCGCCGCACCCACGCCATTCACCACGCGACCCACGGCAACCTCGACCGGCGCGAATTCGGCGACATCGCTACCTTGACGGTGCGCGAATACCAGGCCCTTTCGCGCTGGGGCCGGCTCGGCTATCGCCTGTACCGCAACCCCTTTGTGCTGTTCGTGCTCGGTCCGCTCTACCAGTTCGTGCTGAAGCACCGCTTCCCCTTCGACACCCCCTTCGCCTGGAAGCGCGAATGGGCCAGCGTGATGGGCACCAACCTCGCCATCCTCGCTATCGGCGGCGCACTGTCCTGGTGGCTCGGCTGGCAGACGGTGGTGATCGTGCAGGTGGCGATCGTGATGCTCGCCGGCTCCATTGGCGTGTGGTTGTTCTACGTGCAGCATCAGTTCGAAGAGAGCTACTGGGACGAAGGCGACGAGTGGGACTTCTACCGCGCCGGCGCCCACGGCAGCTCCTTTTACGACCTACCGCGCATCCTCCACTGGTTCACCGCCAACATCGGCTACCACCACATCCACCACCTCTCCAGCCGCATCCCCAACTACCGCCTGCGGGAGTGCTTCGAGGAGAACGCCGAACTGCGTCGAGTGACCCATCTGACCCTCTGGGAAAGCCTGGCCTGCGCCCGCCTCCGCCTGTGGGACGAGGAGCGCCGGCTGCTGGTGGGTTTCCGGGAGTTGCGGCGCCCAGCCTGAGGGTCAACCCCCAGCGAGGCGGCTCGGGTAACATAGCGCCGCTTGAATACATCGAGCGCATAGATCCGAGCGTAGAGATCAACCTTTCCAGTCGACGAGGAGGCGATCATGAACCCGAAGCTCCGCCGCATTTCCCTGCCCGTGGTGACCCTGCTGGTCGCCGTCACCGCCCCGGCCTGTTTCGTGGACCGCAGCGGCCTGGCCGGCTGGACGGCGGAGGTCGAACCCAACACCATCTGCCCCGGTGATCCGGTGACGGTGACCTGGAACGCCGGTCCCGAGGGCGGCTGCGAACGAAACGCCGACGGAGTGCTGATGGGCAGCGGCTGCAGCGACCCGACGCGAGTGACGATCACCTCCACGCCGGACCTCTTCGCCTCGGACCCGATCGCCTCCGAGGAGACGGCCGGCACCCGGACGATCAATCCGACGGTGGACACCACCGTCGATTTCGCCGCTTCCGACCGCGACGACACTCTGCCCTCCTACAGCCGCGCCATCGACGTGATCACCGAAGATCTGGTGCAGGAGACCCTGTTCGATGGCTCCTGCTGCGGCAGCCGCATCTGCTGGACCGCCTTGACGCCGGGCGATGGAGACGGCCTGCCGGCGACCATCCGCCTGGCGGAACTCTGCAATCCCAACACCTTCGCCGTACGCCTCGGCATCCGCCTCGGCGACGGATCCGTCAGCACCGTGGACCTGGCGCCGGCGGGCGGCGATCCGGACTGCACCGGCGAACTGCGCAACGTCACCCAGGTGACCGCCTCGACCGCCGATCCGACCATCGTCGGCGGGGCCGTGTGCTCGCCGGCGAACCAGAATCCACCGCGCGGCTTCAGCCTGACGGCAACCTTTCGGTGCCCGGCTACCTGAGGTGAGCGAGCGCTGAATCACCTCCGGTAGGTCTCCGAAGGACCGCAGCCAGCATTCGGCCAGGCGGACCGCTTTCCGCCGAGCAAGCCCGATCACCGGCTATCCTTTGGGCTATGAAAGTTCTCGTCACCGGGGCGACCGGCTACATCGGCGGCCGGCTCATCCCTCGCCTGCTGGACGCCGGGCACTCGGTGCGGGTACTGGCGCGCGACCCCCGTAAGGTCCATCGCCGTCCGTGGAGCGAAGCGGTCGAGATCGTCCGCGGCGACCTCACCGACCGCGACAGCCTCACTCCGGCCCTCGACGGAATCGATGTCGCCTACTACCTG
This sequence comes from Acidobacteriota bacterium, assembly GCA_039030395.1. Lineage (NCBI taxonomy): Bacteria > Pseudomonadati > Acidobacteriota > Acidobacteriota bacterium. Next base: position 177,092 of record JBCCEF010000001.1, read on the forward strand.
GTCCACTCCATGGGCTCCGCGAAGGACTACGCCGAGCGCGACCGCACCGCCGCCGGCAACTTCGTGGCCGCCGGGCGGAATCTCACCCGCGCTATCTACCTGGGCGGCCTGGTGCCCGAAAGCGGGGGTGGGATGTCCGAGCACCTGGCGAGCCGGGCGGAGGTCGGCGAGATCCTGCGCGACGGGCTGCCGACGGTGGAATTCCGGGCCGGGCCGATCATCGGCAGCGGCTCGGCTTCCTTCGAGATGGTGCGATATTTGACCGAGCGCCTGCCGGCGATGATCGCCCCCAAGTGGATCAAGAATCCGGTGCAGCCGATTGCCGTGCGCGACGTCCTCTCTTACCTGGTCGCCGCCCTCAACCGACCGGGAGTCGACGGGGGGCCGGAAGGAGTCGTCGAGATCGGCACCGAGCCCCTCACCTTCAAGGCCATGATGCAGGGTTACGCCGCGGTGCGCGGCCTCAGGCGCTGGATCGTGCCGGTGCCGGTGCTGGCGCCGGGCCTGGCGGCGCGCTGGGTGGGCTTCGTCACCCCGATCTCCAACGATCTCGCCGTCCCCCTCGTCAAGGGGGTTGTGCGGCCGCTGATCGGAGATCTCAGCCGCGCCCTAGAGCTGTTTCCGGAGATCGAGCCGATGTCCTACCGGGCGGCCGTCGAGGGGGCGGTCGAAGACACCCTGGAGGGGCAGGTGGTGACCCGCTGGAGCAGCACCTGGGGCATTGGCTCACAGGTGGAGTTCCAGGACCGCGAGGGCATCGTGCGGGAGGTCCGCACCCGGCAGGTGAACGCCTCTCCGAAGCAGGTCTTCCGCGCCTTCTCCAGCCTCGGCGGCGACAAGGGCTGGCTGGTGTGGAACTGGGCTTGGCGAGCTCGCGGCCTGCTCGATCAACTCATCGGCGGCCCGGGCCTGCGGCGCGGCCGACGGCACACCACCGAACTCTTGCCGGGCGAGGCAGTGGACTTCTGGCGGGTGGAAGAAGTGGCAATACCTTCCCTCCTCCGCCTGCGGGCGGAAATGAAAGTCCCCGGCAAAGCCTGGCTGCAGTGGGAGACGCAACCGAACGGCGCCGGCACTCGTCTCGTCCAAACCGCCTTCTTCGCCCCCGTCGGCCTGCCGGGTTTCCTCTACTGGTATGGCATCTACCCGCTACACGGCTGGATCTTCAGCGACATGGTGAAAGCGATCGCTGAGGAAGCGGAGGCGATGGCCACTGCAGACTCCCAGTAGTCGGTCTCGAAGCTTTTGTCTTCGATATCCTGCAACCAAAGTTGGAAAGAGTGGATTGGAGAATCGGGAGAGGAGCCATGAGCGAAGAGACCCGCTGTACCTTCTGCGGCAGCACCCCGGCGGGAACCCACTGCACCGAGTGCGGCAAGGCGCAGAGCGGCCTCGAGGGCTGGGTAGCCCGCCATCCTCTGCTGGTCGGCACCCTCCGTTTCGTGGCGACGGCTCTCATCGTGCCGCTCGCCCTTTGGGCCGTCTCCGCCACCTATAGCCTTCGCGAAGAAGAGCGGCACATCGCCAATCGCAGGCATCTCGAGGTCGCGGCGGCGATGCCGCGCGCGCTGTCGGCGATTGAGATTCTCCAGACTCCGTGCCTGGGAAATGATCCCCAGGCTTGCCTCGCTGCAATCGATCCGGCGTACCAGGAGTACGTTCAAGCGATCCAACACCTCGAATCCACGGTGGTACGCAACTTCGAAGACTTGGCACCCTCGGCGTTCCTGCTGACCTCCCTGGAACGAACGATCGCGATGGAACTCTCGCGGCAGTGGAGCACCTTCAAGAAATGCGTCGAAGGAGAGAATTCACCCGAGGAATGCACGGCTCAGCGCCGGGACGAGCCCTATCCGGATCTCGCGGTGTCGCATTTCATGATCGATTTCCTGCACTGCGCCCTCCACGAGCAGTTGGCCGAGGAGGGCGACCTCGAGGAGAAGCTCGACCATTGTGACCGAATGGTCGAGCGGCAACGAGCCCTTGCCCTGGATGCACCGAGAGAACTCGTCGATCGAATCGAAGGGCCGCATCTGCCGGTGGAAATGAGAAAGCTCGGCGATCGGATCTGGTGCGAGCGGATCGCTCCTGCCGCCGGCTGGGACGATCAAGGACGCTGCAGCGGCGGCTAGGGCGCCCACCTTGAGTCGGTACACTCGGGCGATGAGAGTCAGGATCGTCCTTTCCCTCGCCGGGCTGATCGCCGCTGGAACCGCTTTTGCCGAGCCACCGATAGCGCAGCCCTCCTCCGATGCCCTCCGAATGGAGACGGAACGACAGGCGTCCAAGGCTCTCGACCGCTATCGCGAGTTCCTGCGCCTTCCCAACGACGCCCAAGAGCCGGACGATCTAGAGCCTGTTCTCGGCTGGCTCACAGCCGAATTCTCCCGGCGCGGCTTTGCAACTTCCGAGCTGGCGACGGGGCGGATTCCGCTGCTGCTGGCGGAGCGCGAGACCCCCGGCGCTACGAAGACCCTGCTCGTCTACCTCCAGGCCGACGGCCAGCCGGTGGACCCCGCCGCCTGGGATCAAGAAAGCCCCTGGGAGCCGGTGCTCAAGGAGCCAGAGGACGACGGTTCGTGGCGCGCCCTCCCCTGGCCAAGCTTGGCCGGCGCGCGCCAACCGGACTGGCGGATCTTCGCCCGCTCGGCGGCGGATTCGAAGGGTCCGATCGTCCAGTTCCTGACCGCCCTGGACGTCCTCGCCGCCGTCGGCGGAGGACCTTCCGCCCACCTCAAGGTGATCATCGACGCGGAGGAGGAACTCGGCTCCCCGCGGCTGGCGGCGACGGTAGAGCGCGAGCGCGAACGCCTGGCGGCAAACGAGCTGGTGATCTTCGACGGACCGCCCCACCCTTCGGGCGAACCGACGCTGGTGTTCGGGGCGCGCGGCATTGCCACCGTCACCCTGACCGCCTACGGCCCACGGACGCCGCAGCACAGCGGTCACTACGGCAACTACGTGCCCAATCCGGCCTTCCGCCTAGCGCGGCTCCTCGCTTCCCTGAAAGATGCCGAGGGTCGGGTCACCCTCCCGGGGTTCTACGATGGCGTCGAGTTGACGGCGGCGGACCGCGCCGCCCTCACCGCCGTACCGGACGATCCGAAGACCTTGCACCGCAAACTCGGCATCGGGACTCCGGAGCGGGTGGCAGACACCCTCCAGGAGTCAATCCAGTATCCGTCCCTCAACGTCCGAGGCCTCCAAGCCGGCTGGGTCGGCGAGCAGGCGCGCACCATCATCCCGGCCACCGCCACGGCCGAGATCGACGTGCGGCTAGTGGTCGAGAGCGACGCCGTGGCCTTGCTCCGCTCCCTTCGCCAACACATCGAGAAACAGGGCTTCCGGGTGATCGATGCCGAACCCACGGAAGAGGAGCGTCTCGCCCACCGGCCGCCTCTCCGCTGGCGGTCGCAGATCTCCTACGGCGCCTTCCGCACCCCCCTCGATTCGGAGTTGGGCCACCGCCTCCAGCGCGCCCTCACCGGCTACCACGGCCGGGAACCCATCCGGCTACGCACCCTCGGCGGCTCGATTCCCATTGCGCCCTTCGTGACCACTCTGGGCGTGCCGGCGGTGGCCGTACCCACCGTCAATCCAGATAACCACCAGCACAGCCCGAACGAAAACCTGCGGCTGGGGGATTTCCTGGACGGCGTCGGGGTGATCGCGGCGGTGCTCTGCGAACCGTGGGAGTAGGCTCCTCGTGCGCACGCGGCCTCACATCACCCTCCTCCACCGTCGCCCGAACGTCACGGCCAGCGGATAGAGTGAGCAGCACCACATATCTCGACCGGCTCGATCTCTGGCAAGGAGACTGCGATGATCCACTTCGCCCGCTTCCGCGCTTTCCCCGCGCTCCTCATCCTCGGCCTGCTCGCCGGCCCGGCCTTCGCCGACTGGCCCCAGTGGCGCGGCCCGGACGGCAATGGCGTAGCGCCCGACGCCAACCCACCGGTCACCTGGGGAGAGGAGAAAAACATCCTCTACAAGGTAGAAATCCCGGGCCAGGGCCACGCCTCGCCGGTGGTGGCGGGCGACCGCCTCTACCTGCTGTCGGCCGTCGACGCCGATGAGCCGGCCGCCGAAACCGAGGAAGAGGAGCCGGCCGAGGGCCGGCGCCGGCGCGGCGTCGCGCCGGACCGCGAGCTGCACTTCAAGGTGTTCGCCCTCGACCGCACCACCGGCGAGACCGTCTGGGAGCGCACCGCCATCACCACCCGGCCGCACGAGGGCACCCACACGGATGGCTCCTGGGCTGCCGCCTCGGCGGTGACCGACGGCGACCGCGTGTGGGCCTTCTTCGGCTCCCGCGGCATCTACGCCTACAGCCACGCCGGGGAGCTGCTGTGGAAAAAGCAGCTCGGCGAGATGACCACCCGAAACGCCTTTGGAGAAGGCGCGACGCCGATCCTCGCCGGCAACACCCTGGTCATCCCCTGGGACCACGAGGGCGACAGCTTCGCCGTGGCCCTCGACGCTTCGACCGGCGCCGAGCGCTGGCGGGTGACCCGCGACGAACCGACCTCCTGGTCCACCCCGCATGTCGTTGAGGTGACGGGGAAACCGCAGGTGGTGCTGAACGGTACCGGCCGGGTGCGGGCCTACGATCTGGAAAGCGGCAAAGTCGTGTGGGAGGTCGGCGGCATGACGGTCAACGCCATCCCGTCGCCGGTCAGCGCCGACGGCCTGCTCTACGTGATGAGCGGATTCCGCGGCAACATGCTCAAGGCGGTTCGCCTGGCCGGCGCCGAGGGGGACATCACCGGCAAAGAAGCGGTGGTGTGGACCTACGACAAGGACACCCCCTACGTGCCCTCACCGGTGCTTTACAACGGCATCCTCTACTTCTTGAAGCACAACGGCGGCATCTTGACGGCTCTCGACGCCGACTCCGGCAAGGTCCACTACGGCCCGGTGCGCGTCGAGGGCATCGAGGGTGTCTACGCCTCCCTGGTCGCCGCCGACGGCCGAGTCTATGTCACCGGCCGCAACGGCGCCGTCACCGTCCTCGCCGCCGGTCCTGAGATGAAAACCCTCGCCGTCAACTCCCTGGAGGACGCCTTCAACGCCTCGCCGGCGCTGGTGGGCGGTACCCTGTACCTGCGCGGCAGAAGTCACCTGTACGCGATCGCGGAATCCGAAGAGGACCGCAAAAAACCCTCGGCCCCAGGGGCTCGCTAGAGGGCCCGCTCCGTTTCGGCCGACCGGTATCGACACCCGGCTTTCAGCACTTCGCTGGCGAAGTCTAGGGGTCCAGGAAGTATTCGAGTGCGCGTTCGAGGATCGGGACGCGTCCCGGATACTGGTTTTGATTGATCAGGACGGCTCCGATCACCTCATGGTCCGGGAAATACTCGACGATTCCCGTGTAGCCCGTGCCGGCACCTGTGCGATAGACCACCCGGCGACCGTTTTCCGTCACGACATTCCAACCGTAGCCCTGTTCTGGAGCGAGTTCTGGGTAGGGGGTCGTGAGCATTAGATCGAGGGTGTCGGCCCGCAGAAGCTCGAGCCGATCCAACGCCAGAAAAAGTTTGACCAGATCCGTCGGGGTCGAGACCACACCGCTCGAACCGTATTTACCACTCACATTGGGCAAGTCATCGACCTCGCGGTGTTTGCCCAACCGAGGCGCCCAGTAGGCCTTCGCCAGATCTTCGTCGCGCCCCGATGCGATCGCCAGCGAGGACCGGTTCATCGCGGCCGGCTCGAAGATGGACGTCTCCAACACTCGCTCGAATCTGCGGCCGGTGGAATTCTCGATCGCGCCGGTCAACAGATTGAAACCAAAAGAGGTGTAGCGGTAGCCCCGGCCGGGCTCGAATTCGAGTGGATCGTCGGCAAACACGCGCAGGGAATCGGCGAGAGAAGAGTACTCGGTCGTCGACGAGATCTCGCCGGCATTCGCCTTGTAGTGCCGCACGCCGGAGGTATGGGTGAGCAGGTGCCGCAGGCGGATCGGCCACGGCTTCTCGGGAAAGGCCGAGACGTGGCTGCGAATGTCGTCGTCGAGATCGAGCGTTCCCGACTCGACCTGCTGCAGAACTCCGATGGCGGTGATTCCTTTGGAAATCGAGTAGGTGCGATAGGCGGTGTTCGGCGTTGCCGCCCGCTGGCTCTCGAGATCGGCGAAGCCCACGGCCTCGGCCACGACCATCTCACCATCCACAGCGATGGCAAGGGAAATGGAAGGCGGCCCGCCGGGAGCGTCCAGATAGGTCTGGAGATATGGCCGGACGTGGGCGGGTCCCCGAAATTCAACCTCGGGAACCGCCGGCGCTTCACCGGTACAGGCGAACAGGGAAAGAGCAAGGAACGCGACGGGAGTGGCTCTCATCATGCCCCAAGCCTGCAGTGGAGCCGCGGCGCCTTCTTGAAGATTCTGAACCTGTTCGATCACACTCGCCGTCAGCGGGTGCCCAATCGGTGCCATTCGCCGGCCGTCTTGCGAAACTGGCCTGGCGTCCAGCCGGTCTCGCGCTTGAAGTCGCGCGTCAGATGGCTCTGGTCCGCATAGCCGAGTTCCAAGGCGACATCGGCAAGGGAATCCTGGTCCGAGACCAAGAGTTCGATGGCCCACCGCAGGCGCAAGGTCCGCCGCTGGCTCCCGATCGAGCATCCGTAATAGCGACGGAAGGCACGAGCCAAATACACCGGATGGACTCGAAACCGACGAGCCAACTCCTCCAGACTCTGATCGGCGCCTCCGCGCCGACCCACCGCCTCGTGGACTTCGGTAATCCAACAGGGACGCGAGGTCTTCGTTTGCACCGAAAGCCGGTCTGACCCCAAGCCCTCCACAAGGCGGGAGAGCATCCGATCCGAAAGCGGCACCTCTGCCTGGGGACGCTTCGCAAGCCTCAAGAACTGACCGAAGATTCTCATCGCCGTGGTGCCGGCAGGCATTCGCATTGGCTTGTCGGGCAGCGTCCTCTCGACGCCCTCGCCCCGCAGGCCCAGCACGAACATGCGAACCCCTTCAGGTCCGGCCGCGGTTTCATGGAACTCCCCGCGCGGCTTGAAGTGCACCTCCCACGGCGTGCACTGGTGGACCTGTCCCCGAAATCGCTCCTTGAGCCGGCCAAAGACAACCAGGGTCAACGCCGCGGACCGATGGCCGATCCACCCGTGCCCCGTTCCCGGCAAGAAAGTCTTGTCTTTGAAGTACCAATCTGTAGGGGGCAAAGCCATAAATCTTGCTCTACGGCGAGCGCATCCGAGAAATTTCTGCCGTTCTTCGAGCCGAAATCATCCCCCAGCCCTTCGCCGGGGAGCAGGAATGGTGGCACTTTAGCGCGATGGCAACATGACAGACTCGCCCAACCGGGCCGATCCAACCCAACGTCCCCTTGGATGCCGGTGGCGGCCCCTTCAACAACATCGTCTCAGGTTCGAAGAGCCACCCGTTCCCAATCGACGACGACCATGCTCAGCCTGCGCCGAGTCTCGAAAACCTATGACGACGTCACCGCCGTGGCGGCGGTGGATCTCGCCGTCGCCGCCGGCGAGACCGTTGCCCTGATCGGCCCCAGCGGCTGCGGCAAGTCGACGCTGTTGCGGCTGATCATCGGGCTGGTCAAGCCCGACGAGGGAAGGGTCGAAATCGATGGCGAGCCGCTGGCGGATGACGGGGCGACCCTGCGGGCGCAGCGCCGGCGGATGGGCTACGTCATCCAGTCCGGTGGCCTGTTTCCGCATCTCACCGCCCGGCGGAATGTGAGCCTGCCGGCCGACCACCTCGGCTGGAAGGAAGAGAAGAGCGGCGAGCGCATCGCCCGTCTCTCGGCGCTGGTCCACCTACCGGCGGCCACCCTCGACCGCTTTCCCACTCAGCTTTCCGGCGGCCAGCGGCAAAGGGTGAGCCTGATGCGAGCCCTGATGCTCGATCCGGACATTCTGCTGCTCGATGAGCCCCTGGGCGCGCTCGATCCGATGATCCGCCGCGACCTACAGGGCGAACTGGCAGAAATTTTCCGAACCCTCCGCAAGACGGTGGTGCTGGTGACCCACGATCTCGGCGAGGCGGGCTTCTTCAGTCAGCGCTTGGTGTTGATGAACGAGGGCCGCATCGAACAGGAGGGCTCGATCCAGGAACTGCAGGAGGCGCCCGTCACCACCTTTGCGCACCGCTTCGTGGCAGCGCAGCAGGCGCCGGAGGCGAAGCCGTGAATCGCCGTGGGTGGCTGCTCGGGGCATTGGCGGTCTACCTGACGTCGCCGGCGTTGGCCACCATCGAGGCCCCGGTCGTCGAGGTCGGCTCGAAGAAGTTCACCGAGTCCGTGATTCTCGGCGAGGCTTTGACCCACCTGCTCCGGGACGCCGGCCTCGAAGCACGCCACCGGCGAGAACTCGGCGGCACCCGAGTGCTGTGGAACGCCCTGCTGCGAGGCGACATCGATACCTATGCCGAGTACACCGGCACCCTGCGGGAAGAGATCTTCGCCGGCCGCGACCTCCCGGAGGAGAAATTGCCGGCCGCCCTGGGCGAGGTCGGTATCGGCGCCAGTGCGCCCCTCGGTTTCAACAACACCTACGCCCTGGGCATGCTGAAGGAAGTGGCCGACCGCCACGCGGTGCGCACCATCTCGGACCTGCGAACCCGGCCGGAGCTGGCGCTTGCCTTCACCAACGAGTTCCTCGACCGCAGCGACGGTTGGCCGGGCCTGCGCGCCCACTACGTTCTACCGCAGTCGGACGTGCGCGGCCTCGATCACGATCTCGCCTACCAGGGCTTGGCCGCCGGCAGTCTCCAGGTGATGGATCTCTACTCGACGGACGCGGAGATCGCCTACTACGGTCTGCGGGTACTGGAAGACGATCTCGCCTACTTTCCGGCCTATGAGGCTCTGGTGCTCTACCGCCGCGACCTGCCGGCGGGCGCGATCCACGCCCTGGAACGTCTCGCCGGGGAGATCGACGGCGAGGCGATGGTGGCGATGAACGCCGCCGTCAAGATCGACCGCCGGCCGGAGACGGCGGTGGCGGCGTCCTTCCTGCGGCAAGCGTTCGGCATCGAGAGCGAGATTCGGATGGAAGACCGGGCGGCCCGCTTCCTACGCCACACCCGCGAGCACCTCATGCTGGTCGGGCTTTCTCTTCTCGCGGCGATTCTGGTGGCGGTCCCGGCGGGTATCGTCGCCGCTCGCCGGCCGCGCCTCGGCCACGTACTGCTGGGACTCACCGGAGTGCTGCAGACCATCCCCTCCCTGGCGCTCCTGGTCTTCATGATTCCGCTCTTGGGCATCGGTGCGCCGCCGGCGCTGGCGGCGCTGTTCCTCTACAGCCTGCTCCCCATCGTCCGCAACACCCACGCCGGCCTCCAGGGCATTGCGCCGGAACTCCTGGAGTCGGCGGACGCCCTCGGCCTGCCCTCCGGCGCCCGGCTGCGGCGCATCGAGTTGCCGATGGCTTCGCGTTCGATCCTCGCCGGCATCAAGACCTCGGCGGTGATCAATATCGGCACCGCCACCCTCGGCGCCCTGATCGGCGCCGGCGGCTACGGCCAGCCGATCCTGACGGGAATCCGGTTGGACGATCTCGGGTTGATCCTGGAGGGCGCCGTGCCGGCCGCCGTACTGGCCCTGGCCGTCCAGGGTCTCTTCGAACTCTCCGAACGCCGGCTGGTGCCGCGCGGCCTCCGCCTCCCGTCGGACGGCTGATCCTCCACCACCGACCGCTGCGAGGGGCTGATACCCTCGTCTCTTACCGCACCACGAATCGCTGGGAGATCCACATCCATGCCCGAGCCATCGTCCGCGACCGCGGCTCCCGAGGAGAGCGGAACAAGGCCTTCTCAGCCGCTGACGTCCCTCGATCGCTACCGGCAGGTTCGCGCCTGGACGGAAACCCTGTGTGAGCCCCTCGCCACCGAAGACTACGTGGTGCAGTCGATGGCCGATGCCAGTCCGGCGAAGTGGCATCTGGCCCACACCACCTGGTTCTTCGAGACCTTCCTGTTGGCACCGCACGTCGCGCAGTACCGATCGCCGGACGAGCGCTTCAACTTTCTGTTCAATTCCTACTACAACTCGGTGGGCGCGCAGCACGCACGGCCGGATCGGGGGCTGTTGTCGCGCCCCACGGTGGACGAGGTGTACGCCTACCGCCACCACGTTGACGACTCGATGGCGGAGCTGATCGCAACCCTCGGTGACGACGAACCCGCGACCACCCTGCGCGGCCTGCTGGAGGTCGGCCTGAATCACGAGCAGCAGCACCAAGAGCTGATGTTGACGGACGTGAAACACATGCTGTCGCGCAATCCGCTACAGCCGGCCTACGGACCGGCGGCGGAGGCCGGCGGCGCAGCGGCAAACGCCCCCGGAGAGGCGCGCTGGACGGCCTTTGAGGAAGGCCTCTACGCCATCGGCGAGGACGCCGGCAGCGACGGTTTCGCCTTCGACAACGAGGGGCCGCGCCACCGGGCGTTCGTGGAGGCCTTCGAGCTGGCCGACCGGCCGGTCACCAACGGTGAATACCTCGAGTTCATGGCCGACGGCGGCTACCAACGGCCCGAGTTCTGGTTGTCCGACGGCTGGGCCACGGTGCGCGCCGGGAACTGGCGGGCACCGCTCTATTGGCACTCGACCGAAGACGGCTGGCGACGCTTCAGTCTGAGCGGCGACGGACCCATCGACCCTGGCGAGCCGGTCTGCCACATCAGTCTGTACGAGGCCGATGCCTACGCCCGCTGGGCCGGTGGGCGGCTACCGACCGAGGCGGAGTGGGAGATCGCCGCCGAGCGGGTCTTCGGTCGGCCTCGGGCACGAGGCGAAAACGCTCCCGACGGCAACTTCGCTGAATCGCGGCTCTTCCATCCGCGCCCGCTGCCGGCCGGATCCGCCCACGGCCAGATGCTCGGCGACGTGTGGGAGTGGACTCGCAGTGCCTACTCGCCCTACCCCGGCTACCGACCGCCGGCCGGGGCTCTCGGCGAGTACAACTCCAAGTTCATGAACAACCAGACGGTGCTGCGCGGCGGCTCCTGCGCCACGCCGCGATCGCACATCCGCACCACCTATCGCAACTTTTTCCCCCCGGCCGCCCGCTGGCAGTTCTCCGGTCTGCGCCTGGCGCGCGATGGAGAGCGGTAATGCCCCAACCGAAAGCGCTCGAACCGGCCCCTCTCGAACCGGCCAAGGCCGTTTCGGTGCGGGATACGGCGCCGGTCACCGCCGACATGCTGGCGGATGTCCTCGCCGGCCTGTCCGCCATCCCGAAGACCTTGCCGTCGAAGTACCTCTATGACGAGACCGGCTCCTTTCTCTTCGAAGCCATCTGCACTCTGGAGGCCTACTACCCCACCCTCACCGAACTGTCGATCATGGACCGGCATGTGGCGGAGATGGCGGCGGCGCTGGGGCGGGGCTGCCTGCTGATCGAGTACGGCAGCGGTAGCGGCAAGAAAACCGAGATCCTGCTAGAGGCTCTTGAAGACCCGGCGGGCTACGTACCGATCGAGATCTCCCGGCCCCACCTGGAAGCCTCCGCTCGGCGGCTGGCGCGGCACTTTCCGGCCATCCCCATCCTGCCGGTCTGTGCCGACTACACCAGCGCCTTGGAGATCCCCACTCCACCCCGACCGGAAGAGCACCGAGCCGTGTTCTTCCCGGGCTCGACCATCGGCAACTTCGAGCCGCCCGCGGCGGAGGACTTTCTGCGCCGCATTGCCGAAGTCTGCGGTGCCGGAGGCAGCCTTCTGATCGGTGTCGATCTGCAAAAAGATCCGGCGATTCTCGAACGAGCCTACAACGATCCTCAGGGCGTCACCGCCGCCTTCAACCTGAATCTCCTGGCGCGCCTCAACCGGGAACTCGGTGCGGACTTCGATCTCCCGCGGTTCCGGCACTTCGCGATCTACAACCGGGAACACGGCCGGATCGAGATGCACCTCGAAAGTTCCAGCGAGCAAGCTGTCCATCTGGGAGGCCAGAGGTTCTCCTTCGCCGCCGGCGAAACCATCTGCACCGAGCACTCTCACAAATACACCTTGGACGGATTTCGCGCCATGGCGCGCCGAACCGGCTTCGAGGTGGAACAAGTGTGGACGGACCCGAAACGCTGGTTCAGCGTGCAGCACCTGCGGGCTTGAGGCCCTCGCCCAAGAAAACTCACCCGCCGGGGTAAGACATCGGACCCTCACCGCATCTCACCGGGTGTAGGACGAAAGGAGCCCTGATCCAGGGGCCCGATACGTTTTGAGCCAGCTACGCCTTCAAAGGAGATAAAGACCATGAGCCGCATTCAACCGCTTCAGACGGAGAACGCTTCCCCCGAATCCCAACAGATCCTCGACCAGGTGAAAGCCAAGATGGGCGGGGTTCCCAACATCCTCGGCACCATGGCCCAGGCACCGGCCGTCGCCAAGGCCTACCTGGGCTTCAGCGGCGCCCTCGGTGAAGGTACGCTGTCGGCGCAACTTCGGGAACTGATCGCCTTGACCGTCGCCGAGACCAACCAGTGCGACTACTGCTTGGCCGCTCACTCCACCATCGGCAAGGGTGCCGGACTCGATCAGGACGAAATCCTCGCCGGACGACGGGGCCATTCGAACGATGCCAGGACCCAGGCGGCACTCACCTTCTCGCGCCTGTTGGTGACCAACCGAGGACAGGTGACGGACGAGGAACTTCAAGCCCTCCGCGGTGCCGGATTCAGCGATCCGGAGGTGCTTGAAGTCGTCGCCAACGTCGCCATCAACCTGTTCACCAACTACTTCAACCACGTCGCCGATCCGGACGTCGACTTTCCGGCACCGGCTCGGCTCGAAGCGGTCGCAGGTTGATCGTGATGGCCCCGGAAGCCACCTTTGAGGGTGCTTCCGGGGCATGGCATCGTCTTTCGTCTCCATGGACCGCAACAACACCACCTGGATCGATCACCTTTCTTCCCCGGGACCGACCCAGGAGGCCGCGCTCACCGACCTCGGCGAGGTCTTGAGGCGGGGCCTCGATGGCGCCCTCGGGCGCAAGATCTCCCAGCGGCAAGCCTTTATCGAGGACGCAGTGCAGGACACCTTGCTCAAGGTCCTGTCGCACCTGGCCGAGTTTCGGGGGCGCAGCCGGTTCACCACTTGGGCCGTCTCGATCGCCGTTCGCGAGGCCTTCGGAGAACTCCGGCGGCGCCGGTCCCGAGATGTGTCGCTGGATTCCCTGGCGCTCGAAGATTCCATTTCCTTGGCGCCGCCCGGCAACCCGGAGGCCTCCGACGGAAATCTCGACCGCCGCCGGATTCTGCGAGCGCTGCAGCACCTCATCGACCGGCGACTCACGGCGAAACAGCGCCAAGTCCTGCGCGCCAAGCTCGAAGGATTGGAACAGAGCGAGATCGCCCGGCGCATGCCGGACGTCAAGCGCAACGCCGTCTACAAGTTGGCCCACGACGCCCGCAAGAGCCTCAAGAAGGGCCTGATCGAGGAAGGATTCTCGGAGGCCACCATTCGCCACGCCTTCGAGTTCTAGGAGAGAGCCATGGCTCTGACACATCAGCAAGTCCAAGACCTGATCCAGTCGATCTGCGCCACCCTCGAGCACGAACTCGACTGCGGCCAGTGCTGGCAGCAGGTATCCGAGCTGGCCGAGCGCGAACTGTCGGGCCAGGAGATCCCCGCGGCGCTGGCTACCGTGAACGGACACCTGGCCGTCTGCGGCGAATGCCGGGAAGAGTACGAGACCTTGCTGAGAGCATTGGAAACCCTCGCCGAGCCCTGAGGAGTTGGACCCTCACTTGCCCGTAGTCAACAGGAGTCCCCATGACCGTCTCCACCCGCCACGATCCCTTTCCGGTCAACGATCCCTACCACGGCATCTACGCCCACGGTGTCGAAACCCGTGCCGGCGCGCGCATCGTCCACGTTTCCGGCCAGGTCGGAGCCTCGCCGGAAGGCCACTTACCCTCCGACTTCCGAGGCCAGTGTCGTCAAGCCATCCGCAACATTCAGTCGGTTCTGCGGCAGGCGGACATGGAGATGACGGATATCGTAAAGATGTCCTGCTTTTTGACCCGCCGCGAAGACATGGATGCCCTGGTGGAAGTCCGCAAGGAGTTCTTGGATGGGGTGCGCCCCGCCATCACCACGCTGTTCGTCGCGGGCCTCGTCTCGCCGGACTGGCTGGTCGAAATCGAGGCGGTGGCTTGCGCCGAGTGACCTCGGCCGGAGCCGTCCGGGCAGCAAGAATTGGCGAAATCCCCTATTGCTATACTCCAAAGTAACGATTCTCTTCGCCCGACCCCTCTATTGCCTGGAACCACCTCGAAGGAGGATAGCTCTTGGGCCAGAACCGCCACGACGTTCCTGCGCTCAGACGCGCGAGTCGGCGAAGCCACTGGCGGCGGAGCGCCGGGGGGATTCTCGCATTCCTGATCGCCTCGGCCAGCGCGGGGAATGTCTCCGCCGCTACGACGGATCTCGAGGCGCTCTACGTCGCTCCCGATATCCATTTGGTGGTCGGCGGAGTCGAGATTCGAGATCATCAGGTGCTCGCCGACGATCTCGCCGGCGGATTGATGCAGTTGACCCTCGGAGGCTTGCCGGAAGCGGCGGCGATCGACGCTCTCCATCGGCTGGACGACGGCAGATTTCTCTTCTCGCTCGAAGGTTGGGCGGATTTGGGCGGTCTACCGGTCGGCCCTGCGGACATCGTTTCCTGGGACGGAACGTCCTACGGCATCGCCTTCGATGCGGCTGCCGCCGGCTTGCCGGCGGGACTCGATGTCGATGCGCTGTCCTTCGATGCTGACGACATCTTTCTATCGTTCCAGACCCACGCCGATCTCCCGGGTGGCCCCTACGCCGACGACGATTTGGTGCGCTGGGACGGAGCCAGTTTCTCCCTCGCCTTCGACGGCGCCGCCGCCGGAGTACCCCGGTCACTGGATCTCGACGCCGCCCACCGCCTCGAAAACGGCAACTGGCTACTGTCCTTCGACAGCGACGGCACCGTCGGCGGCGTCGGCCTGGCCGATGAGGACGTGGTCGAGCACGATCCCGTTGCCGGGAGTTGGGAGTTGCTCTACGACGGCTCCACATTCTTCCCGGCATGGGAGGCCACCGACCTTGTGGCCCTCACCGCTGGCGAGCCGCCGAACGTTTTGGAAATCCCCGTACTGTCGCCTATCGGCCTGACGGTTCTTGCCATGATTCTCGCACTCTCCGCCAGCGCCATCGTCCGGCGCCGGATGCCTTGGAGCGCCGAGACCGATTTCCTGGAGAAGCCATGAAACCATCATTCCGAGTCTGCGCTTGGGTCCTTGCGGTCGTCGTCACAACCCTGCTCTCGACTTCCTTCGCAACGGCCTCCGATGGCGTGGGCGAGATCCACCAGGCGTGCGTCGCCACCGGCTGCCTGGCCGGCGATACCGCGGGCTTTCCCATCCAGATCACCCAGCCCGGCAGCTACCTGCTGACCTCGAACCTCACCGTTCCCGACGAGAACACGACGGCGATTGAGGTTACCGCTGAGGGTCCGGTACAGATCGATCTCGGAGGCTTCAGCATCTCCGGAGTGACCACCTGCAGCGGCAACCCCATCGTCTGCACCCCTCTCGGCACCGGGAGCGGCATCAACAGCGACCCCAGCCGCAGTATTTCGATTCGAAACGGCGCCATCCGGGGGATGGGAGGCTTCGCCATCAACGTCGGCAGCGGCCTCATCGAGGACACGGTGGTCCGGGGAAACGGAGGCACAGGCATCGCCGCCGCCGCCGCCATTGTCCAGAGCAATGTGGTAATCGGCAACGGCTCCACCGGAATCACCAATGGCGCGGGCATGATCCTCAACAATCAGGTATTTGGCAATGGCGGCACCGGCATCGCAGGAACCGTCGGCCCGACGGTGCGGGGCAATCGCGTACGCGGCAACGGAGGGGCCGGCAACAACCCGGGAATTCGAACCGTTGACGGCTACGTCTTCGACAACCACGTCGAGCTCAACGACAGTGTGGGCCTGCAGGCGAATGGCACCACGGTATTCGGCAACAATGTTTTTCGAAGCAACAACCTGCCGGCCAACGCCGGAAATCAGGTCGCCGGCGGAACGCAGATCGGCCTCAACCTATGCCAAAACGTACCGTGCCCGTGATCACCTGGAGAGCTTCCCCGCCGCCGGCCGAGAAGCCCTCTACCCGGTACCGCCCCAGCGGCTGAGATCACCGCTCTCAAATCCATCTTCGAAAATCTCCGCCGTCATCACCTGCAAGCCGTTGAGGGCGGCGCCGAGACTTGGATCCGCGTCCGGAACGACTCCGGAATGCAGGTCCAGGCGACCGTCGATACCGACCTGCGCCCGGTGCCGGGAGAAGGTGATGAGTTCCTCGTGGCCGCCGCTCCAGACGCCCCCGATGGAGTAGTGCGGAAATCCATCTTCCTGGTCCACGCTGGTGTAGCTCAAGACCGCCGGCTCTTTGGGCATGCGGGCATAGATCAGGATGACGTACTCGCCCGGCGCCAAGCCGGTGAAGAAGATGCAGGATTCGAGATCTGCATCGAAGGTCACCAGGTAGTCATCGAGCAGCAGAGAGTCGTCACCGGAAGTTGCAGGATCGACAACCGTCGGCGTATCCAAGCCACCGAATTGACGCAGGCTGACGGAAGTGACCAATCCGTCAAGATCGACCAACCCCTGAGTGGTGGTGGCGTGATCGGCCCGAAAGCTGTTCCAAACTCCGGGTAGTCCAGCGGCGGCGTAGGTGTCCGCCGGCGCATTGCCGACTTCGCCGAAGTCGATGTTCAAGGACTGCCCCATCAGAGGCCCCGCCACCGCAACCGCCGCCACCCAAGCAAGGGAAATCCATCGCACGAACGGGTCTTTTTTCATTCGACCTCCGGGAGTTCCTGATGCCGAAATCTTATCCACGAGAACGCCCATTCTAGCAACTCGATCAGGAGCGCTCGACAGCCGGCGGCAGCTTGGAAAACCAGGCCTGGTCCGACGGATCCGGCGCAGAGTCGGCAGTCGGAGGTGATGGCGTCGTCGTTTCCAGGAGACTCGTCAAGGCTTCAAAATCGGGTAGAGGGCGAGAATCATCTGAAACTCGACCTCCTCGGCGTCGCCCTCCGCGGGGTCTTCCTCCTCCTCGGCCAGATCATCCAACAACTGCTGGACCTCTGCCTGCAGCCGCTCGATCTTTTCGGGCCGGGCCGTCGCCTTGAGGTGTACCAGCATCGGCTGGAGGCCACCGAGATCTTTCCCCTCCAGCGCTCGCACTTCCTCGGCTCCCCGGCTCAACAGATCCCCGCCGAGCGCCGCCCAACCGGTGCTCGCGGGATCCGAGAAGAGGTTGTCATCCACCCGGAAAGCCCGCGCCACGCTCCGGAAGTACTTCTCGAGAGTGCCTCGGTTGGGACGGGTGGAATGCAGCCCGATCAGTCCCACCTTTTCCAGAGCATCCACGTGGTGGTAGAGCTTGGTGGGCTTCTCGCCAAGCCGCTCGGCCACTTGCTTGGTCGTTCGGGGCTGCTCGCACAGAGCTTCGAGAATGCGCACTCGCAGAGGATCGGCGAGAGCCTTGAGCTGGCCTAGGTCCTTGATCGTGTAGCTGGCCTCCACCGGCGGACCGGCTTCCTGCGGTTCAACGCCCCGGGGTCCAGCCTCCCGGGGTCCAGTCTCCTGGGGTCCAGCCTCCTGGGGTCCAGCCTCTTGAGAATCGTGGCTCATGATCGCAGACTAACACGAGGCAAATCCTGATTAATAGGAGAAATTTGAATAATAGATTTTTTCCTGCTAAATTCTCCATGCGGCGCCCGAGGGGGCGCCAACACGGACTCACGACCACCGCGGGAGAACACCTCATGAGCACCTTTCTCGAACCCCTCCTCCTCCTCAGCTACTTCGTCATCTACCCCCTGATCGGCTGGTTGACCTTCGAGCGCCAGCGCCGGGCGATCCGGGAAGGCCGCTCCAGCCGCTGGCTCCTGTACGGCGAGATCTTTCTCGTCGAATGGGTGGCAACGGCCGCGGTGGCCGGCATCTGGATCTCGAGCCAACTTTCTTCTTCGGCCCTTGGCCTCGACTGGCCCTCGGGGGAACGAGCGACCCTCGCCTGGAGCCTGGCGATGGTCGCCCTCGCAGCTCTCGCAACGCAGGTCGCAACGGGACGCAAGAGCGCCGGGTGGCGGCAGCAAATGCGCGACGAACTCGCACCCGTCGACGCGCTGATGCCTACCCGGAGCCGTGAGATGGCGGGCTTCGCGGCGCTCTCCTTGACGGCTGGGTTCTGCGAAGAGGTCCTCTTCCGCGGTTTTCTCTTCTGGTGGCTGCAAAGCCTCGGGCTGAATGTCGCCTTCGCCGCCGTCGGCACGGTCGTCGTCTTCGGCCTGGCCCACAGCTACCAGGGACCCAAGGGACTGCTGAGAGCCACCGCGGCCGGTGCCGTCTTGATCGCGCTGGTGCTGTTGGCCGGGTCCCTGTGGCCGGCGATCCTGTTGCACATGGGCATGGACTTGATCGGCGGCTGGACCGCCCTCGCTGCGCACTCCAAGAAACCCGATGACGAAGGGTCGATCGCGGCCGGCCAACCCCACGCCGCTTGAGCGGAGTCAGGGGCATCGCAAATTGACCGCGCCGGGCCCTGAACATACACTTCGAGCCAAATCACCATGGGCGATCGGGAGGGTATCGAGTGAACGAGGGCGGCGTCTCTTCGCCGAAGAAGAAACCTGCACCGATTCCCGGCCCGGCGATTCTCTTCCTGCTGGTGGTTTTGATGTTCGACGGGATTCTCGGCTGGATGATCTTCAACCAGTTGAGGGTGGCGCGCTTTCCCACCACCCCGGGCGTCGTGGAGGCCGTTTCTGTCCGGCAAGACAACAGCAGCACCTCGGCTCACGTCTCCCACTGCCCGGAGGTGGCCTTTCGATACCAGGTGAACCACGAGGCCCTACAAGGAAATCGCTTCCGCTGGGGTGGCTTCTGTTCCTCGCATCCACAAGACGTCGAGCGGGTGATGGGGAATCTCGTTCCGGGTGAAGCACACGCGGTGTACGTCCATCCTGACAAGCCGCGGGTCGCCTACCTTTCGGCGGGGATCGGTGCGGTCGAGCACGCCGCAGGGCTCTTGCTCCTGCCCTTCAACCTCTTCGCCGTGGGATGGCTGCTGGAGATCTTCGCCCGCAAGGTCCTCGGCCGGTCCTTGGAGCCGGACGTCATGCGATTCGGCCAGGAAAACGGTCGGGCCTGGGCGCGATTTCCGCACCTGGGACCGATCCAGTTCGCCCTTGGGGTTCTGCTGATTATCGCCTTCCTGGTCAGCCTGGTGACCGTCTTCTTCTTCGCCGTCCTACCGGCCGCCTACTTCTCGCTCACCTGGAGAATTCTGCTTCTCCTCGGAGTGGGTCTGCTGGCCGGCAAGGCGCTGTGGAACGCCTTTCGTTCCATGACCGTCACCTTCGATCCACACAGCCGCGAACTAACCCTTCCCTCCGGCGCCGTGCTGCCCAAATCCCAGATCGAGGACTGGCGAATTGAAGAAATACGCGGACGGGCGAAGCGGGCCGTGTACTTCCGGCCCGTGCTTCAACACCGCGCCGCGGACGGCGTCAAACAGACCCTCGAGCTCCCCCTCCTCTCTTCGCGGGAAGAGGCCTACCGCTTCGGCGGATGGCTGGTGGAGACGGTGGGTTTGGCAAACCGGCAGCAAAACAGCCTTCTAGGCTAGTTGCGGCCCGCCATCACTCCACCGTCGACATCCCAAAGGGCACCGGTAACCCAACCGGCGTCTTCGGACAGCAGGAAGTCGATCACCCCGGCAACGTCCGCCGGCCGCCCCACGCGGCCGATCGGGTGGAAGGCGTCAAACCCGGAAGTCAAAGTGGCTTCGATCTCCCCTTCCGGAATGAACGCCGAGTAGATCGGGGTGACCACCACCGCCGGCGAGACGGTGTTGACCCGAATGCCGTGCTGGGCCAGCTCCATCGCCAAGTGCTGGGTCAGCGCATGCAGCCCCGCCTTGGCCATGGAATAGGCCGACGACGGAGTCGCAGCCACCGCCTGCTGAGCCCACATTGAGCCGACGTTGACGATCGCTCCGCCACCGTTCGCCACCATATTCCGAACGACCGCTTGGGTGAGGAAAAACGTCGCGCGATTGATCCGGTGATACGAATCGTAGTCGCCTTCCTCGTGCTCCAGGAAGGTCTTGGGCTGAAACACGCCCGCGGCGTTGACCAGCCGCCGGATCGGCTTCGAATCGCCATCGAGGCGCGTCACCGCAGCGCGGACCTGTGACTCATCTTGAAGATCCACCGCCACGGTTTCGACATCCCCTAGTTCCGCCAACTCCGCGGCCGCTTCCGCCAGTTTGTTCGGACGCCGACCCAGCAAGACCACCGGCCCGGCACCGCGCTCGAGAAGGCGCCGAGCCGTCGCCTTGCCGATGCCGCTCGACCCCCCCACGATCAGGCTGAGTCCACGATCCGACGCGCTGGCTTCTACGATCCCATTAGACATTTCTTCGGCTCCTTGTTTTTTACCTATTAGTAGGTAGTTGTTCACCACAGGTTTCTGCACCGACCAGAAAATGCATCGTGCCGGTGTCAGGGATTTAGAGGTTTCATGAGGTCCAGCAGTGGCTCGACCAGTTCGTCGAACCGCTCCGCGCGGCCGTCTATGCGCGCCGCCAACAGCACTCCCTCCAAGGCCGAAAACAGCATCAAGCCGCTGCCCTCGGGATCCTCCGAAGGACGCAGGCTTCCATCTTCACCACCCGTCCGCAAGATCGAGGCGAGAGCCTGGGCACCGCGCTCGAAAAAGCCCCGCACCCGCTCCCGGCTGGCGGTATCCAAGGTGCTGATCTCCGCCGCCAACATGCCGCACAGGCAGATCGAGCCGTCTCCAGCTTCGAGGGTTTGGCGAAACAGTCCGGTGAAGGCCCGCAGCCGGTGCGCACCCGGTGCTTCCGACGCCATGATGCGCACCACCGCCTCGTCGAACCGTTCGGCGTAGCGATCGATAACGGCCTCCACAAGATCCGCTTTCGAAGCGAAGTGGTAGTGGATGCTGGCCTTGCGGATGCCCACGGCGGCGCTCACGTCTTCGTAGCTCATGCCGTTGACCCCGCGGGTTTGGATCAGGGTCCGGGCGCTTTCAAGGATGGCGGTTTTGGTGCTCACATCGAGACTATCTACCAGTTGGTAGAGAAAAGCAAGCCCAAACCCCGCAGCGCCTCAGGCCTCGAGAAGAGCTTTGTACAGCAAGCGGGCCTGCATCTCCAGTTCGAGGAGGGCCATGCGCTCGTCCGTTACAAGCGCATGCCGGTACTCTTCCGCGGCTTCCCTCTCGAGGGCGGAGACTTCGGAAAACGGGTTCCCCTGGTCGATCTCCACTCGCTCGAGTACCGCTAGCCAGCGGCGGACCAGGGACGAACTGAGGTCGTCGGATTCGGTCAAAGTACGGCGGAGTGCGCGCAGGCTGACTTCGACGGACCGCTCCGCACGCTGCTGTCGAACCGCCCGCTGCTCGGCCGTCACGTGACCGTTGCAATAGGTGCAGCGCACCTTCTGCGAGCCGTCGCAGGTTGAACACGTCTCCCATTGCATCCGCGCGCCGAACTGCCGCATGCCGAAATCGAGCGCCTGGAAACGGCGGGCGAAGCGACCGCCGCGGCCGCCGCAGGAACTGCACGACTTCTTGCCGGTGCTCTTGCAGATGGGACAGAGATTCGCGGACATCGGCGGCCTCCTCGGGAATTCGACCTCGCTCCACCGAGAGTGGCGCACCGACGCGGTATCCGTTACGAGTGAGGCAGTTCCCCAGATCGGCCGGCGACGCTTTGCCTCCGAAGGCCCAGCAAGAGCCGAATCGAAAGCGCCGCCAGCAGCGACTTCGCCACCGCCCCGAGGAGGAAAGGTTCGACGCCGTCCTCAAGAGCCGGCATCCAGCCGATCTTGCCGCCCAGCCAAGCGAACCCGGTCGCGAGGATGAGCAGGTGCCCGCCCGCCGCCGCGAGCGTCCACCGGCCGAGACGTCGGCCCGCCCAGCGGCGCACCCGGGCGAGGCCGACCCCAGCGCCCGCCAAGAAGAAGCCCACGATATAGCCCGCCGTCGGCCCGACCAGGCGATCGACGCCGGAGGCTCCATCGGCCAGCACCGGGGCACCGAGAGCCGCCACCAGGCAGTACATTGCGAGAACGGCCAGGGCCATACGCCATCCGCCCACGGCACCGACGACAAGGACGGCCCAGGTCTGGAGCGTCATCGGCACCGGCACCATCGGCACCGTGACCTGCGCCGCTAGAGCGATGAGAACTACGCCCAGCACCAGGAACAGCAGGCGACGAACGCGCGGCGTTATCCACCAACGCGGCGCGGCCTTGGAGAGGTCTCGAGGGGATTCAAACATTGGTGCGCAGACGCGGAATCGAACCACCACCTCGATCTTCAGACGATCTCGAGCCGATCGCTAAAGGACTCCACAAACTACCCATTGGCCGTACAACCTGCCCATTTTCAGTCAACTACGGGATATCTGAGCGATGAGCGGGATGCCTCGGTCGTATAGGACGTTCCACTGCTGGCTCGGGGGAAACCCTGTTCGAGGCGAATTCTGCTCATCCGTACCGGGTAGCTCTTGCCAGGAAGAACCTCATCCACCACGTCGAGCATAAGCCTGCGCCTGGAAGCGTCGAAAGCTTCGTACTCAACACTCTCAACGTCAATCAGCTCCAAGTAAAACTTCGGCTTCCCGAACGGTCTCAAAAAGAACGAGATCACCCTGTTCGGAGACGATTAGTGGAGTCTGCATGGGAAAATTCCGGTCTTCGATTCAAGGGAACGCTATCCCAATCCTGCGAATCTGATCAACCTCCTCCTCGTCCCTGTCGATGCGTAGAGCCAGCGAAGAAACCGCCACCTGGAACTCGAGAGGAATACCCGTCCTGACCTCGACCGTCGAACTCGCTGGGTGCCAGACCAGAACATTGAAGTCAAAGCAGTCTACGTTCTGCGGGTCTTCGAGGTCCAGCCTCGCGACGTTCTCGATGACGAGAGTCCACCGATCCGCAGGTACCGCCAATCGAGCCATCGGACCCCATCGGGAAAGCACTCGGCGCTTCTCGGGCGCTCGCCCCAAAAAATGGGACCGCAACGACTCTTGTCTCGGGATCGTGGACGACCTCCGAGACACGAACCAGCAATCGTGGATCTCATCGGTCAGCTCACAAAGCTTCCCTTGCTGGTCCAGCAACGGGGCGAAGTTCATCGCCGCAGACTGTCGTAATCTCGAACCTCAACGACTCGACTATCTTCGATCCGGAAAACAAAGTCGTGTAGCTCCCACTCGCCGTCGTGTCGGTCTATGAGCCAACCCTTAGCCTCCAGCTCATCAGTCAGTGCACTCAATTCTTCGATTGGCGTTCCCACCCACGCTCGGTTGATGATCGTCAGCGCCCGCTCGCGGCGCTCCCAAAGTCGTTCCGCTTCAGTCTGAGCGTTGTCCAAGATCATGCCGGCGTCCAGCGAAAGAACGAACAGGTAGGCGTTCCCCAGGAGCGAGAGAGCAAGAAGCAAACCAAGAATCCCCTTCGCCATCGACATCTCCTCTGGCCTCACCCAACACGTAGGTGGACAGATTCGTCCTCACTCAGCAACAGCACTGCCTCGACCGCCCGACGAGCACCCGACCACACGGCCACAAAATCCGTAAAAGCGACATCGTAACCTTCGCTCACCAATAGGTCGAATCCCTCGACACCAGCTCTGCCGACGGCTTCCATGAACCTCCCAATTCGTTCCGCGCTCGCCAAGCGCTCTGCTCTTGAAATCACGGCGAACGGCGAGATCAGGTTGTCGGAGGTGTCCTCCCCAGCAGTCTGGACCAGCAGAAAGGGGAGGCGGTCGTCTCCGGTCAATGATCGATCGAGCAGAACACTTTCTACGACGCTTCGCTGCAACACTGCCTCGGAGGCCAACTCAAGACCCTGCTTCCGAGCCAGTTCTCTCAACCGAGCAGCAAGCTCGGCAGACTTCCCGCCACCTGGAATCTCGAAACTCCCATAAATGAAGTAGCTCATTTTCGTCGCTGACACCAAGAAACGTCTTTGCCGAGGATTGCCGCGTCATACGAGCTGTCGAAGCTACGCGAATTTCGCCGTTTCTTCCACCCGAAGGAACTCCGTCAGGTCAGGGTGATCTCCGTCTAGAATTCCGATCCACGAGGCTTCTACTTGCCAAATCTGGGCGCGTCAACTCTTTCAGCTCCAACGACTCCTCCATACGCTTCGCGACTTCGCGCAGCATGCGGCCAACCTCCGCAACAGAGTAGGCAGCCACAAGCGGAACACAACGCTCATCGCCGACCAGGTATTCAGATTCCCGTAGCTCCTGATTGACCGTGGCGAGGGTTTGAAGATAGTCCTCGATCGCCGCAGATAGTTCAGAGGTCGATTGGTTCGCCGGCCAGGTGCAGAAAGCGATACTTCGACTTGCTTGACGGGGCAGGTCCTGAAGACCTGCATGCCACCGAAGGAGTTCCTTAGTACGAGTACTGAGCATTGATATTGCCTCGGCGTGACATTGGGTCCAACGGGATCATGACCACTTCTTCCGGCACAGACAAGTCCCTAAAGAGCTTCTCCAAGCACGACTAGCTGTGCACTCGGCCATTTCTTCCCAATCAGCCTCGTCCTTCCGGATACTGGATCGTACATCTTTAGGTTGCCCAAGTGCTTCTCGCTACGGCTGTTGTAGAACAGGATCGTTCCGTCCGGCAGCGCAGAGGATTCGGTCACCACCCCCGAGAATGAGGCGACTGGCTCTCCCTTGTCCGTGGAGCCTTCTAGCTTCACGATGTCACCGCTGTTCTTGAAGAAGTAAGCGGTTCCGTCGGAGCAGGCGACACTAGAAACGCCATCCTGAATCAACTTGCCGCTCTGAGTGGCCCCGTCCCAAGCATAGAGATTTAGTGCCTCGGAGAAGAGGAAGCTGTCAGAAATACATCCTTGCTTTATGCCGTCCCAGCGACCGGTTACCTCACCAGATCTCTTGTCGATGAGGACCGATTCCAGGATCGCCCTGCTCTCAAAATTGAACCGATAGACAAACCGACGCGACTGGCTCTCCGACATCGCAAGATCGACGATCACGGAGTCCGCTGTCATCGTTTCATTGGCTTGGCCTCCAAGCTCTTCCCTCAGCTCTTCGTCCGTAAGTGGTCCGCTGATCGACGAGGTCCACGCCCCATTGCCGACGACAGCTAGCGACACGTCGCCTGTCGTCTGGCTAAACACCTTCTCAATTGCCAGCACCCTCCATCGCACACCTTGTTCACCCTCGCTACACGCCAGACCAACTAGCAGGAAAGTGCAGATTGACAGTCGGGCGATCTTCATTCTCTAGATCCTTCGGAGAATTACACTGACCCACGAAATACACCGCCACCGGCAGCATTCTCTCTTCTGGCCCTACTCGAACCGAAGGCTTTGAAGGATGGCCTCAGCAATCGTCTCCTGCTCACGCGACAGCCTAGGATAAGCGATGTGGAGCCTTTTAGGAAACCCAGATTCAAGCTGCACCAGGACCTCGCGCCCCACCAAACCATCACGGACCCAACGAATCGACCTAACATTCCGTCGATCAAGAATCTCTTTCACTTCAACGGCATCTCTTGGGGCATACTGCGGAAAATCTGGATGATCGCCGGCATAGATCGAAAGCAATACTTCATCATCTAGCTTGACCTTGTAGAGTGCGAAATCTTCAACGGGAGAAGAAAAGGTAACCACCGCCCGATGGGGTACCTGCATCGAAAAGCGCCAGCCCCGGAATTCACCAATCGCAGCGCTGACTTCCGCACCACCTTGCACGCCGAGCGCGGCCAAGGGGCTAGAGCCGAGAACGGTCGCCACCAGGAGAAATCGTATCCATGATGTCGATCTTGTCATCTTCATTCTGTCTTCTTTCCGCCTTACCCCTGTACGCAGGGGAGGACTGCGATGGCTTGAAAATGAAAGGCAAGTCCGCGAAGTTGATCAAAGAATGGTCCAAGGTGAGCGCAGCAATCCCGTTCCTACGAGAACCAGAAGGGTTGCTCCATCGATTCCCTGAACCCCCTCTAGCCTTCGCGGAAGCTAAGCACCACCAATGCATCGTCAACCCCCTCAGCTGTCAGGTACTGATGCCCACTCCGCTCAATCTTGAAGGCGTTTGTCAGACCCAAGCAGTTCTCCCATTCCTCGGAAGTAGCTTCCCACACCACTTCGGCCTCCTGATCTAAGCTGCCTTCGACCCTGAGTCTCTTCTCAAGAGGTTTCCGAACTCGAAGAAGGGTGAAGTTTGATATTCCCGTCACCTGGGCGCTACAGTCTTCAAGCAGGTCGATAGTCAGTTTTCGTCCCGCAGCCAACGCAGAGAACATTTCGACGACCGTTTCGAGGTCTCGAACCTCGTGCAGTTTGATTCGCAGGGTCGCACCATAGGCGCCTTCATAGAAGTCGATTGAGATCGTCAAAGCCTAAGTCCCTACTGATTGAGTCGGCGACAGAGACCTGGGAACCTCGAAACTCCCGCAGACGAATAGCTCACTCTCGCTGCATGACTCAAGGGAGAGTTCAACCCCACCTCACCAAGACGAGAGCCAAGAGAAGGATCGCACCTAGAACGAACGTCACCCTTAGCGCTCGGACTAACTGATTCAATTGAGGGTCATTAAGAGATCGATACTTCCCCCTCATGAAACGCATTATTCCGAAAGAAGTCTTGGGCGTGTTGTTCCTAAACATTCCGGGATAACCAAGCTCCTGCCACTCTGACGCATGATGAGTACGTAGTCTCCGAAGAAAGATCCAGTAGAGAATGAAGTGCGCCAGACAACAAGCCAACACCAAGTATGGCAAGAACACCCCCAAGGCCTGAGAGTCAAGAGGATTCGATATTTCGACCTCCTTTGATGGTCAGTTTCCAATCTCTACGGGAGTAGTAATCGTAATGCCGGCTCCGAAACCAACTCCTCCGCCAAAAGATAGACTTGACTGCCTGGCGCGAATGATACCATTGTCACATGCTTTTTTCGTCAGCATCAGAAAGCGGACTGTCGAAATCCCCAACCTCCAGCACTCGGCCATTACCAATGGCGAAAATGAAATCGTGAAGCTCCCAAAAGTCATCATACCGTTTGACGATCACTCCTTCGGCCTCGAATTCTCTTGCGAGTGATTCAAGATCTTCGACAGAACTGCCAGACCACCTATGGTTGATGACCCTCAGGGCAAACTGTCGCCGCTCCCGAAGGTCGTCATTCTTGGATCGTATATCGGTCAAGGCAGTCCCGTCATCTACGCAAACGAACATCAAGTAGCCGTTCAACGCCATAGACAAAACCAATACAAATAGTAGAATCTTAATCTTCATTTGAACCCCGATAAAAATGCGTCCTGTGCAAAGGTGACACATGTGTTCAGGCTGAAAGGATTCCAACTATACGGATCCGGCTTCTTCCTCTTTCTCTCCGCAAAATCTATGATCTTTTCTTCGTCAGCCCAGCCAAGGCAAAGCAAGTAGGGCTTGTAACCCTTGCCTGGCCCCCGCCGCAGAGAATCCTTCCCGTCATCACCCGGCTCAAGATCGCTCACACGAAATCGCCGCACCTCCCCACTGTCATCAGGGCCGTATCTCCCATAATCATAGTACCGGGTATTGCCCTGCTCGTCATACGTCAATACGCCTGCGTGATTCAACGGCTTCTTCCGGGCGCTGTTAGGAACAGGTACCTTGTAGCCGAGAAAATCAACAGTGCAACCACCGCGCCCGGAAGGATCAATATTGTTCACGGGATCTCCCTGAGTCTCTTCTCAAGAGGTTTGCGGACTCGATGAAGGGTGAAGTTTGATATTCCCGTCACCTGGGCGCTACAGTCTTCAAGCAGGTCGATAGTCAGTTTTCGTCCCGCAGCCAACGCAGAGAACATTTCGGCGACTGTTTCAAGGTCTCGACTCTCGTGAAGTGCTATTCGCAGGGTCGGACCATAGGCGCCTTCATAGAAGTCGATTGAGATCGTCAAAGCCTAAGTCCCTACTGATTGAGTCGGCAACAGAGACCTGGGAGCCACGAAAACTCCCGCAGACCAATAGCTCACTCTCGCTGCATGACTCAAGGGAGAGTTCAACCCCAGTTGACCATGACTAGCATCAAGAGAACAACAGTGGAAACCACGAACGAGACGTGGAGGGCTCGCGCCAAGCTCGTCAATTGAGAACCATTCAGTGAGCGGTGCTCGCCGCGCAAGTAGCGTAGGACTCCCCATGCCGTCTTGGGCGTATTATTCTTGAATACACCAGGAGAACCGATCTCCTGCCACTCTGACGCATGATGAGTACGGAGTCTCCGAAGAAAGATCCAGTAGAGAATGAAGTGCGCCAGATAACAAGCGATCACCAGGTATGGTAGAAACACCACCAAGGCCTGAGAGTCAAGAGGGTTCGACATTTCGCACAGCCACGGTCTACTCTCCGTCAGTCACTGTCCTGCCATTTCGCTTCCTGCAGCAACGTGCTCCAGAAGCCTTCAGGATCCAACTCAAGTCGGCCACGTATCGTCTGGGTCAGATCTCCCCAGTCAGCTCTCGACGCCACCACGTTGGAAAGTGTGAGCTGCATCTCTTTGCCGCCGTAACTAGTCTCTTCAAAGTGAGCCATGACATCGACTTTTAAATCCCCGCCCGTCCTGCGCTCCCAATCAATCTCTCCATCGCTGGCCCAATTGTACCCCGGAGAAAACATTGCCCAAATCTCCATCCCAACCGTGCACTCGCTGGGGACACGGCATGAGCCTCCAGGCGCTGCGTTGTCCCAAACCAGCCAAGCATCCGGCACCAATTCTTCGTCGATTTTGGTCCAGCCCCGCACACCCTTCCACCCGGCCTGCTTGCCGCCTTGTACATAGGCCAAACTTGCGCCTTCGCTTGTAGCAAAGCTCGCCTCCCTCGGATATCTGTAATATTAGTAATAGCTTGCTTAATGAACAAACTTTCCGTTCGAGAGTTCTACCAAGCGAACTGGCGACTTGCAACCAAGAACAAGGGAGACTGCGACAAGGCAGGGAAGTGCTCTTCTCATAGGCCAGACCCTCTGGGCGCAACTAGGCGCCCAAACTCAAATAATTGCTCGATGTTCCGGTAGACGCAGAAGACTCAGGCCTCACTATCCACCTCATCGGGCGCCACCTTCTCAAGCAAATCTCGCCAGAATTCCTTGGGATCATGCTCTCCATAGCTTCTCAATTTACTCACGAGATCTTCCGAAGGCACCCGGTCAGCGACAACGTTCAAAGCATTGAAGTCTAGCTTGCACCGTCCCTCATCGTTTTCCTGAAACGACAGCTCCAACTCGACTTCTAGATGCTCCGGAGAAATCTCACTCCACGCAATCATTCCCTCATTGGCCCAACAGAAATCCGGAGCAAACATTTGCCAGAGAACTAGGCCGGCCGCGCATTTCTCAGACACCTTGCAAGAACCTTCTGTCCTTCCATCGTCCCAAACCACCCAAACTTCAGGCCAAAGCTCCTCATCGACGGAGAACCAACCGCGGACTCCCTTCAAACCAGACTGATCGCCAGCCTGCACAAACATAGTCCGCCTCTCTCCTTTAGCTGCAAAATCCGCCTCCCTGGGGAAGCCATAATATCCACGTTCCCCAGTTCGCCTTTCGGTCAAAGTTAACTGTGGCTCGCATCCGAGCAAGGAGAAAAAAAGGATTCCTAGCATGAGTCTAACGCGCACGGCTACGGCCCTCCGAGGGTCACGAGCGAGCCGAACTGTAGATACTCAACAGCATAGGGCTGCTTAGAGTGCTTCTGAACGGAGACGTTGTGGGGAGCCTCTTTCAAGATCTCGCTCTCAACAGTCTGCAAGAGGCTTGGAGCGATCTGGGGCTTGTGGCTCCCAAAGGGCGTCGCTTTATCTGCTGCCCAATGAACCAATTCGTGCAAGAGTGTCGCCTGGAAGAGTTCATCTGAAAGCCCCAACGCGATTTCTAGCTCATTAAATATCTCGGAATTGTACTTTCCTCTGAAGAGATCTGTGTCGACGAGATCTACCTCATAGTCATAGCAGTACGACAGCACCTCATCGATATCGACGCCGTACTGTTCGAAGAACTCCTTGGTCTCCGGCTTGAGCTGTTCCCGAAGCTGCTCTTGCAGTCTGTACGCTCTGAAGACGTTGTTCCAGTTCTCCGCCCTGAACTTGACTGTTCCAGAGAAGTCAACGAAGTTGATGGGGTCGCCAGCTACGTAGGCATAGAGATTGGAATCCCGCCCCCCGAACAATAGGGGATCGCGGGCATTCCACCGACCGATCGACGGAACGTACTCGCGGGCTCCGAAGTGCAGCCATCCAGTATGGTGATCGTAGAGACCCCCTGCATAGCCGAAGGGCTGGAACCCGGGATTACTGTCCTGCAGAATTCGACCGTACTCATCGTAATCTAACCGCTGCTCGATCACTCCGGTGGCAGCATTCACTACGAGTCGTACGCTTCCTCGCAAGTCAGTGATCATTCGATACGTCGAACCGCCCCGTGTGAAGTAGTCCGGCACGTTTCCTCGCTCGCCATAGACAAAGCGCGACACGATGGCTCCTGCACCGTTGAGTTCGGCAACCGGACGGAGGAGATCTCCGTAGAGGAACCCTTGTACCAAGGATCCCTCGATCTTCTTGCCAACCCTTCGACCACTACCGTCAAGAATGTACTCAATTTCGATCCCATCGGGGAGAATCACCCTCCGAAGGTCCCCGAAGGAGTTGTACCCATACTGGACCGTAGCACCGCCCGTCGACTTAGAGCTCAGCTCTCCACTAGGTAGGTATGTATATGAAACACCTCCGTACGCGGTCAGGCGATCCTGGTCGTCATAGGTTGGAGAATTCACGGAGCCAAATGGGCCATCGTAGGTCAGCCGATCTCCGTTGGGTCCGTAGGAGTAGGACGCCAGCAGAACACCGTTCTTGGAGACCGTCTCCAAGCGACCCACCACGCTGTACCCGTAGATGAACACATCCGTGGTTCCACCGATTGCTTCGTGCGCCTCGATGATCCTTCCAGCCTTGTCCCGAGATATGACTTCGTATCGGTACAGCTCGCTGCCACCGAACTCTGCTGACCACGTCTCTACCTCACCGAACGGCGAGTATTCGGTATCGGTCGAGACAGAGCCCAGTGTCGCCCCCTTGACAAAACCGGTCGTTGCCGAGCGCTGGAGATCCAGTGCTCCAACTTTCTCGAGAAGTCCGTCGTCGTCGTACTCCAACAGAATCGTATTTCCCCCGTTCACAGACTCTGTAATGACTCGAAAATCATCATCGAATGTACGCGACACGGATCCACTTACTGGACCCGACCAGGCGGTCTGAGTGGGAAGAAATCCATCGGCGGTATAGAAGACTTCCTGCCCTAGCCGAGGCCCTGCGATGGACTTCAGCCGACCCGTGTCAGACCAGTACGAGTACGTGAGTACATCCTGTGGAGATGACTTCGTTTGCAAACGGCCCATCACGTCGTATTCTAGATCGATTTCGAGACCTCCAGCTCGCGTGATCGCATCGAGGCGTCGGTCTTCATCAAACTCCATACTGCTGGCCTCGAGATCTCCCCCGAGGGTGGGAGGAGTGTAGAGATTTGGAAGCTCGTCCGAGGTGTACTGGAATTTGTGCGTCGGACGACCCGGAGGCGTCAATTCAGTGAGATTCCCATCAAGGTTGTAGCGGAAGCTAACGAAGTTTCCGTCGGGTAAGATCTGAGTGATCGGTCGTCCATCGTCGTCGTACTCAAGTGTAGTGACTCGCAGCATCGGATCAGTGACGGTTTCAACTCGCCCCTGGTCGTTGTAGCCGAAGACGATCTCTCGGCGGTGATCGCCCACTCCTTGCCAGACACGCTCCAAGTTTCCTTCATCGTTGTAGGCGATAAACACCGGAAGCAGGCCCGGAATGCGAGTCTCAATCGGACGACGCTGGTCGTCAACTTTCAAGACGACTTCGCGGCCCTCTGGACTGGCCATAGTGATCGTCCGAGTGGACGCTTCCCATATGCGAGTTACGGAGTGACCATTGACCGTCATGGTATCCGCAGTGGCCGTCACCGACAGTGGATCGAGGGGATCAGAGAGCGTCACAGAGCGACTATGTGAGGCGTTGCGAGTACGGCCACCTGGTGTCGTGGTCGTCGATGCCGAGATTATGGCCGAAGACATTCCGAATCGTGGGTCGCCGCTCGCCTGCGTTGTCGTGACCGTTCCATCTGGGGAGATCACCTCACTGCGTCCATCGGGCAGTCGGTAGCTGGTCACCGGAAAGCCCGCTGGGTCCGTCCGAGTCCGAACGGTCGCGCCGGATCCCCGCCGATCGACGTGGTACTCCGTTCCCAAACCAGTCGGCGAGGTCTGGATTACCCGGTAGTCCTCTTCCAGGCCGAAGCGCGCCAGGGTCTTGGCGGTTCCCGCGCGGTTGACGGCTCGTTTCAGGTGGCCGGTTTCGGTGTACTCGTAGCGGGAGGTATTGCCGCGAGCGTCGGTGTGTTCTTCGAGGAGACCGTCTTCGGTGTAGCGGAAGGACTGTGCCCGACCCGCGGGCGTGGTGACACTGGAGAGCCAGCCGTTTTGGTCTTCGCCCAGCTCGGTGCGGTGGCCGTATGGACCGACGATCGCCAAGACGACATCACCAGCGCGTTCGATCGTCGTCACCAGGCCATCGGCATCGGTCACGGTGACCAAACGCCCCTGCGCGTCGTAGCCGAATTCCCAGAGCACGGCTCCAGTGAGGCTGTCGATGGTGCGCAGATGGCGGCCTTTGCGGCTGAAGATGTAGACCTCGGTCCCCGCGGGATTGGGGATGCGCAGTTCGTCGCCATCGTAGCCCGGCAGTGGCTCGCCGACTTCGAACACGGCGGCGAGATTCTCATCCGCGACCGACAATGTGCCGAGGGGCGTTTCCAGAACGCCCCACAGGGAGAGGAAATCAGCGTTGGCGGCTGGGATGCCCGCCACCAGCGGATCGGCGGTTCCGCCACCGACAGCGGTGTTAATCCGTCCGTCACTGCCAACGGACAAGATCCGGTCGCTTGCAGATATCAATACCGTTCCGTCGCGCCGGACGGAAACATCCTTGGGAAACGGAACACCTGCTGACACGGCGGGGCCACCTTCTCCAGAGAAACTGTCCGACCCGTCCCCCGCGAAGGTGGTAATCACTCCCGACGGGCTGACCTTGCGCACTCGGTGGTGGCCGCTATCGGCGATGTAGAGATTGCCCATGCGGTCCCGCGCCATGCCGCGCGGAAGGGAGAGCTTTGCATCGCGAGCCCGTCCGCCATCGCCCAGGCCGGTCGCCATGGGGTCGCCGACTTCGCGTTCGATGAGTCCATCCGGCGTTACGCGCAGGACCATGCCGTTGCCGGAGTCGGTGACCCAGAAGCCGCCGCCGGGGATCGATTGCACGCCTGAGGGTGTTCGCAAGCGAACACTCGTCGCCGGGCAGCCATCGCAGGCAAAGGCCGAGGTCTCGGTATCGCGCACATCGGAGACCGGACGATCCACCGCAAGGTCCAAGAACTGATCGAAGCAGTCGCCGGCCACCGTGGAGATCACCCCATCGGGCGCCACCCGACGCACGCACTGGTTGCCGCCTTCGACGATTAGGACGCTGCCATCGTCCTCGACAGCCACATCGAAGGGATTGGACAGCGGAGCTTGCTGGGCTTGACCGCCATTTCCACATTCCGTCGCCGTATCGCCGAGTTCGCGATCCTCACAGCGGAGCCCGTTGCCGGCGAAGGTGGTGATGATGCCGTCCGCTGACACAGCCCGCACCCGATTCGACGAGGCATCGGCCAGGTAGAGGGTGCCGTCCGGGGCCAAGGTCATTCCCCGCACTCGCCGTACTCGCGCCAGTTCCGAGGGTCCGAAGTCGCCACTCGACCCGAACAGTCCTGTACCGACGGCGCGGCGCGAAGCGACCCCGAAGGGCTGCGGTGTACGGCGACCACCCGTGCCGAGGTAGAGGGATCGCGCATCGGGGTTGTAGGTGTGATGCGGCGTCAGGGTCCAACCGGCCAGACCGATTCCCCGGGCGTCCCACTGCGTAGCAGGGACGCCGAGCGCCGTCAGCGTGGTCTCGCGATTGCGATCCAGGCAGACCTCGCTCGTCCCGCGGCGGATGCCTCCAAAGTTGCCACCCGCTTCGCTGAAGCGCTCCCAGGCCCGCTCGAAGTCACCCGATGAGCCGCTCGAGTACGCCAAGCCGTAGCAGAAGCGCTTGAGAATGCGCACGGGCCGATCGCCCTGCAAACTCTGGCCGTAGCCATTGGTGCCGTCCCACGAGAGCTGGAGAAACTGCCCAGGGACCGGTGGAAAGGTACGGTGGAGATACTGTCCGGCCATCTGGAAGGTGACCTCGGCTCGCAGCAGCGACGCCGGCACCGTCGGCCCGGTCACTCGGACCGTGAGGATCTGACCGTCCCTTCGACCGGGCGTGCGATCGGAGGTGTAGTGGAGCGCCATCCCCGTTCCTGGAATGGCGACCGACTCGCCCAAGATCTGGTTCTGGCACTCGATCACCGAGCCACCAGTGCAGTCCGGTTCGGCTTCCTTAGGATCGTTGCGGGGATCGTTCTCGTCCTCTGGATCCACCGGGTCGTTGGGATCGACATCGTCCGAGTCGTCGCCACCCTCGTCGTCATCCTTCGGCGGCAGTTCGAAGTCGGGCGGCGGCTCCCACGGCCAGTTGAAGTCCCACGGCGTCAGATGCGGAATCGGCACGCGCCAGAGCGAGGTGCCCAGGGCGAACCGTCCCGCCAGCTCGATGCGCTCGGCATCGGTGACTCCCAACGCCGCCAGCGCTGTCGCGCCCGCCGGCTGGCCGCTGCCGTCGAGGTCCAGTTCAGCGCGACCCTGCCCATCCACCGAAAGGACTTCGATGACGAGGCCGTTATCCGACCCCACCCACGCCGCCTTCTGGCGGTCGTAGTACCCCGCCGGCACCGGCTCGCCCACCGGAATGTCCAGGAAGTTCTCTTGATGAAAGATGAGCGGCTGACTGAACCGCACTTCCGTCGCCCCGGCGACGATCGCCTCATCCGCAGAGATCTCGCCCGCCCAGGTGTAGGCGGTGGTGGGCGGCAGATCCGCCGGCATCGCATCCGGCCCCGTTGGGCCGACCGTGAACTCGGTCACGCGCAAATTGGCCGAGGGGAGCGCCTGCACCGTGCCGTCCGGGAGCACCATTTCCGCATCGGTTCCCGCCGGCATGACCAGGATTGGGCAGCGGGTGCCGTCCTCATCGGTCACTTCCGTGCCCACCGCCACCTGCTGCGTCCCCGCATTGGAACTGACGGTGGTGACCGCGGGATCGATCGGCGTCAGCACCGCATCCGGTGCCCACGCGAAATCACGCCAGGGCGCCTCCAGACGACGCTGGAGCGGAAGGTAGCCGTCTTTCTCATAGGTCACCACCACCTCATCGCCTCCGGTCACCGCAAGATCGAAGACGCCATCGGCGCGGGTCAGCGTCTCGCCGAATTCGGGATGACCATGGCAGGTGATGCGAACCCCCGGAACCGGAGCGCCGGTGAGCGACAGCACACGTCCCCGCAGCACCGCCACGGTACGGTCGCTCAAGGTCCCGGGGGCGACACCCGTTTGGATGGGATTGGGACCGGTGGTCAGAAACTCGACTTCCTCGGCGAAATCCGTCGCCGTCGTCGGGTCGAGGGGCGGTGCCACTTCGGGTGGA
This sequence comes from Acidobacteriota bacterium, assembly GCA_039030395.1. Taxonomy (NCBI): domain Bacteria; kingdom Pseudomonadati; phylum Acidobacteriota; species Acidobacteriota bacterium. The sequence continues at coordinate 212,807 of JBCCEF010000001.1, forward strand.
TTCGGCGGCAGAGTGACACCTTGACCCGGCACCGTGACCAAAGCGCTTCCACTGGTGTTTCCCGCGCAGTCCTCCTGCTCCAGGGAGATCGCATCGCCCGCCGCTCCGGCCAGCTTCAACAGAAACGAGCCATCGAGCCCCGCCATGGTCTGCCCCGAGCCACCCGGTCCAGTGGCGGTCACCAAGGCTCTCGGCTCGGCGGCATCCGGGCCACCGGAGACGCTCGCCTGCGAGCCATCGAAGGTCACCGTCACCCGCGCCGTGTCCACGGCCAGCGGGATCCCCACATCCACCGAGAACGCGACCGACGCCATCGAGGCGAAGTGTCCTTCCACATCATCCACCGTCGCCACCAGCGAGATCGCGCCTTCGGAGAGATCCTCCAACAGGGTGCAGTCCATGCGACCGTTCGCCGCCGAGCAGCTTCGCGTCAGGGCATCGCCGTTGGCGACGAGCGACACCGTGTTGACATCCGGCTCCAACCCCACCGGACCGCCATACGAAAGGGCGACTGGCGGCCGGGTATCCGAAATACACCCGCCTGATGGTGGCTCCAGAAAGGCGATGCTCAGACTTGGAAAGCGATTGCTCCAGGCGGAGGTGTCCCCGCTCTCGAATCCGTCTCCGAAGATGAGCGAGCCCGGCGGCACCGTCTGTGCCTGGAAGGTGCCCGCTGGAGCAAGGAGGAGCAGTCCGAGAAGTAGGGTCCAAAGCAAGAGTCGAATTCGCGGCACGGTACACCCTCCCAGGGCCTGCGTAGTGGTTGAGATCACCTGCTCATTTGAGGAAGAACGCCGCCAATCGGCTCCAGCACTCGCTCTTCCCGGCGATTGCGTTGTCGCTGAAGAATGGTACGCAGCTTCTGAAGAGGCCGTCCAATGCGCTCGCGCTCATATTTCCGGAAGGTGCAATCGTTACGTCTTCAGGCACTATTCAGGGTAGAGGCGGGCGTAGGCCGCATCCGGCGGTCCATTCGACCTGCCCTGACTGGAGCATGCGATGCGACGCTGGACGTGTAGTGCACTTCTCATACTGGCCCTGATCGCCACCCCGGCTCTCGCCAAAACCCCACAGCATGAAGAGAATCTTTCTGTTCAAATGTGGCTGAACGACCTGTGGTCGAAGGCAAGTTCATGGTTGCTGCCGCAGGCGGATGTCGCGGCTTTGGAGAGTTCTCCGCCGAACGCCACTGAGGGCGACGGTGAGCCGGGCGGAGGAATGGATCCGATCGGCTAAGTTATCTCAAGGAGGAACACCGGCGTGGTTGCGAGCACGCCGGTGTCTTCGTGTGTCACAAATTGAGCGGTATCCTCACTCCTGCTTCCAGGAAAAGGAGAATGGAATGCCCGATATCCACATTACTTCGGCCGTCTTGCGTGCAGTTTCCAAGGGGCGCTTCGGCGAGGACGAATTGATTCAGATTGCAGTAGCCCATCTCCTGGAATTGTGCCCGACTTGCCGATCCGAGGTCGCCGCTTTCCGCGACGAGCCCGAGTCAACGGGCTGCAGCAATTCCGAGTTCGATCAGGTCTTCACCAACCTCGCAGCAAATGCCTCTGATCTCGACACCGCCCTGGAGGCAGAGCGGGAACGTGCTGATGCCGACTTCCGCGCACTCATCAAGCTCAAACCTGAGCAGCGCATCGCGCGAATGCAGCGAGCGACCCGGCGTTTCCGAAGCCCGTTCCTTGCCGAGCAGTTGATCGCCGAATGTCGCCATGCCCTCCCTGGAGCTTCGGACCTTGCCTTCGAGTACTCACAGCTTGCTCTCCAAGTAGCGCTTTCCCTGCCATCACCGCTTCACGAGGAGTACCGCGCTCTGGCGATGGCCCACAAAGGGAATGCACTGCGCGTCAGCGGCGACCTGCTTGCGGCCCGCGAGGTCATTGACCAAGCCCGGAACGTTGTTCGCGCAGAAGGAGTCGTCGACTCTCTGGTCCTAGCAGAGGTGGATTTGATGGAGGGTGGCCTGAATCGCGATCAAAGGCGCTTTAGCCAAAGCGAGGCCCTGCTGATTCGCTCGATAAAACTCTTCGAGGTCGGCGGCGACATTGTCCGCGCGGCAGCAGTTCTTCTGTCGCTGGGTGAGCTCTATCGCGATGCCGGAAGGCTCGACCAGGCGATTGAGGTTCTGGATCGTGCGGAGAAATGCCAAGAGCTGAGAGCCCGCCCACGGCTAGCGCTCTGCGCCTTGCACAACCGTCTCTTTTATCTCGCCGAAGCTGGCAAGTTCGCGGAAGCTCGCCAGGGCCTTTGCGATGGCTACCAGCGCTACCAAGAATTCCCCGATCACTGGACGCAGCTTCGCCTCTCGTGGCTCGAAGCGAAGATCGATGCGGGCCTGGGATATCTCGATCAAGCGGTGGAGAGCTTCCAAGCGACTCGGGACGGCTTCCTCCGTGACGGAAAGGGCTATGACGCCGCTCTCGTTTCCCTCGAACTCGCGACCGTCTTGCTGGAGATCGGCAGAACCCAAGAAGTGCGCCGAGTCGCCCACGAGATCGCCGCCGTTTTCGAGGCGCAAGACGTTCACCGCGAAGCCATGGCCGCTCTCGTCCTCTTCCAGCAGGCCGCCGAGGCCGAGGAGGTCACGAAGCAGTTTCTCGGCCAGTTCACTCGCTACCTGGAGCAGGCCCGGCGCGATCCGAGCTTGCGATTCCGCAAGCCGTCATAACCGAACAAGTCCGAAGGTTCACGAGACCGCTTTGCACAATGCGACGTTGTGCTTCACAACCGGTGCATCCTCCACTCTCGTGGTGACATTCCGACCCGCTTTAACCTACCTGGCGTGGGGAGAGTTCAATTGGTGCCCAGGGGCGGAATCGAACCACCGACACCACGATTTTCAGTCGTGTGCTCTACCAACTGAGCTACCTAGGCACTCGGAGCAGGCGCCCCGGAAGGGACAATTTCTACCAGTCGGCGGGAGTGGAGTCAAGACTTTCGGGGGTTTGGCGGTGGCGTGGGCCTCTGGGACTCGGGCAGGCTAGAATCGCCGCCATGACTTGGCGAAATGCGATGGTTGCGGGGGGAGTCCGCTGGTGGGGACCGGTGGCGGTGGTGTTCGCTTTCGCGGCGCCGGCCTTCGCCTGGACGCCGAAGACCCAGGTGGTGATCGCCAAGGAGGCGGCGCCTTTGGCGCCGTCGGACTTGGCAAGGCAGATCGAGAAGTACCCGAAACGCTTGGAGGAAGGGGTGCTGGCGCCCTTCGAAGACGGCGACGCGGCCCGTCACGTGAAGGATCCCGACGGCGGCGGGCGCCTCGATGCGGTGATCCACGCCGAGGTGGAGCACGCCATTGCGGCGATCGAGGCGCACGCTCCGTTCTCGGACATCGTCTACCAGCTCGGGCGGGTGATGCACTATGTGGCGGATGCCAATCAGCCGCTCAACGCTTCCGGCGCGGACCCCCAGGAGACGCGCTTTTTCGCCGATTTTGCACGCTATCTGGAGAGCGCTGAGCCGCGTTTGCCGGTGGTGTTTTACGGTCTGCGGCCGGAGCTGGAGGGCGCGGCGAATGTTTCGCCGCTGGTGGCGACAACGCTGGCCCGCAGCCGAGCGCTCTACCCGATGGTGAGCCGCGAATACCGGCGCATCGAGTTCGGGTCCGGCCGGCAGTTCTTCGACGACCGCTCAACGGCCTTCGGGGTGGCCTCCCTGGCCTTCAGCCACGCGGTGGACGATGCTGCCGCGGTGATGCGCTACATCTGGCTGCGGGCCGGCGGGATGGACTATCGCAAGGGCCTGCCGACGGTGGGAGATCGGGTGCTTCGATTGCCGCGGGCGACAGTGACGACGGCGGTTCCGCCCCCGGCTCCTCGGCCGGCGGAACCACCGGTGACCCAGCCGAAGGTGATCTTTCCGGCGACTGGCCCGTGAAAATGAGCCCTCCTTGTTTGGAGAACGTTCCAGTTGATGGCCGACCGGAGCTCCGACAGGGGGACCACCCGTGAAAATGAGCCCTCCTTGTTTGGAGAACGTTCCAGAGGTCCTGAACCCGACCCTCGGCTAGAGGAGAGACCCTATGTTTCCCGTGCGACGCGCGTTGATCTCCGTTTCGAACAAGCAGGGCCTGGCCGAGTTTGCCGCCGGCCTGCATCGCCTGGGGGTCGAGATCGTCTCGACCGGCGGCACGGCGGCGTTCCTCGAGGAGAACGAGATTCCGGTGACGCGGGTGGCCGAGGTCACCGGCTTTCCGGAGATCCTCGGCGGGCGGGTCAAGACCCTGCACCCGATGATCCACGGCGGCATTCTCGCCAACCGGGCGCGCTCGTCGGACGTCAAGGAGCTGTCCGAGCACGGCATCACGCCGATCGATCTGGTGGCGGTCAATCTCTACCCCTTCCGGCAGACGGCGGCGGCCGAGGGCGCGGCCTTCGAGGAGGTGATCGAGATGATCGACATCGGCGGCCCGTGCATGGTGCGGGCGGCGGCGAAGAATTTCCACGCCGTGGCGCCGGTGGTCGATCCGGAGGACTACCCGCAGGTGCTGGCCGCCCTCGAACAGTCGGAGACCGTGCCCGAGGCCCTACGCCGGCGCCTCGCCATCAAGGCCTTCCGCCACACCCAGGGCTACGACGCAGCGATCTCCGAGTGGATGGAACGGCAGGCAGAACCCTCCGATGACGAGGGGGAGTCGGAGGCCCTGGCGCCGGACCACCCGCGCTTCCCGTCGCATCTGTTCTTGGACACCAGCCGCGAGCTGGAGCCGCGCTACGGCGAGAATCCGCACCAGCGGGCGGCGGTCTACAAATCGCTCGGCGGCCCCGGCCTGCTCGGCGGCATGGACCAACTCCAGGGCAAGGACTTGTCCTACAACAATCTGCTCGACGCCGACGCCGCCCGCAAGATGGTGGCGCTCTTCGACGAGCCGACGGTGGCGATCCTCAAGCACAACAATCCCTGTGGCGTGGGCCGTGGAGACAACGCGGCCGAGGCTTACACCCGCGCCCTGGAGACGGATCCGGTCTCCGCCTTCGGCTCGATTGTGGCCCTCAACCGGCCGGCGAATGCGGAGCTGGCGGAGCGCATGGCGGATCTGTTCGTGGAGGTGGTGGTGGCGCCGGCCTTCGGCGAGGGCGCGCGGGAGGTCTTCGCGGCGAAGAAGAACCTACGGCTGCTGGTCTGCCCAGCCTACGCGCCCCACCCCACCGGCATCGAGCTGCGGTCGATCGACGGCGGCCTCCTCGCCCAGGCGCCGGACGGCCTGCCGGAGGATCTGGAAACCTGGACCACCGCCTCCACCCGCCTGCCGACGGACGACGAGCGAGCCGCCCTGGAGTTCGCCTGGAAGGTCTGCCGCTACGTGAAGTCGAACGCCATCGTGCTCACCGGCCGGGATCAGACCGTGGGCATCGGCGCCGGCCAGATGAGCCGGGTGGATTCCTGCCGCCTGGCGGTCGAAAAGGCACGCCTGCCGATCGAAGGATCGGTGGCGGCGTCGGACGCTTTCTTCCCGTTCCGCGATGGCCTCGACTTCCTCGCCGAGGCGGGGGTGAAGGCGGTGATCCAGCCCGGCGGCAGCAAGCGCGACGAAGAGGTGATGGCGGCGGCCGACGAGCACGACGTGGCGATGATCTTCACCGGCCGGCGCCACTTCAGGCACTAGCCTGCCTTTCTCACCGACAACCTGCTGCGAGGCCGTATGCCACTGAATCTGCTGCGTTATCCGCGGAACCTGCTTCTCGACGTACGGACAGTACGCCTTCGGCGCAGAACCCACGGATGCCTTGCATCTCCAGCGACCTACGACCTCTCGCTTGGGGTTGCCGGTGAGAAATCCAGGCTAGGGAAGATTCGCTCGCCTACAGGTCGATTCCCCCACCACCGTTTCCGGGTCCGCGGGCGCTCTGCGGGTTGTCGCAGGCGTTTTCATCGCTGAGGTCGGCATCCGGAGCGATGCAGCAGGCCTTGAGCACAAAGCCTTGAACTACCCACTCGACGCACTCGGCGAGGGACGGATCGCAGCCCAGGTAGTTTTCCGAAAAGAGCCATTCTCCTTCCGGCTCGTCCCAGGCCCCCGCGGCGGGAACCCAAACAGCGCTGGCCACCAAGATCCCCAACACCAGACATCCGATCCAACGCTTGTGGAAGTTGTGCATTGCTCTCTCCTTTTGGGTTGTTGAATAGGCTCTTTTCCACCTCGTGACTTCGAACGCGTTCGCCGAGCGCGCCCGCACTTGCTCCTGGAGAGTACGCGCCGGATCGGGCGTTTTCGGATCAGGCCGGGTCGCGGATGTCTGCCGCCACTTCCGCCGCTTCGGCGGTGCGTCCCTGCGCCTCATAGAGCCGCCGGAGGCGTTTCAAAGCGCTCTGGGTGTAGCCGTCTTCGAGGCCCCTACCTTCGCGGATCAGCGGCAGGCTCTGCTCGAGGAGATCCTCCGCCTCGCTGAACTCGCCTCTTTTTGTCAAGACTTCGCCCAGAGCGTTTTCGGCCCAAGCGATCAGGGTATTGCCCGGCGGTAGTTCCGGCCGCCAGTGCGCAAGTTCCCGCCGAAGCATCGCCTCGGCGTCCGCCACCCGGCCGCGCTGGGCCAGCAGACTGCCCAGCTCGGCTCGCAGCCGAAGGTGCTGAACGTGACCTTCCGGGAACAGGCCGATGGCCTCCCGCACCGCCGCTTCCGCCTCCGCCCACTGCCCCTTCTCGCGATGCAGTGAGGCCAAGTTGTTGAGGGACGGAGCGAGGTTCGGATGCCCTTCGCCCAGGAGCAGACGTTTCTGCGCCAGGGTGAGCTGTAGCAGGCCTTCCGCCTCTTCGAGCTTCCCCCGATCGAGCACCGTCGAGGCGAGGTTGCCGAGCGTCGAGGCGATCAGCGGGTGAGGTTCCTCGTAGATTCGCTGCCGGATCTCCAGAGCCTGCCGGTAGTGGGTCTCGGCCGCCGCCGAATCGCCGCGCCGATTATGGACGTGGGCCCGGTTGTGCAGGGCGCGGGCGGCTTCAGCGTGGTCGTTCGGCAGGAGTTTCCTCGCCAGCTCCAACGCTTCTTCGGCCATCGGTTCGCCGGCTTCGAAATCGCCTTCGGCGCACAGGCTGTAGACCAGGGCGTTGTAGGCCGCGACGCTGCCCTGGTGATCGAGGCCGATCGGACCCCGATAGAGCTGGACGGCCTGCCCGGCAAGATCCTTCGCCCGGGCGAAGTCTCCCTCCTCGACCCAGGCCTTGCCGAGATCGCTCAACGCCTGAGCGACTTCGATGCTCTCGCGGCCACGCTCCCGGCGCCATAAGTTCAATGCTTCTTCGAGGTGAGAGATCGCCCGATCGGACTCTCCCTGGGCGAGGAGAATGCGGCCGACGGTACCGTGCAATTGTGCACGAATTTCCGGTTCCGCCGCCAGTTCCTCGTCGATCAACCGATCTCCTCGGTCCAGAGCGTCGGCGACGGTCCATTCCTCCCCCCGGGCCGCCGCCGGGTTCGCCAAGGAGAGAATCCGTTCGGTGAAGGCGAGGACCCGGGCGGTCGCATCGCGTTGCCGGCTCACCCGGTCCCGCTCCTGACCGACCCGGAGGTTCTGCACCAGCAACAGACCGATGAGGACCAGCGCCAGGGCCGACGCCGCGGCACCCCCCACTACCGCTCGGCGGTGACGCCGGAGCAACTTGCGTACCCGGTAGGCGGCCCCGTGGGGCACGGCTTCGACGGGAAGTCCCTCCTGGAAGCGGCGGAGGTCTTCGGCGAACTGTTCGACGGAACGATAGCGACGTTGCGGCGCGACCTCCAGGGCCTTGAGGACGATCGCATCGAGATCCCCGGCGAATTCCTGCCGGAGCCGCGGCGCCTCGTCTCCCTCCGCCACGCGAGAACTCGGAGCGGGGATCTCCAAATCGAGCATCTGCTGCTCGACCTCCTGCGGGGAACCGCCTTCGATGCGGTAGGGCTGGCTGCCGGTCAACACTTTGAATAGCAACACACCCAAGGAATAGACGTCGCTCGCGGTGGTGATCGGTCCGCCCCGAAACTGCTCCGGGCTGGCGTAGCTCGGGGTCAGGACCCGCACCCAGGCGGCGGTGGCCTCACCCTCCCCGGCCGGCAACGCCCCGGCGTTGAGGATCTTGGCGATGCCGAAGTCGAGCAGTTTGGGGGTCCCCTCCACGGTGACCAGGATGTTCGACGGCTTGAGATCGCGATGGACAATCAGGTTCTGATGGGCGTAGTGCACCGCTTCGAGGATCTTGCGGAAGAGAACGATCCGCTCCCCTAGGGTGAGGCGCTGCTCTTCGCAGAACCGATCGAGGGGTCGCCCTTCGACCCGCTCCATGACCAGGTACGGCAAACCGCCATCCTCCGCGTCGCCCTCCGTCGTGCCGCCGTCGAACAGGCGGGCGATATGGGGGTGGTCGAGGTGAGCCAGGATCTTGCGCTCGGCTTCGAAGCGGCGCCGGGCCTCTTCGCTCTCCATTCCCTGGCGGATGACCTTGAGGGCGACTCGGCGGTCGAAGTCTTCTTCCCGGCGCGCCTCGTAGACGGTGCTCATGCCCCCCTGGCCGATCACCCGGATCAGCCGGTATGGCCCGACCCGGCGCTTTCCTGGAGCGCGAAGGGCGAGGGCCTGCGCCTCCCCTTCGCCGCGCGGATGCACCGGCTGCGCGAGGAAATCACCGGCCGATTCGTCCGCCACCAGCAGCAGGCGAACGGCATCGACGATCGGCCCGGCATCCCCGCAGGCATCGTCGCCGCGGGCCTCTTCCAAGAAGGATTCCCGCTCCTCCGCCGGCATCTCCAAGACCCGCTGAAAGAGTTCGTTGACCTGCCGCCAGTTCTTCATCGTCGATTCGGGAAGAGTTGCCACCGGCTCATCCGGCCTCCGCCGACCGCCCCCCAGTGAGGAAGAGATACAACCATGCCCGAGCGGCCCGCCAGCGGCGGGTGACGGTGGCCGGCGAAAGATCCATCACCTCGGCGATCTCCTCCTTGATCAGGCCCCCGAAGTACTTGAGCTCCACCAATCGCGCCAGCTCCGAATCGTGTTCTTCGAGGGTGCGCAGGGCCTCGTCCAGGGCCAGCAGATCCGACGACCGCTCGACCGAGAGATGTTCGATCCGATCGAGGGGAATCTTCTGGGCGTTGGCGCCGCGCTTGAGTTTGCTCTGGCGGCGGGCGTGGTCGACCAGGATGCGCCGCATCACCCAGCCGGCGACGGCGAAAAAGTGCACCTGGTCGCGCCACTCGACCCGATCCTGGCGCACCAGGCGCAGGAAGGCTTCGTTGACCAGCGCGGTGGTCTGGAGGGTGTGCTCTTTCCGCTCCCGGTTCATGAAGCTGCCGGCCAGCCGATGAAGGCGATCATGGACCACTTCCATCAACCGGTCGAGCACGCTGCGATCACCGCCGCTCCAGGCCACCAGCAGGTCGGTGATGTCGTCGCCATTGACAGGATTCATATACGCCGAATTTATCAGCCACCGGGAAACGCCTGACTCAGCGACCGGTTACGGAGAAACCGTTGATCAAGGGCATTGAGTAGCGAATCGAGGCGCGAGCCCGGAGGGCGAGCCTGCGAAGCCGTCTCGGTGGGCCCTGCTAGATGAAGCCGAGTTCGAGGCCTTTGAGCACCGCCCGGGTGCGGTCCCGAACGCCGAGCTTCGAGAGGATGCTGGAGAGGTGGTTCTTGACGGTGCCCTCGGCCACTCCCAGGGCCTCGGCGATCTCCCGGTTGCTGTAGCCGCCACACAGGAAGCGCAGGATCTCGACCTCGCGCTCGGTCAGGGGATCCGGCGGATCGAGGCTGGGGAACTCCCAACCGGCCTCGCCGGCGGTGCGGAAGATGCGCTCTGTCAGGGCCGGCTGGATCAGGGTGCCGCCGGCGGCGACGGTACGAATGGCCGCCGCCAACCGCTCCAGGGAGATGTCCTTCAACAAGAAGCCGCGGGCGCCGCGGCGGATGGCTTCGAGGGCTGCCGCGTCGTCGTCGAAGGTGGTGAGCACCAGCGTCGGCGGCAGCGCCTCGGCGGCACGCAGTTCGGCGAGCACCTCCAGGCCATCCTTGCCGGGCATGCGCAGATCGAGCAATACCGCGTCGGGACGCTGCCGCCGGATCACCTCCAGCGCTTCGTCGCCGTCACCCGCTTCGGCGATCACTTCGATGTCGTCGAGCAGGCCGAGGAGGGTGCGGATGCCCTCGCGCACCAGCGTCTGGTCGTCCACCAGGACGACCCGCAGGAGCGAGTCGCTCACAAACCTACCGGCAGCCAGGCGCGCAGGGTGAAGCCGCCGCCCGGCGGGGATTCCGTTGTAAGCCGGCCACCGAGCGGTTCAAGCCGCTCCCGCAGGCCGGCAAGGCCGTGGCCCGCGCGCCGGCGGTCGGCTGCCTTCGGAGCCGCGGCGCCGCGCCCGTCGTCCCGCACGGTGAGGGCCACGCCGCCATCAGCGCGCTCGACGGTCAGCCACACGTTCGCCGCCCGGCCGTGGCGCAGGGCGTTGGTCAGGCCTTCCTGGGCGCTGCGCAGCAGGGCGTGGGCCGGCTCGGGATCGTCGAACTGCAGGGCTTCCGGTACCTCACGGTGAATCGCCGGCCGGTCGATGCCCGCTCCCAACGCCTCGAGTGCCCGTGCGAGGTCGACCGCCGGTTCTTCGCGCAAGGCGCTGACTACCCGGCGGACATCGGAGAGGAGTTGCCGAGCCTGGATTTCGGCCTTGTCGATCTGGAGCTGGGCCGCGTCGCCTTCGCTGTGACGAGCCGCCTCCAGGTTCAACGTGAGGGCGGTCAAGCGATGGCCCATGACGTCGTGCAGCTCGCGGGAAATGCGCAGCCGCTCGGCGGAGCGAGTGGTGTCTTCCAACAGCCGGCGGGTGGCAAGGAGTTCGCCGTGGGCCCGGGCCAGCTCTTCTCGCCCGGTGCGCTCACGATCCGCCGTCAGTGCCGAATAGAGGGCAAAGAGCTGAAAGCCGCCAAAGGCGCCCACCAGCGTCAAGGTCTCCACCGGCGAGTAGCTACCCTGGGAGATCCAGCCGAAAATCGCCGTTTGCCCGGCCAACCAGAGGAGGGCGGCCGGCAGCGGCAGAATCTCGGCGGCAACGGCGGCCGCGATGACCAGCAGCACCCCGTGCAGGGAGTTGGGTACGGTGGCGCTAGCCGCCAGCGCCGAACCGGTCATCCCGACCAGCAGTAGTCGTTGAAACCACCGGCCCCGCCGATCGCACCACTTCGAGGTCATCAACGCGAAGGACCCCAGCACCATCGCGAACAGAAGACACCACAGTTGAAACCGCGGCCGGCCCAGCAGTTCCGGCCGGCGGATGAGGTCCACCCAGACCGGCGAGCCGGCTACGACACAGGTCAGTCCGCCCACCACCCGCAAGAGGCTGGAATGGGTCTCGTTTCGGTGCATGAACGGCAGTCTAGCCTGCCGGCTCCGACCGCCGGATGTGCCAAAGGTCATGGTGGACGACAGCGACTTCCGGCACATGCGCCCGGTCCACCCCGCTGCCTAGGCTGGTCTCCGTCGTCACCGGAGGGCTCTTGGCCCGCCGGCAACCGCCAACCGAAAGGAGACTTCACCATGCGCAAGACCGCTCTGTTGACCGTTGTCCTCGCCACCCTCTTCGTGGTCACGGACCTCGCTGCCCAGCCTCATCAAGTACCTCCCCTCGGAGACATCGCGGCCTCTCTGCCGCCGATCACCGGTACCGATGGCACCGTCGCCCTTCCCCTCGATGGCTCGCCGCCGTGGACCTGGCGACCGGTGCGCGACGGAGTGGAAGTCCAGTCCGCAGACGGTGCCCTGGAGGTGTCCTACCAGGTGCAAACCGGCCAACCGGCCGGCGCCGCGCTGGTCATTCCACCGGGAACCCTCAAAGACCTCGATCACCTTCAGGTCGCTCTTTCGGGAAACCGTAACGCCCAGCTCTCCATCACCCTGCGCGATGCGGAAGGCGCCGTCTTCTCCTTCCCAGCGGTACCGGTGCGGGTAGGCAAGGCCCGCCGGGCAGAGGTCTTCGCCGAAGACCTGACCTTTTTCGCGCCCCAGGCCGAAGTCCCCGATCCGGGGGCCTTCGATCCGGCCCGTACGGTGATGATCACCCTGCTCGACATCTCCGGCTTCATGGGCTCCGAGACGCCGCACGTGAGCTGGAAGGTGGAGAGCCTGCAGACGGTGACGCCGTGAGCCAACGGATCGAGATCCTCGCTGTGCTCCTGGTCGCCGCCTTGACCGGCTGGGGCTTGGCCGTTTCGGCGGACGAGGCGACCTCGGGAGACCGCTCGCCGCAGGCGCGTGCCGCCGAAGAGGAGTTCTTTGCGGTCTTCAACGGCGAGCCGCGCCGGCGGGAAGGGCCTCTTCGGAACCTGATGATCGCCTGGCTAGGAGATCGGCAGGACGGCCGCACGGCCCTGCTCCTCGGCCTCAATCACCTATGGCTCGCCGCCGAAGGCGACCGCACCAATCCGCGCCTCGTCGAGCACTTGCTGCTCTCCGAGCGGTTCTTGTCGCAGGCCCAAGAGCTGCTTCCGGAGGACGAGCGCATCGCCAGTTGGCTGCTGCCGGTGCGCTTGGCCCTGGCCGAAGACGTCGGCGAGCGCGAGTCGCTAATGGACGAACTGATGGCGGCCTACCGGCAGGACCCGAATTTTCATTCCTTCTCGGTGGCGCTACAGTCCTTCTCCGACAGACCCGGGACGCAGCCGTTCGAACGCGGACTCGCCGCGCTGCGCAGCGCCACCGGCGGCTGCAACGACGATCCCGGCGATGTCAGTTGCCTCAACCGACCTCGCTGGCCGCACAACCAGGAGGGCTATCTCACCTTCTTCGCCGACTACGAGTTGAAGGCGGGACACCCACAAAGAGCGCGCGAGCTGTTGCTGGCCACTCGCAGCGCAGAGTCCTTTTCCCGCTGGCCATTTCGCGACGAGGCAGAGGATCGGCTGGAGAATCTCGAACTCTACGCCGAGCTCTTCGCCAACGATGATCCGGGCGACGATCCACCGACCTTCTTCACCGGCGGCAGCCGCATCGGCTGCCAGGTATGCCATCTCGGAGCGAGCGATTGATCTGCCGGAAGCGTACGCCGGAACGCTGAAACGTGTTCTCCTTCTTCCACCTTCACCGGGTGAAGGCGAGTGGGTAGCGCCAGGCCGCCACGGCTACGTGATGGTGAAGATCGCCGATGGGCAAAACGGCGCGGCGACCGGCGAAGTCGAAGCCTCGTACTACGAGGGCATCGATCCGCGCCGGCCGCTCTACCGGTAGGTGCTCCGCTAGCAGGCTGCTGGCTAGGACTCGCGCCGGTCGGGGTCTTCGCCGTCCGGCGCGTCGCCGGCGGCATCCGGGTCGCCGGCCTCCGGATCGCCGGTCTCGGCACCGGCGTCGACCGGCTCCTCCATCTCCACCCAGGCCGGCTCCGGCTCCTCTACCGGCAGGTCTTCCTGCACCTCGGCCGGCGGCGGATCGGAGGCCGGAGCCGGGTCTTCTACCGCGCCAGCCGGGTCCGTCGGGGACGGTGCAGTCGGCGACGGCGAGATGGGCGACAGCGGCTCGAAGGGCGGCGGCACCGGTGGCGGGGTCAGGGACACCGCCTCCTCCCGCGGACCGGCGCCGAAGCGGGTCAGGATCACCGCCCCCAGGCCGACCAGCGCGGCGACGATCTGCACCAGCAGGCCGAAGAGGAAGAACATGATGTCGAAAAAGTAGAGCGGCCCACCGATCATGCCGAAGAAGGCGGCGACGATGCTCCACAGGTGAAGCCCGGCGATACCCACCAGGGCCAACCGGAAGCCGTTGCCGAATTTGCGGCCGAAGCGGTCGCCAATCTTGCGGCCGAGCACCCGGGCCGCCGCGGCGTAGCCGAAGAGCACCGCCACGGCGCCGACGAAGAAGACCACCGGGATCAACACCAGGAGCGGAATCCCGATCACCGAGATCACCAGGATCAGAGCCGCCACGAAGATCATCGGCAGGAAGAGGACCACCGTCAGCAGTCCCGCCAGGCCGGCGCGGGCGGTGTCGAAGCGGATCTTTTCCTCGATACGTTCCATCGGCCGGGCGAAGACGATGCCGATCAACCACACCAGCAGCGCCAGGAAGAACGCCCAGGCGATCTGTCCGAAGAAGGAACCGACGCGGCCGGAACGGCGCGACGCCGGCCGGTAGTCGTCATCTTCGATCTTGAAGGCGCTGCCGGCGAACAGGCGGCCCATGGAGACTTCCGAGACCACCCCACCGACCTCGGCGCCACCTTCGCGGTGTACTCGGCCGCCGACGCTGGTGACGTTGCCGGCCACCTGCGCCTCCGACCCCAAGTAGACGGAGCCGGCGACGGCCACCACTTCGCCGCCCACCTTGCCGTCGACGTGTGCCGAGCCACCGACGGCGAGGACGTCCTGTTCCACCTCGCCGTAGACCCGCACCGGACCACCGATCGCGACCGCTTCCTCAGCCTCTTCATCAGGTCCGACCTCGACGCTCTCGCCCAGGCTCACCCGCTGGCCGAGATCGACTCTCGGGGCTTGCTCCACCTGCACGCCGAAACCGCTGGGCCCGAGGGACACCTGCACATGCGGGCCGTCGTCTTCTTCGGATTCGGAGTCGCTGTCGCCCTTGGACTCGGAATCGGAGTCTTCGTCCGCCCGGGCGCTGACCGCCCCCACCACCGCTTCGCCGCCTTCCTGGCGCACCTCCAGGCGACGCGGCGCCGGTTCCGCCAAGCCCAGGGCGACACGGCGATCCGCCTCGCTCAGCTCGACAAGCCGGCGCACCTGCGGGGCGAAGTCGCCCAAGCGCCGGTCCAGAGCGTCGCCGGCCACCAGCTCGCCGTCCACCGCCACCTCGTCGCCGGTGATCTCGACGGTGCGAAACGGCGCCTCCGGCGAGCGCGGCCGCAGCAGCAGGCCGATCCGCGTGGGCAACACTTCGAAGGTCTCGGAAGCCTCCGCCGGCAGTCGAGCGGCCGTTTCCTGGCCGTAGAGCGCCGGACCGCCGAGAAGGGCGGCCAGCAACACACCGAGAACGATGGACCTTTCCCAGCGGGGCGAACGGGAGTTCAGCGAAACATCAGACGATTGTTCAAAGGGTCGAGGCCACATGGGACCAACTCCTCTCGTTTGCGATCAATACGGCCAGCTTACGCAAGGCGACAGCGGAGATCAGCATGGACAGCATCAGGGCGATAGCGATGGGCGGTGTTTCCAACAGCGCCGCGCCACCGGCGCCGACCCCGGAAGCGATCTGCCACAGATCGACCGCCTCGGCGGACCAGCGCGCCAACGACACCACCGCACCGGAGAACCCCTCCACCAACCCGGAGAGGGACGTCACGGAACCGACCACTCGAAGCACTGCGGGCAGAAAACCAGCGCCCAACCCCAAAAGCAAGAAACACGCCGCCAGCAGGGAGCGACCGCGCAAAGGCCTGGGCACCGGACTCGGAAGAGCGGCGAGAACGCGCTCGGCGAACTCCGCCGGCGGGGAGAGCATCGGCAATGCCGCGAACAGCCGGAAAAAAGCGGCATCGGCCGCTTCCGGACGCTCTGTCCCTTCGGCCTCCAGCCAGTCCGCCAGGGCCGACGCTTCCGCTCGTCGTGGGGTCGTCGATGGTTCTCGTCGGTTGCTCATCATGTCCTCCTCCGAGCCCTACGGGCCGCGACCGGTTGGAGTTTCGCCCGGAAGTCGATCAATCGAGAATTCCTTCCGCCGTCCAGCCGGCGCTTTCGAGATGCGCCTGCACCTCCTTGCGGGCCCGGTGGAGGTGGGTCTTGACGGTGCCGAGGGGCAAGCCGGTGATGTCGGCGATCTCTTGGTACGGCAGACCTTGCTGATACCGCAGCACCACAATCTCCCGGTATTCCGGGCGCAGGGTCGCCACCGCCGCTTCGAGAGCGGCCGCCAGATCGCCCCGCTGCACCCGGACTTCCGGCCCGCGGCGGCTGTCGTCCGCCAACACCCGAGCGAGATCCGGCTCGTCGTCCGGCGTCTCCAGGGCGACCAGCGACAAGCGCTTGCGGCGCATATGGTCGAGGGTCGTGTTGTGTGCGACTTTGAACAGCCAACTCGAGAATTTTCGCTGCGGATCGTAGCGGTCGAGTTTGCGGAAGGCCTTGATGAAGGCGTCCTGGGCCAGGTCCTCCGCGATCAGCGGATCGCGCACCATGCGAAAGATCAGGTTGAACACCGGTCGCTGGAAGCGCAACAGCAGTTGCCGGAAGGCCTCCTGGGAGCCCTGCCGTGCCGCCGAAGCCAGGGCGGCATCGGCGATCGCTGGATTCTGTTCGTTCACACCCGGGTCCGGCGACATTGTACTTCCGCCGACCTACGGCGGAGGCCTTTTCCGTTGGACTTCGATAGGCTGCCCCACGGTGGTACGAATCCCGATGTTTCAAGGAGGAAGAAAAATGCAGATCTCCCCGACCCGCAATCATCGTTGGTCGACGGCGGCGACCCTCGCCCTGCTGGCCCTGGTCCTGGTTCTCGTCCCGGCAACACCCGCTTTCGCCGGTAAGTTGGCCGGCGTCACCCTGCCCGACTCGGTCGAGGTGGGCGATCAGGAGATGGTCTTGAACGGCATGGCCTTGCGCTCCAAGCTGTTCATCAAGGTGTACGTGGCGGGCCTCTATCTGCCGGCGAAGACTGCGTCGCCGACGGCCGTCCTCTCCGCTGACGAGCCTCGGCGCCTCGACATGAACTTCCTGCGCAGCGTCGGCGCGGACTCGATCTGCGGCGCCTGGAGCGACGGCCTCGCCGCCAACACCCCGAACGCCTCCGCCGAGCTGAAAGGCCAGTTCGAGACCCTTTGTTCCTGGATGGAAGATGTCGACAAGGGCGAGAGCTTCTCCTTCACCTACCTTCCCGGCACCGGCACCACCGTCGAGGTCAAGGGCCAGAACAAAGGCACCCTCGCAGGCAAAGCCTTCGCCGACGCCCTCTTCGCCTGCTGGATCGGTCTGGAGCCAGGCCCCGGCGAGGGCTTCCGCGACGACCTCATGGGCGGCTGAACTGCGAGCAACCACCCTGCGCAGCCGAGCTGTGCCAGGAGCGATCTGCTACGACAGCAGATCGCATCCGAGCCCGAAGGGCTAGGCGCCCCCGGCGAGGCGGCGGCAGAGCCTCCGAGGATGAGGGTGAGCCGCCAAGAATGACACTTCTTGGAGCCGAGGGGGCGCCCAGCCCTCCTGAAAAAGTAGCCCATAAAAAAAGAGAGGAGCGCCTGTTGCGCTCCTCGTTGGGAGGGATGAGAGGAGGGTTACCTCCCCGTCGAGAAGAACAGTAGCACATGGAATAGCAACGTGTCAATATGGATAAATGGACTGAGGGTGATCCGCTGAAATCCCCTCTCCGGAGGTCGAGTTCGAAGCTGTGGACCACCCGCCAGGAAAGTCATAAAGCTCTAATCATCATTGGCTTACGCTCCCCCTACCAACTCCAGGCGAAAAAACCGAAGCGCCCAAAGCTCGTCCCCCGGCAGCGGGCCGGAGCAGCGGAAGATCACCTCGTTGCGGCCCTCTTCGGCCTGCAGCCGAACCTCTCCGGCCCACTTTTCACCCTGCTGGAGGTAGCGGCCCGGCAGCACCGGCCGGCCGTTGTGGAAGATCTGCACCGGCAGGTCGTTGAAACGGCTTTCCAGCTCGAACCGAAGCAGCGGCTGCGCTCCCGGTTCGCCGGCGAAGGCCAGCCGGGTCTCCGGTCCTTCGCCGCGGTGTTCATCCCGCACCCAGTCGTTCCACAAGCCTCGCAAGGCGATGGCGTGAGGAAGTGGAGCGAGAAGATCGACCGCGGCCGCTGGCTCCGGCGGCCGAAGCCGAGTGAAACCATCGGCCGCGAGGGCGTCGAGAATCCAGCCGGCCGCGGCGCGATGGCCGAATCCGTTGAGATGACGATCGGGTACGGCACTCGGGGGGTAAAAATAGTCGGTCGGCTGCATCGCCCGGGCGAGGATCTCTCGCCGCCCGGAGATCACCGTCAGGCCGAGGTCCGACGCGACCCTCTCCATCCGATCCGTACCGTAGCTCGGCAGCAGCTCCGCTCCCGTCGCACTCCGCGGCCACGGGCCGGGGGCGCTCTTGCGCGCCAACCAGCTCGCATCGAAGGTCTCGACAAAGGGCACGACCAAAACATAGAGCGGAACACCCTGGGCATCCAGCCGCCGGGCGATCTCGCCGACCAACCGCTCGGTCACCTGCCAGCCACGGCGCACCGCCGGCGGTTGGCGCGGGTCCGGCACCAGCGAATAGAGGTTGCTCTGGAATTCGAGGCCCGCGGCCTGAGCGTATTGCTCCCGCACCGAGCGACGCCGGGAATTCGGACGGCGAGAGGCGTTGGGCTCTTCGTCGAAAGCGACGATTCCATCCGCTCCGAATTCCTCCCGGCCACCCAACCAAGCGATTTCGACGGCTCCGAACAGGCGAGAGGCCTGGCGCAGGCGAGCCCGCGAGGGATCTGCCCAGGTCTTTCGCCAACGGTCTCCTTCGGGCACCAGATAGGGGCGGTGAAAGTCCTGACGGCCGCAGGTGTAGAGCTGCGCCAGGTTGTTGTTGCACACGTCGTTGAAGGGCAAGACCTGCAGCACCACCGCATCGGGTTGGTAGGACAAGGCCTCTTCCTCCAGCACCATCCACTGCTGGGCCGTGCCCCAACCGTCCACCCCGAAGTTCAGGATCTCCCACCGCTCCTCGGCACCGCCGCCGTCGAACCAGGCCTGCAGGCGGCCGGCGAAGGTGTGGGCATAGGGATAGGCGGTGCCGGCGGAGATCGAGTCGCCGAGGATCACCAACCGGCGTACCCCGGGCGCCTTGGCCCGCGCCACCGGCGGTTTGCGGAAACCGTCTCTCCCGACGCCGTCGATACGGCCTTCGGCGAAGCAGCCCGGCGGACCGCAGGAATAGCCCGGCTCAAAGGTCCACCCGAAGCGCCCGTCCCAGCGCAGGCGCGGATTGGGATTGAGATCGAAACCCGTCGTGCGCAGGGCCACCTCGGCCACCAGCAGCGCCGCCAGCAAACCGACCGTCACCACCGCAAGGCGCAGCCCAAGAGTCTTCATGGGTTGATCCCGCGCAACCTACAGCAGCGTGACCGCAATCACCGCTCCCAGCGCCAAGCGATAGGCCACGAACAGCGACAGGTTCTGGCGCTCCAGCCAGGCGAGAAGCCATCCGATGGTGGCGTAGGCGGCGAGGCCGGCGACGAGAAATCCGACCGCCAGCGGCAGCGGTTCGCCGCCGGGCATCTCGCCGCGCAGCAGTTGGTAGGCGTCCCAACCGGCGGCCAACAGGCCCACCGGAATGGCGAGCAGGAAGGAAAAACGCGCCGCCGCCGGGCGCCGTAGCCCGACAAGGAGGGCGACGGTGATGGTGATTCCCGAGCGAGAGGTACCGGGAATCAGGGCGATGGCCTGCGCCAGACCGATCCAGGCCGCATCGGACACCCGCAGCGACGCGAAATCCCGCTGCCGGGCGCCGAACCGATCCGCCAACCCGAGGAGCAGCCCGAAGATCACCGTGGTCAACAGGATCACCCAGGCGTTGCGCGCCACGGTGGCCACCGCATCGCCCCACATCCAACCCGCCACCGCCACCGGCAGGGTGCCCACAATCCAGGCGGCGACGAAGCGGTGAACGGGAATACCGTCGATCTCCCTGGGACCGACCGCCTCGTCCTTCGCCGACCACAGCGCGGCGAACACCTGTTGCAGGTCGCGCCGGAAGTAGAGCATCACCGCCGCCAGGGTGCCGGTGTTGGTGGCAATGTCGAAGAGCAGCCCCTGGTCCTCCCACCCCAAGAACAGGGGCACCAGGATGAGATGAGCCGAAGAGCTGATCGGTAGGAACTCGGTGAGGCCCTGGACGAGGGCCAAGACGATGGCTTGGAAGAAGGACATGCGGGGATATACTACGGCTTCAAGCACCAGATCGGCGTAGGCAGTATCTGACGCTCCGATCCCAAACCGCTCGGAGGTCCCCAATCCCATGCGCACCATGATCGTGACCGGCGGCGCCGGCTTCATTGGCTCGAACTTCGTCCGCCGGGTGCTCGACCGCACCGACTGGCGAGTGGTCGTGTTCGACGACCTCACCTATGCCGGCAATCTCGCCAACCTGACCGCCTGTGAAGGCGACGCCCGCTACGCCTTCGTCAAGGGCGACATCGCCGAGCGCGAAGCGGTGCGCCGGCTCCTCACCGAGCACTCACCGCAAGCGATCGTCAACTTCGCCGCCGAGAGTCACGTCGACCGCTCGATCGACGACGCCAGCGCCTTCATCCGCACCAACATCGTCGGCGCCTTCGAGCTGCTGGAAGCCACCCGCCGCCACCTGGCCGATGCCGGCGACGCGGAGAGCTTCCGCTTCCTGCACGTTTCGACGGACGAGGTGTACGGCAGCCTGGGGCCGACGGGTCTGTTCCACGAAACCACCGCCTACGCCCCGAACTCGCCCTACGCCGCCTCCAAGGCCTCGGCCGATCACCTGGTGCGGGCCTACCACGAGACCCACGGCCTGCCGGCGCTGATCACCAATTGCTCGAACAACTACGGCCCCTTCCAGTTCCCGGAGAAGCTCGTCCCACTGATGATCTTGAATGCCCTCGAAGGCAAGGCGCTGCCGATCTACGGCGACGGCCTCAACGTGCGCGACTGGATCTACGTGGACGACCACTGCGACGGCGTGCTGGCGGCCCTCGAAGGCGGGCGGCCCGGCGAGAAGTACAACCTCGGCGGGCGCAGCGAGCGCACCAACCTGGAGATCGTGGACGGCCTGTGCGCCGCCCTCGAAGAACACCGGCCGGCGGCGGAGAACGCGGCCCTGCGCGCCGCCGGGGTGGCGGCCTACATCGACCTCAAGACCTTCGTTACGGACCGTCCCGGCCACGACCGGCGCTACGCCATCGACGACACCAAGGCGCGCGAAGAACTCGGCTGGGCGCCGGCCTACGATCTCGCCCGGGGCCTCGACGCGACGGTGCGCTGGTATCTGGACCATCGGGACTGGTGCGAGAACGTGCAGTCCGGCAACTACCGGCGAGAGCGCCTAGGCACCGCCGGCCAGGGGACCATGTGATGAAAGTCCACACCACTCCCCTCGAAGGCGTGCTCCTCTTCGAGCCCCTGGTGCACGGCGACGAGCGCGGCTTCTTCCTGGAGACCTACCACCGCGACAAGTACGCCGCCGCCGGCCTAGCGGCGGCCTTCGTGCAGGACAACCATTCAAAGTCCGGCCCCCACATCCTGCGCGGCCTGCACGCCCAGCGGTGCTTCCCCCAGGGCAAGCTGGTGCGCGCCGTCGAGGGCGAAGTCTTCGATGTGGCGGTGGACATCCGCCGCGACTCCCCCACCTTCGCCCAGTGGTACGGCGCCACCCTGTCGGACTCGAACTTCCGCCAGCTCTACATTCCGCCGGGGTTCGCGCACGGTTTCTGCGTCGTCTCGCCATCGGCCCAGGTGGAGTACAAGTGCACCGAGCTGTACCGCGCCGACGACGAGATCGGCATCCGCTGGGACGACCCGGACATCGCCATCGACTGGCCGATCGAGCATCCGGTGCTCTCCGCCAAGGACCGCGACGCCCCCACCCTCGCCGAGTGGCTGGATCGCCTGCCGGTCTACCCTGACGCCGCCGCGGACCCATGACCTCAGCGGACTTCGCGACGGCGGACCTCGACCAGCTCGCCGCCCTTGGGATCTCCCGTTCGGAAGCGGAACGGCAGCTCGCTCAGCTACGCCATCCGCCGTCGCCGATCCGGCTGGACCGCCCGTGCCGCCTGGATGACGGCATCGCGCGCCTGCCGGAGGGGGACGCCGTCATCATCGCCGCCGCCGAGGAGGCCATCGCCGCCGGCCGCGTCTCCAAGATGGTGCCGGCCTCAGGTGCCGCCAGCCGGATGTTCAAGGCCCTCCAAGCATTGCGCGATGGTGGCGAGGCAACCGCCGAAACGGACCGCTTCTTCGACCGCCTGGACGACCTGCCCTTCGCCGAGGAGTTGCGCCAAGCCACCGGCGGGGATGACCGGGCGCACCTCCTCGAAGCCCTCCTTGCCGCCGATGGATTGGCCCTCGCCGCGCGACCCAAGGCGCTGATCCCCTTCCACCGGGACGGCGACGGACAGCGAACCGCCTTTGAGGAGCACCTGGTCGAGAGCACCCGCTATACCCGCGACGCCGCCGGCCGCTGCCGTCTCCACTTCACCGTTCAGGCGAACCATCAGCCCGCCTTCGCAGACCACCTGGCGGCGATCCGCCCCCGGATTGAGCAGAGCGGAACCACCCTCGACGTCTCCTTCTCTCACCAGCATCCGTCGACGGACACCCTCGCCCTCGACCCGGCTTCCGGCAGGGCCTTCCGCCGGCAGGACGGCCGCCTCCTCCTTCGCCCCGGCGGCCACGGCGCGCTGATCGAAAATCTGGCGGAACTCGCCGGCAACCTGGTAGTGATCAAGAACATCGACAACGTGCTGCCGGGCGAAACCGGCCGAGCGGCCGGCGAGGTCAAGACCCTCCTGATCGGCCGTGCCGCCCACCTCCAGCGCCGGGTATTCCAGGCCCTGGAAGCCCTGGAGCGTGGTGAGAACACGGCCCTCGAAAGGGCCCTGGACCTGCTCACCGGCGCCTTCGGTCGGAAGCTGCCGGAGGCGTTCGAATCCCTCGCAACGGAGGAGCAACGCCAGGCACTGATCGACCGGCTCGACCGTCCGCTACGAGTCACCGGCGTGGTTCAGAACACCGGCGAACCCGGCGGCGGGCCGTACTGGGTGGTGGACTCGGACGGCGGCCAGTCCGTCCAGCTCGTCGAGGCCTCGCAGATCGCGCCGGAGCAGAAGCACCTGATGACCGAAGCCACCCACTTCAACCCGGTGGATCTGGTTTGCGCGGTGCGCGACCGCAAAGGAAGGCCCTACGACCTCTCCGGCTATATCGATCCCGCCACCGCCTTCGTGGCCGACAAATCCCACGCCGGCCGCCCCTTGCGCGCCCTCGAACGCCCCGGCCTGTGGAACGGCGCCATGGCCGGCTGGAACACCGCCTTCGTGGAAGTGCCGAACTGGACCTTCGCGCCGGTCAAGACGGTGATGGACCTGCTGCGGCTGGAGCATCAGGGACCCTAGATCCACCAGGATCCCCGGTCGTCGGGACGGTAGAGGCGCTCCCCGGGGCCGGGCGAGCCTGAACGGACTTTGACGAGTAGGGCTCGCCCTGCGCAGCACGAGCGCAAACCGCCGGTGGCCTCCCCCTATCCCTCCAAGCGCTCGTGCTGAGCCCCCGGATGAGCGACTCCACCGTCCCGACGACCACACCGAATTGCTACCACTGCCTTCCGCCCCAAGCTTAGGATCAGCCCTGACCTGAACATCAAGCTCGGCTACCTCACGTGACGATCAAGTTCCCGCACATAGTCAACCCTGCCGTCCATGGGAAACTTGTTGAAAATCCACCTGATCTCTCTAATGGGTCCGTTCTTGAACCAAGTTCGCCGGCTACGCCACGGCTGCCCGCGCCATCGCTCTTTGTAGGTAATTTCTATAAAGGGAGAACCGGCCCCAGGAAAGACCCTGAACTCTAGATTTAGCCCCAAGAATATTGCTCCAATGAGAAGATCAATATTCCTAGGAGGATTCTTGGAAGGGCCTCTCCAAAGTCTAAGCAGCTTTCTTGAGTCGCTCCATTCTTCGATCCTCCAAGGATATCTTCCGCCTGAAGTCCCTCGCGTCTCGAATTCAATCGCCTTTCCATCGGGATCTAAAGAGACGGGTTCAAAGTCAGAGTAAGAGGGGTGCCAAGAGGTGTACCTTTTCAGGAACGGCGCCGTCAAAATGGTCCAGGCTTTGTCGGCTTGCTCCGGGCCACCCTTGAGAAGGAAGCGACCCTCACCCTCCACTGCTACGACGCCATCTTGGCCTACTCCTTGATCGCCGGCACCTCCCCCGTCCTTCCTAAGGAACATCGCCACTACGGCCCCAAGCACACCGCAGAGAGTAACGATGGGCTCATAGTGCCCACCAGGATCAAGGACCCAAAGTACCCCAAATACCACGGCCACAAGAATTGACAACCACTCGAAAACTCTGAGAACTATGGACGGCATCTAGTCAGTCTCCCGCGAGTTTTGTTGACCAGCACAACCTGGTCACCGAGGGGGTTGCAAATCGACAACATCCGCAATTTTTCCCAAACAAACCAACTGAGACTGTACCTCGCTTGAGCACTGTAGGCGAGTAGGTTGAGGCCCGAGTACACGGAGGTGGCGGCTGGTGCGGGGTCGAGGGGGAGCTCACCGCGAGCGCTCGCACTAGTCGTTGGAGGCCATCGCCGGCTTGCGCTCGCGGTGCGCAGGGCGAGCCCATTCAGTGAAAAGTTAGAGCAGGCTCGCCCGGTCCCCAGCGACCCCGCACCAGCCGCCACCGGCCGCACACAAAGAAACGCCGGCCCCGAGACCCCGGAGCCGGCGTTGAAAGACTGAACGGTTGAGCGACTAGCTGTCGTAGTACAGCTCGAACTCGTACGGGTGGGGGCGGAGCCGTAGGGGATCGACCTCGTGCTCGCGCTTGTAGCGGATCCAGGTTTCCACCACGTCTTCCGTGAACACATCTCCGGCGAGCAGGAATTCGTGATCCTTCTCCAGCGCGTTGAGAGACTGCTCCAGGCTCTCCGGCGTCTTGTTGAAGGCCGACAGCTCGTCCGCCGTCATCTCGTAGATATCGCGGTCGAGGGGATCGCCCGGATCGATCTCGTTCTGGATACCGTCGAGGGTCGCCATCAACAACGCCGTGAAGAGCAGATACCCATTGGCGGTGGGATCCGGGCAGCGGAACTCGAAGCGCTTCGCCTTGGCGCTCTTGTTGTACATCGGGATGCGCACCGCCGCCGAGCGGTTGCGGGCAGACATCACCAAGTTCACCGGCGCCTCGAATCCCGGCACCAAGCGGCGGTAGGAATTCGAAGTGGGCGCCGCGAAGGCGAGGATCGCTTCGGCGTGCTTCAACACGCCGCCGATGCCGTGGAGCGCCATCTGCGACAACCCGGCATACTCCTTGCCGGCAAACAGCGGCTTGCCCTTTTTCCACAGCGAAAGGTGTGTATGCATGCCGCTACCGTTGTCCTCGAAGATCGGCTTGGGCATGAAGGTCACCGTCTTGCCGGCGTTCTTGGCGACGTTCTTGATGACGTACTTGAACCACATCATCTGATCCGCCATCTCCAGGAGCGGCAGCGCCTTCATGTCGATCTCACTCTGACCGGCGGTGCCCACCTCGTGATGGTGCGCCTCCACCTGGATACCGAGATCGCGCATCGCGTAGACCATTTCGCCGCGCAGATCGTGGTACGTATCCGTCGGGCTTACCGGAAAGTAGCCGCCCTTGAAGGAGGGCTTGTATCCCAGGTTCGGCTCCTCGATGCGGGCGGTGTTCCAGGCGCCCTCGACCGAGTCGATCTGATACATGCCGAGATGCTGCGACTGCTGGTAACGAACCTCGTCGAAGATGAAGAACTCCGGCTCCGGCCCGATCCAGCAGGTGTCGGCGATCTTCGTCTTTTTCAAATAGTCGAGGCCCTTGCGAGCGACATAGCGGGGGTCGCGGGTATAGGCCTCGCCGGTGATCGGATCGACAATGTTGGCGAGCACCGAGAGCGTCGGCCGCTCGAAGAACGGATCGATCTTGGCGCTCTCGGCAATCGGCACCGCCAGCATGTCCGACACGTCGATCGCCTGCCAACCGCGGATCGACGAGCCGTCGAAGCCCACCCCGTCAACGAAGGTCTTCTCGTCCCAGACATCCACCGGGAACGAACAGTGCTGCCAGGTGCCGAGGAAGTCCGTGAACTTCAAATCCACCATCTCGGCGCCCTTTTTCTTGGCCAGTTCAAAAAAAGCTTTCGCGCTCATGCCCCTCTCCTGTGTTGTCGGTCGTCTTTCAAATCGTGACTAGAAAAGTCGATGGAATCTGCTTCGCAAACATGGCTCCGCGAATCGGTGCCTCAGGTGGTCGCCAGGTAGCGCTCGATCTCCCAGGGGTGGACGTGGGAGATGTACTCGCTCCACTCCTGCCGCTTGGCGGCGATGAATTGTCCGTGAATGTGCTCCCCTAGGGCCTCGCGGATCACCGCGTTCTTGTCCAGGGCGTCGAGGGCGTCGGAGAGATTGACCGGCAGCGTATCGATCTTGAGCCGGCGCTTCTCCCGATGGCTCATGGTGAAGATGTTCTTGTTCACCGGCGGCCCCGGATCCAGCTCCTCGGCAATTCCGTCGAGGCCCGCCGCCAGCATCACCGTCAACGCCAGGTAGGGATTCGCCGACGGATCCGGCGAGCGAACCTCGCAGCGGGTCGACGGCCCGCGCCGCGCCGGCACTCGCACCAGCGGACTGCGGTTGCGCTCCGACCAGGCGATGTTGACCGGCGCCTCGAAGCCCGGGACCAGCCGTTTGTAGGAGTTGACCAGCGGGTTGGTGATCGCCACCAGCGCCGGCGCGTGGCGCAGGATGCCAGCAATATAGCCGCGCGCCAACGCCGAAAGCTGTCCCTCGGCCTCGGCATCGAAGAACAGGTTCTCGCCCTTCGGACCCAGCAGGCTCTGGTGGGTGTGCATGCCGGAGCCGTTGACCCCGAAAATCGGTTTCGCCATAAAGGTGGCGTGCAGATCGTGATCGAGGGCCACCTTCTTGACCACGAAGCGGAAGGTGGCGATGCGGTCGGCGCAGGTCACCGCGTCGGCCTGGCGTAGCGCAATCTCGTGCTGCCCCGGCGCGACCTCGTGGTGCGCCGCTTCGATCTCGAAGCCCATGGCCTCCAGTTCCACCACGATCGCCCGGCGGCACTGCTCGCCGCGGTCCACCGGCGTCAGGTCGAAGTAGCCACCGACGTCGTGGGTTTCGACCAGAGTGCGCCCCTCGGCATCCTTGCGGAACAGGAAGAACTCCAGCTCCGGCCCAAAGGCAGTGGCAAATCCCATCTCCTCGGCGCGCGCCAGCTGCCGCTTGAGGGTGTGCCGTGGGCATCCCTCGAAGGGCCTACCGTTCGGCTGGTGGACGTCGCACAGCACCCGCGCCACCCGCGAGCCGTCGCCACTCTCCCAGGGATTGATCTCGAAGGTGGCGAGATCCGGCACCAACAGCATGTCCGACTCTTCCAGACGGGTGAAACCGAGGATCGACGAACCGTCGAAGGTGATCTCACCGTCGAACGCCTTCTCGAACTGGCTGCGCGGCACCTCGACGTTCTTCAGGGTCCCCATCAGGTCCGTGAACTGCAGCCGCAGAAAGCGCACGGCCTCGGACTCGCAACATTTGAGAAGGTCTTTTTCGGTCATGATGAAGATATCGGCGATGCGCAGAATGCACTCTATTTATCGATCAATCTGCGGATTCTAGGTTCGAATTGCGAGAAAAACAAGACCAAAACTGCATTTTGACCAAATTTTTCTAATCAATGTGCATTTACGACAAGCGAAGCCGCTTCTCGAGCCGGACCGCGATGGCACCCGAATCGGTCCATCGGCGGCGAGAAATGCGCCAATCCGGAGCCGACCATCGGCCGTAGTATCGTCAGGCGGCGGCCAAGGTCGGCCGAAGCTGCGAGAATGGCCCCCTCATACAAGAGGAGAATGTGATGTCTCAAAGGGAGAGCTCTGCGGGCTCCAGCGCGGGAAGTTCGCGCTGGCAGACCATCGGGAAGGGGATCGCCGGCCTGGCCCTGGTGGCCGCCATTGTGTGGCTGGCGAAGGACGGTAAAGAGTACGTTCAGCAGTTCCGCGAGTGGGTGGAGACCCTCGGCTTTTGGGGTCCGGCAGTGTTCGTTTTCGGCTATGCCGTAGCCACCGTCGCTTTTCTGCCGGGTTGGCTGCTGACGGTCTCCGCCGGAGCCATCTTCGGCCTCGCCTTCGGCACCCTGTGGGCCTTCCTTGGCGCCACCCTCGGGGCTTCCCTGTCGTTTCTCATCTCGCGCTATCTGGCCCGCGGCTGGGTGGAGTCGAAGGTCGCCGGTTGGCCCAGGTTCAAGGCGATCGACAAGGCGATCGGCAAGGAGGGCGCCAAGATCGTCGCCCTGCTGCGGCTGTCGCCGGTCTTCCCGTTCAGCCTCGGCAACTACGCCCTGGGGCTCACCAACGTCAAGTTCGTCCACTATTTGATCGCCTGTTTCGCGATGCTGCCGGGCACTCTGCTCTACGTGTACTACGGCAAGGTCTTTGGCGCCGTGGCGGAGGAAAAAGGGGCGCTCGAGTGGGTGCTCCTCGGGGTCGGCCTGCTGGCGACCCTCGCCGTCACCGTGATCATCACCAAGAAAGCCAAGAAGGCCCTCGAAGGCGAGGTCGAAGGGGATCTCGAAGAGGGCGACGGAGAGGACGCATAAACCATGGCCGAACAGATCGAGATGCTTCCCGCCGACGAACACAACCGGCGATTGATCGACAACGTCCATCCGCCGGATTGGAAAAACCCTGAGCCCGCCGACCGCTACCACCTGGTGGTGATCGGCGCCGGCACCGCCGGCCTGGTATCGGCCATCGGCGCCGCCGGCCTGGGCGCCAAGGTGGCCTTGATCGAGCGCGAGCTGATGGGCGGCGACTGCTTGAATGTCGGCTGCGTGCCGTCCAAAGGCGTGATCCGCGCCGCTCGCGCCTGGCACCAGGTGAAGACCGCCGCCGAACGATTCGGCGCGCCGGCGGTCAACGGCTCCGGCGACTTCGCCCAGGCGATGGAGCGCATGCGGAAAATCCGCGCCGACATTTCCAAGGTGGACGGCGCGGCGCGCTTCCGCGATGCCGGCATCGACGTATTCCTCGGCTCCGGCCGGTTCACTGGGCCGGACACGGTGGAGGTCGCGGGAGCGAAGCTCAAGTTCCGCAAGGCGGTCATCGCCACCGGCGCCCGCGCCTCGGCGCCGCCCATCCCAGGCCTCGCAGAGGTCGGCTACCTGACCAACGAAACGATCTTCAGCCTGACGGAACTGCCCCGCCGCCTGGTGGTCCTCGGCGGCGGTCCCATCGGCTGCGAAATGGCCCAATCCTTCGCCCGCTTCGGCACCGAGGTCACCCTGCTCGACATGGCACCCCACACCCTCATCCGCGAAGACGCCGACGCCGCCGAGGTCGTGCAGGAAGCGATGCTGGCGGACGGTGTGAAACTCGAACTGGGAGTCAAGATCACCGCCGCCTCGGCGGACGGCGGCTCCAAGGCCCTCGAATGGGAGCGCGACGGCGAGACCGGCCGGGCCTACGGCGACGACATCCTGGTGGCCGCCGGCCGGGCGCCGAACGTCGACGACATGGGTCTCGAAGCGGCGGGGGTCCGGTTCAACAAACGGGGCGTCGAAGTGGACGACCGCTTGCGGACCTCCAACTCCAACATCTTCGCCGCCGGCGACGTCGCCTCCAAGTACCAGTTCACCCACGCCGCCGACGCCATGGCCCGCATCGTGATCCAGAACGCTCTGTTCTTCGGCCGCAAGAAGGTGAGCGACCTGGTGATCCCGTGGTGCACCTACACCAGCCCGGAGATCGCCCACGTCGGCATGTACGAGCAGGACGCCCAGGAGCAGGGCATCGAGGTCGACACCCTCACCCTGCCCCTCGACGACATCGACCGGGCGCTCCTCGACGGCGAGGACGAGGGATTCCTGCGGGTGCACCTCAAGAAGGGATCCGACACCCTCCTCGGCGCCACCCTGGTGGCGGAGCACGCCGGCGACATGATCGGCGAACTCTGCCTAGCGACCACCGAAGGGATTGGTTTGGGAAAAATCGCCTCGGTGATCCACCCCTACCCCACCCAGGGCGAGGTGGTCAAGAAAGCCGCCGACACCTGGAACCGCGGCAAGCTCACGCCGACGGTGCAGAGACTTTTCGGGTGGTGGTTTCGGATCTTTCGCTGAGGGGAGTTGGGCCTTCGGGGGGACGAAAGCGATCGCTTTGACCAGGGCAGATGCCGGTTCCCGGACCTGGCCCGGCGTCTTCGAATCGCCGCTGATCCAGGCGGAGGGAGGCTTCGAACGAAAGGCCTTGCGCGCCAGCCCCACTAGGGCCTCCAGTCGGCTGGCGCGCTCCAGGCAGTGGGCGCGGAGGCCGCGCACCACCGCCGTGGCCGGTGGCCCTATTCAGGCCTAGCCCGTGGGATCCAATCCAGGCCCACGTTCACTGGGACCACCGTTCGGGTCGGCGCCGGGGCCACATTCACATTGAAGACCGTCCGGGTCGGCGCCAGGGCCAAGTTCTCTGTGACTACCGTCCGGGTCGGCACCGGGGCCAAGTTCAACGGAGGCGCCGTCGGGGCCCGCCTCAGAAGGCTGGTTCCGAGTCTCCGGAAGTCCGTTCGCCCACCATTCCCGGAGCAGGTTCCACCAGTTGGAAACCGCGTTCGTTGAGATCCGCTCGCCAGCTCGGGGCTCTGCCGTGTCCAGCGCCCAGGCGGCCGGGGCCGATAGCGTCAGCGCGAGCACCGCCAACAGGGCGATGACTAGATTGCGTCGCATAAAAATACCCTCCTTCATAAAGGAAGCGCAAACGCGGCGGCAGCAGGCCGGCGCGGCCTTCCCATACGCCGGAACGTATCGCATCCGCAGCGAAAGGGGGCTACCGGGAAGTTTCGCGCGCTACGCCTTCAGTCGTCCCGCTTCCACCGCCAGGTCTAGCTGTTCTTCGATGTAGGACCAGATCTCCGGAGCGCCGTCGCCGATGGGGCGGTTGCGCTCCCACACCTGGTGGCGCCGGATGCCGTGGCGGCGCCAGGAGGAACCTTCGGAGTGGAGGTTCAGGAGCACCGGCTGGAGTCGGTCGAGGGCGGCGGCGTAGCGGGCTTCGAGGGTTTCGCCGGCCTCGAACTCATCCCACAAGGCGCGGAAGCGCTCGCCCTGGTCCGCCGGCAGCAGGCCGAAAAGGCGATCCGCCGCCCGCTGCTCGCGCTCTTCTTTGTCGCGATGGGCCTCTCGGTCGTAGCAGAAGGTGTCGCCGGCGTCGATCTCCACCAGGTCGTGCACCAGCAGCATCTCCATCACCCGCTGCACCGACAGCTCTTCGCTCACCGCGTGCTCGGTCAGCAGGAAAGCCATCAGGGTGATGTGCCAAGAGTGCTCGGCGGAGTTTTCGCGGCGCGAGCCGTCCGCCAGGGTGGTCTGCCGCAGCACCCCCTTCAGGCGATCGATTTCCAGAATGAAGCGGAGCTGCTGCTGGAGGCGAGAGGCGGTCATGGACCGCATCCTATCGGCTGATCCGCGGCCGGGCAGGCCAGCCTTCGGGTGGTAGCATCCGAGACGACGAAGGTGGCCCTCCCGATGCCCTTTTCCGACCACTCACTCCGCACCGCCGCCGGCCTCACCGTCGCCGGATTACTCTTCGCCGGCCCCTTTTTCGCCGCCCCGCGAGCCGTCGGCGAAGAGATCTTCGTCGAACGGGCGGCCGCCGCCGGGCTGGACTTTGTCCACTTCACCGGCGCCACCGGTAAGCTCTTCTTTCCCGAGATCGCGGGCGCCGCCGGGGCGCTGCTGGACTATGACGGCGACGGCGACCTCGACGTGTTTCTCGCCCAAGGGACGATGCTCGGCGACGAGCAGGATCCGAAGAAGGCCAAGATCCCGCCGCGGGGCAAGCTGCCTCCCAGCGACCGCCTGTACCGCAACGACCTCTCGGTGCTGCCGAACGGCGAGCGGCGCCTCTCCTTCACGGAGGTCACGGCGGAGTCCGGCCTCGCCGCTTCCACCGGCTACGGCATGGGTGCCGCCGCCGGCGACTATGACGGCGACGGCCACGTCGACCTCTACGTCACCAACTTCGGATCCAATGTGCTGTGGCGCAACCGCGGCGACGGCACCTTCGAAGACGTCACCCAAAAGGCCGGTGCCGACGATCCCCGGTGGAGCGTAAGCGCCGTGTTCTTCGATGCCGACGGCGACGGGCACCTCGATCTCTACGTCGGCAACTACGTCGACTTCCAGCCGGCCAAGAAAGTGCCCTGTCTGGACACCACCGGCCGGGTCGACTACTGCGGCCCGAAGAGCTATCCGCCGGAGCCGGACCGCCTGCTCCACAATCGCGGCGACGGCACCTTCGTGGACATCACCGCCGCGGCGGGCCTGGCGGCGCCGGGTCCGGCCCTCGGCGTGGCCGCCACGGATTTCGACGGCGACGGCCGGATCGACCTGTTTGTCGCCAACGACGGCGAGCCGAATTTCCTGTGGATGAATCAGGGAGACGGGAAATTCATCGACGAGGGCCTGTTTCGGGGCACCGCCGTCAACGGTGACGGCCGTGCCGAAGCCTCGATGGGGGTCGACGCCGCCGACTTTGACGGCGACGGCGACGAAGACCTGTTCATGACCCATCTCGACGGCGAGACCAACACGCTGTACCTGAACGATGGTGCGGGACAGTTCCTCGACGCCTCGACGGCCCGCGGAGTCGGCGCGCCGAGCTTTTCGATGACCGGCTTCGGCACCGCCTGGTTGGACTACGACAACGACGGTCACCGGGACCTACTGGCGGTCAACGGCGCCGTCAAGACGATTCCCGCCCAGCGGGATGCCGGGGTGGCGTTTCCCTTCGAGCAGCGCAATCAGCTGCTGCACAACGACGGCAAGGGGACCTTTCGGGAGGTCACGGACCTCGCCGGTAAAGCCTTCCAGCTTTCTGAGGTGAGCCGCGGAGCGATGGTCGGCGACCTCGACAACGACGGCGACCCGGACGTGGTGGTGACCAACGGCGAAGGGCCGGTGCGCCTGCTGATCAATCAGATCGGAGCGCGCGCCGCCTGGCTCGGAGTGGAGCCCTGGGCGGGCCAGGGCACAGCCCTCAACGCCCGCGTCGAGGTGCGGCCGAAGACCGGAGCCGCTCTGTGGGGCCGCAGCCGGCCGGGCGGCAGCTATGCCTCCTCCGGGGACCCCCGGGTGCTGCTCGGCCTGGGGGCGCGCAAGGGTCCCTACGAAGTGCGGGTGTATTGGCCCTCCGGTGGCGTGGAGCGCTGGCCGGAGGTCGCCGCCAACGCCTACACCCGCCTGGTGCGAGGCACCGGCGAGACGGTTTCGCCGTGAACGGTCCATTCCGCGCCGCGGTCGCCCTCCTGGCCCTCTCCTGGGCACTCGCCGCACCGCTCGCCGCCAGCGTCCCGGAGAGCCGGACCCTACCCGCCCTCGAAGGACTCGCCACCCCCGCCCTGGGGACCATGGAGCCGGCCGTTCGCGACCAGCTCACGGAACGCTTCGCTGCCCTCGACCCGCCGCCGCTCCACGGCGATCCCAAATCCCTGGCGCAGGCCTACGGAGAACTCGGTGGTTTGAGTTTTGTCTACGGCCTGGGAGAGGTCGGCGCCGTTGCCCTGCGCAACGCCCGCGCCCTCGATCCGGAGAGCTTCCGGTGGGCCTATCTCGCCGGCCTCACGGCGCAGAGCACGGGCCGTTTCGAGCAGGCGGAGGAAGCCTACGGAGCCGCTCTCACCCTCCAGCCGAACTACCCGGCGGCCCTCGTGCGCCTCGGCGAAGCACTCGTCGACCTCGGACGACCGGTGGAGGCCCGGCGGCGCTTCGAGCGGGCGCTGGAGGTCGCTCCCAATCTCGCCGCGGCCCACCGCGGGCTGGGCCGCGCGGCGGCCGCCGAGGGCGATTTCGAGGGCGCCGCGAGGCACTACGAGCGCGCATTGGAGATCCAACCGGCGGCGGCGGAGGTGCGGTTTCCTCTCGCCCAGGCCTATCGCCAGCTCGGCCGCGCGGAAGAGGCCAAGGCCCAGCTCGCCCTCTACGACCGGCAGGAGCTGATCATCCCGGACCCGGTGGTCCAGGAGATCCGGGCTCTCGCCGCCGGCTCGGCGGTTCATTTGATGCAGGGTCGCCGGGCCCGCGCACGCGGTGATTCGGAGACCGCCCTAGCCGAGTTTCAGAAGGCGGTGGAGGCCGACCCGGACCACCCGCCGAGCCTGCACGCCCTCGCCTCGATGCTGCGCCAGATGGGCGATGCAGCGGGCGCCGCCCAGACCCTGCGGCGGGCGATGAAACTCCAGCCCGGCCGGGCCACCGCGCACGTCGATCTCGCCGGCATTCTGGTGCTGGCGGAGCAGCCGCGGGACGCCGAGGCGGAGGCCCGCCGAGCCCTCGAGATCGAGCCTGATCTGGCCGAGGGCCATTTGGTGCTGGGCATCGCCCTCGCCCGCCAGCAGCGCCATGAGGACGCCCTCGAGGCCTTTGCCCGCGCCCTGGAACTCGACCCCTTGGAGCCGGAACCGCGCTTCGAGCGGGCGATGAGCCTGCTCGCCCTGCGGCGCGGCGGCCAGGCGGTGGCGGCGCTCGGCTCGGTCCTTGCCCTCGACCCGGAACATCCGGCGGCGCTGGCGAACCTCGGCGTGCTGCTCGAATCCTCGGAACCGGAAACTGCCCGCCGGCATCTCGAGCAGGCCCTGCGCCTGGCGCCGGGGCCCCAGCTCGCGGCCCGCTCTCACCTCTCCCTCGGACGCATCGCCGAGCGAGCCGGTGATTTCGAGCAGGCCGCCGAACACTACGCTTCCGCCCTCGGCGAGGACGCCGCGGCGGTTCCGGCCTACCTGCGGCTGGGCAGCACCCGAGCGCTGGCCGGCGACCCGGAGGGTGCCGTGACGGCCTACGAAGACGCCTTGAAGGCCGCCCCAGGCCTGGCCGCCCCTCGCCTGCCTCTCGCCTCCGCCTACCTGGCGACCGGCCGGCCGGCGGACGCCCGGCGCGCGCTGGAAGCGGGCCTGGAGCAAACGCCCGAGGACATCGGCCAGACCTACCTCCTCGGCCTGCTGCTGAGCGCCAGCGGAAACGCCACCGTCCGCGATCCGGCGCGCGGCCTGGAGCTGGCCCGCCGCGCCTTCGGCGAAACGCCTTCGCCGCTCTTCGGCCAGGGCCTCGCCATCGCCCTGGCCGCCGCCGGACGGTTCGAGGAGGCGGTGCGCGCCCAGCGACGCCTGATCGCCGGCCTCGCAGGGCAGGCCCCGCCCCAGGCTTTAGCCTCCGCCCGGAAACGCCTCGCCGCCTTCGAGAGCGGCGAACCGGTAACGGACCCTTGGCGCGAAGACCGATCGCTGGTGCCTCCCCCCTGGCTGCCGTTGCCCGGCACCCGCCCCTGACTTTTTCTAAGCACTGAGTGTTGCGTAGACCTGAGTGAGCAAGACACCGAGCCCGCCAGGGCTGGGCGCCCCCGACGAGGCAGCGGCAAGGCCGCCGAGGACGGGCGGCCCGCGCAGGGGTGCTGCTGAAAGATGCGCGAAGCGCTTCTTCAGAAGCGCTGCTAGAATCACCGCCGCATGGCTGATCTTGGAGTACGTCGGGAGGACAAGAACGAGTGGGAGCGGAGGGTTCCGCTCACCCCGGACCACGTCGAAAGGCTGGTGCGGGAGTACGGCTGTTCGATTGTGGTGCAGCCATCGGGCATCCGGATTTTTCCCGACGATCAATATCGCGCCGCCGGCGCTCGGGTGGCCGAAGATCTCTCCGGCTGTCGGTTGATCGCCGGCGTCAAGGAAATGCCCCCGGACGTGCTGTGCGCGGGTCCGGCGTACCTGGCGTTCTTCCACGTCATCAAGGGCCAGCCCTACAACATGCCCCTTCTGCGGCACGCGCTCGATGCCGGCATCACCATGCTCGACTACGAACCGATCGTGGACGAAGAGGGCCGCCGGGCGGTGTTCTTCGGCCGCCACGCCGGCTATGCAGGGATGCTCGACGCGCTGTGGGCCTTCGGCCAACGCATGAAGCTTCAGGGCATCGACAGCCCGCTCCAGCGGGTGATCAAAGCCCTCGATTACGACACCGTCGAGTCGGCGCGCCAGTTTCTACGCGAAGAGATCGCGCCGGAGATTCGCGAAAGCGGGGTGCACCCGACGAACCATCCGTTGGTCGTGGGCTTCACCGGTGGAGGAAACGTCTCCCTCGGCGCCCAGGACATCCTCGGCGAGCTGCCGGTGCTGTCGATCACGCCGCAGGACCTCGCCACCGTCGCCGGAGACCCGAAGCTCTCGCGCCACGCCATCTACAAGGTGGTCTTTCGGCGGGACGACCGCAAGGACTTCAGCCGCTACCTGCCGTACCTCACGATGCTGGTCAACGGCATCTACTGGGAGGAAGGACACGACCGCCTGGTGACCCGCCAGGACGTGGAATCCCTGTGGGCCGGCGTGGCCCCACCCAAACTGCAAATGCTGGCGGACCTTTCCTGCGACGTGGAAGGCGGCATCGAGGTCACCACCCGGGTCGCGACCAACGGCGCCCCGGTGTACGTCTACGATCCGGAAACCGGTGACACCCTCGACGGGGTGGCGGGCCGGGGGCCGATCGTTCTTGCCGTGGACAACCTGCCGGCGGAGTTGCCGCGCAGCTCGTCGCGCTGGTTCGGCGACCTGCTGACGCCGATGATGCCCGCGCTCCTCGCTTGCGACTACAGCCGCCCCTTGGAAGAACTCGCCCTGCCGGCGGAGCTGGCCGGCGCGGTGATCACCCACCAAGGCCGGCTGGCGCCGGCCTTCGAGCACCTGCGCGAAGCCCTCGAATCGCACGCCTGAGTTCGCTCGTCCGGCTCCCTCGGGAGCAGACCCCGACATGCGGCATCCAAACGGCGAACGCCCGGCTTCTCAGCACCTCATACAAGGGGCCTGAGAAGTCCGGGCGGCGCGCAGGGTGCCCTCGAGCCGAAGGGTCGTCTACAGGCTCTTCGAGACGGTGAAGACCACTCGACCTTCCGCCAGGGGCTCGTTGTCGATATCCGTGTCCGTGTAGGCCAGGCTCAGCTCCCACGACTCGATCTCTTTGGCCACCGACAGACCGTAGTCCACATAGTCGACAAGGCCCGTGTCGTCGTCGAACGATGACTGCCCCCCATGCGCCCCGAGGGAGAAGCCGTGCCCCAGGTCGAACTCGAGATTGGCCTCGATGTAGTCGCCAGCGCCGCCGGCCCCGGCGAAGTCGTCGGTATACCAGTATTTCGCCGAGAAGAACTTGTAGCCGGCACCGAAGTACACCTCAACGTAGTCGCTCTCGCTCTCGCTTGGATAGAAATAGCCGATCGCTCCTAGGTCCCAGGAAAAGCCGCTGTCGTATTCGAAGAGCACACCCAAGTAGCCGTCCAATTCGATGTGGGCGGCGGTGCCGAAGTCGACATTCGAGCCCCACACCCCGGCATAGAACTTTCCGGCGGAAAAATCGAAACCGCCCTGAATCGCCGGGTCTTCATTGGTCTGAGAAATACCGCGGAACACGTAGTCCGAGGTCAGCGCCACGTTGCCGGTCAGTTCGTTAGCGGCGGCCGGTAGGGCTACACAAACCATCAGCGCAATGAGTGCGCCTCCAAAGAATTTCTTCATCATCTCCCCTTGTCTAGTGGAGAGGAAGCGGATGAGCGCTCACCTCCCTCAGATCTCACGGTTCAAAAATCTTCAGATTTCATACCACAGCATGTTCTCGTTACAGACACAACTTCAAAGCAAGGATCGTGGCGGAAAGGTAGCAGCTTCGGGAATCTCCGAAGTTCGCCGCACGGCACCGCCGATCAATCGATCCGCCGCGCTGGGTCCAAAGGCTTCACAAGCCCATACGTAGATCGCATTGATCAGTTGCGACATCTCACTGACGGTGACGGCGGAACGGATCTTCATGCCCTTGGGGTTGCCGCACCAGGCATTCACGACTTCGCGCGCCACGGCCGACATCCGAAGGCCCCGCGGACCCGCAGCAACAAACTTCCGCAAGTCGGCCCCGGCCCCTGGACGCACTCGATCAAAGCCATCGAGAAGTCCATCCAGCAGGTGATTGAGAACGACGAACTCCGCACTCATGGCCGGTGCATCGGCCGGCGCCGCAACCGGGGCCGTCGGCCCAGTGCCAAAATCGAAGGATGCCTTCGGCAACTGGGCCAGGGGGTCCGGACCAAGCTGCGACGGATCAAGGCGCAAACACTCGTTGATTCTGGCGATCAGGGCAGGACGCTGGTCTTCGATGTCGAAGAGCTCCGCCAGGCGCTGGCCGTAGTCCGCAATGCCGAAGGGGTTGCGCTCCGCAAACTCTTCCTGCCAGACCCGGATGCCACCGGCCGCCGCATCCGCCGGCAGCATCGATTGGAGCGCTAGATACAGGGCTCGGCGACGGCGAGTCGCAAAGCTGTCGTCAAGAGCCGGTTGGGCCATCAGACATCCTCCTTACCACCGTGCAAGATGTCCTGCTGGAATTCCGGATATCCCATTTCATAGTGCTCGGTGAAATCAAGTCCCCGCTGCTCGTGCATCGTCGATGCTCGAAGTGGGATCAACAGATCGACTCCCCTGAAGATCACCCAAGAAATTGGGAACGCCCAAAGGAAAGCAGCCACCACACCGATCAACTGAACCGTTACCTGTTCCAGGTTGAACAGATCACCGGAAACGAACAATCCAGCCGCCACGGTACCCCACACGCCGTTGAAGGCATGGACAGAGACGGCTCCCACGGGGTCATCGAGACCCAAACCGTCGAAGACGGCGAGACCGAGCACCAGGATGGCACCGGCGACCAGGCCGGTGAGCACGGCGAAGGGGGCGCTCATGGTGGCGCAACCGCCGGTACTGGCGACCAACCCCGCCAGGCCTCCATTGACGGTGGTGGTCATGAGCACCGGCCGTCGCAGCAGACCCATCAGCAGAATGGCGCCGACCACCCCAGCGCTTCCGGACAAATGGGTGTTGAGCAGAATGCGCCCGAGGTTGGCACCGGCTTCCAGGGCACTGCCGCCGTTGAAACCGAACCAACCGACCCAAAGAATGAAGCCTCCGGCGGCGACGAGCGGAAGGTTGTGGCCAGGGATAGTTCGCGCCGTGCCGTCTTGAGCGAAGCGGCCGAGGCGCGGCCCGAGCACCAAGATTCCCGCCATCGCACACCAGCCGCCGATCGAGTGAACGACCGTGGCTCCGGCGAAGTCGATGAACCCGAGCTTTCGAAGCCAGCCCTGGGTTTCACCGTAGTAGCTGCCCCAAACCCAGCTTCCAAAAACCGAGTACACGCCGATGGTCACCAGCACGGAGATCACCAGGTACGGCCAAAATCGTATGCGCTCGGCCATCGCGCCGGAGACGATGGTGGCGGCCGTCGCCGCGAACATCATTTGGAATAAGAGCAAGGAAAAGTCCCAGTCGACCCCGGACGACAGAATAAAGTGATCGGTACCGAACCAACCGGTAGGGTTGGTACCGAACATCAATCCGTAGCCTACAAACCAGAAGAAAAGCGCGCCGAAACACATGTCGACGAAGTTCTTCATGACCACGTTCACCGTGTTCTTCGATCGGACGGAACCGCCCTCGAGGAAAGCGAAGCCCAACTGCATGAAGAAGATGAGCGTGGTCGCCGTCATCAACCAGACGGTGTTGATCGTCAGTTCCATTCCGCCTACGACATCCATCAGATTCTCCTGCCCCATTCCCTCAATCCCCCAAGTCAACGCCCGCCGGTCGATGGTGTCCAACGTCCGCAGGTTGGTTCATTTCAGAAGCTTCGACCGCCGGGCCCGCGCCACCGGTGCCCAGGTCTTCGGCGGCGAAGTGCGCAGCCAATCGGGCCGCTACTTGCCGAGTCTGCATTCGCGCTTGGCCGAGCACTGCCTGGCTCCCCATCACCAGCAGTAGGCAGCGGGTCGCATCGACAGCCCGCGCGACCACCAGGCCCGAGGGGCTCTCGAGAATCAGGCTGTCGACTCTCTCACCGGCCACTTCCCGCACCGCCATCCGAGTGGCTTCCAAGAGATCCAGCAATGCACGGCCGGCCAACCCTTCGGACTCCTCGGCGCCAAACTCTCTCAGGATCTCGTCGCCTTCGCCCAGCAGCATTCCGAACCGCAGACCTCCGAGCCGATCGAGCGATCGAAGGATTCCATCGATCGCCAGACTGGGCTCTTCGAGCGGGACGATCTCCGGTGCCTTTTCTCGCTCTCCGGTCGGTAGAAAACGCTCGATGGTGGAAAGCAACTCGGAGTTGGTGAACGGCTTCTTGAGAATCGAATTCGCTCCGACGTCGTCCGCCCTCCGGCGAGTTTCGTCGTCGACGATGCCGGAGATGAACACCACCGGCACCTCCGCCAAGGCGGGCGAGCGACGAATGAACTCGCAGACCTCAAAGCCGTTCACCTCGGGCATCACGAGGTCACAGACCACCACTTGCGGCGCCGCCGCGACGAGGCCGTCGATCGCCTCTTGACCATTCGAGGCACCCACCACTTCAATACCGCGGCCGGTGAGCATGCGTTCGACGGCCTTGCGGACGCTGATACTGTCGTCGACCAAAAAGAGTCTCATCGCTTCGGATTCCACGACCTACTTCGCCTCCTGTCCCGGCAAATGGCCCTCATCCCAGTCCACCGCGATGGTGAGTAGAAGCTGCTGCACCGTCATATTGATCGTTCGGGGCTGATGGAAGACTTCCCGCCGACGCATCGGCTGGAAGCGAAACTCCGTCCGACGGTCCTGCTCGCTCTCGGTGAGCAGCCGAGCAAAAGCCCTCTCTCCGGTCCGGCCCGAAAAGACTCCGTGAACGACCTGCCCGTCATCGAACATCAGATCGCCCATGGTGCCGTCTCGGAACACCAAACGCAGTCGCCCGGTTTTGCGCGCATGCGCGAGGGCCTGGGTGAGATCCACCAGACTGAGTACTCTGAGAGAGCCACTGAGAACGTCTTCCCGCGTCGCGAGGGGATCCGGCTCCGGCCGCTCCTGAACCGACCGCAATCCCGATGGATGGACCCCTTCCAGAATCTTTCGTAACTCTTCGGCCATCTCCTTAGCGCTCGCCACGGCGGGCAGTCGGAAGTCGATTCCCGGCGGAGGAGAGCTACCGCTTCCGATGATCGCCAAAGGCATCCCCTGGAGGGCCGGATCCTCACGCACCATCTTCGCAAAGGCCCGAACGTCTTCTTGATCGACGGCCACGCCAACCACCACCAGATCCGGTGGATCCCACTCGAGGAGAGTGAATGCATAGAGAAGATCCGGAGCGACGGTGACCGTTGCGACCTCTCGACAGGTAGTGAGAAGGGCAAAGGCTCGCGCTGGATCGGCTTCGATGAGCACAATTCGCTTCAACGGACCTCCCTCACGAAGCGACCCTCGCGATGGGATCCCGACCGGTCAAGCGCCGCAGTTCTCGCGCCAGCACGGCTTCGTCCACGGGTTTCGGCAGGTAGTCCGTCACCCCGAGACGAGCCGCGAGCTCACTGTGCTTTCGACCGGTCCGAGTGGTGACGACGATCACCGGCAGATGCTTGGAGGCGGGCCGCTGGCGGACCCATTCGACCAACTCATAGCCATTGAGATTCGGCATCTCGAGATCTGTCACCAGCGCATCAAAGTTCTCTTCTCGCAGCGTTTCCTGTGCCTCAATGCCGTCCGAGGCCACGGAGAGATCGAAGCCCATCCGGCTGAGGCGTCGGCCTAGGATCTTTCGCACGCTGAGGGAATCGTCCACCAGAAGTATGCGGGGAGCAGACGGGACGGCGGCCTCTTCCACCGGGCTGACGGAGGTGGCAAGACCCTGCGAAGAGAGATTCCACAGTCCTACCGGGTCGAGCAGCAACTCGACTTTCCCCTCCTTCGCCACCACGGCGCCGGCGAGATAGTCGAGGCCGCGCAGGAAGTTGCCGATGCCCCGCGCCACGACTTCCTCGATCTCGAGCAGTTGATCGACGATCAAACACCACGACCGTCCCTCCGAACGCAAGATGACACCCTGCTCGAGGCGGGCTGTCGCCTCCGACGGTAGATCGAGCAGCGTAGAGGCACGGCGGACCGGCAATTCTCGGCCGCCGGTGAAGACGGTCCTCTCCTCATCGGAACCGTGGATGTGATCCGACGGGAACTGCACCGTCTGCTCTACTACCGAAGTCGAGATGGCAAAGAATTGAGAACCCACCCGCACCCGAAGTGCCTCGGAAACAATCAGCGTCAGAGGAACTCGCAGAATGAACCGGGTGCCGCCGCCAACCTCGTTGTGCACTTCGACCAGGCCACCGATACGGCGGAGATTCTCGCGCACCACGTCGAGCCCCACACCGCGCCCGGCAGCCTCGGAAACTTCCGCATGGGTGCTCAGGCCGGCCTCGAAGATCCACGGCAGCACCTGATCATCCTCCGCCCCTTCGATCTCCTCCCGGCGATGCGGATACAGCGCCAACGCCCGGTTTCGCACCGACTCAACATCGACTCCCGCT
This sequence comes from Acidobacteriota bacterium, assembly GCA_039030395.1. Classification (NCBI taxonomy): domain Bacteria; kingdom Pseudomonadati; phylum Acidobacteriota; species Acidobacteriota bacterium. The sequence continues at coordinate 254,866 of JBCCEF010000001.1, forward strand.
CCGTCATCGGAGACCTCGATCAACACCGAGGACCCCTCCGGATAGGCATGGAGGCCGAGCTTGCCGACCGCCTGCTTACCGAGGCGAAGGCGAGTCTCGGTCGACTCGAAGCCGTGAACCAGTGCGTTCTGGATCAAGTGCATCACCGGATCCACCAACTCCTCGGCGATGGCGCTATCCATCTCCACCGCTTCGCCTCGCACCTCGAGAGCGACCTGCTTGTGCAGCTCTTCGGCCAGGCTTTCAACGCGCCGCCGGAAGCGTCCGAATAGACTGCCTGCGGTCACCATCCGCGTCTGCCCGAGGTGGGTGCGCAGCGACCGAATCGAGCGCAAGATCTGGGTACTCTCGCGTTCGAGCAGTTGTCGCGACCGATCGACTTCGGCCTGTACTTCTCCAAAGTCCGAAACGATCTCATCGAGGCGACGAGACAAGACGTCCAGCTCGTGATAGCGATCGAGTTCCAGTTCGCTGAAAATGTCCGCGAGGGATTGACCTGCCACTCTCGGCAAGGCGCGCCGAACGATCGGAGGTTCCTCGGAGCCCTTCCGCTCGGCCGCTTCGGCCACCTTCCAGGAGACCGACCGCAGCCGATCGCGCAGTTCGCCGAAGGGTTTCTCGAGGGTGCGGTGGGACTCGATCTGGCGGTCCAAGCGATGTCGACTGACCACCAAGTCGCCGACCGAGCGAAGCATCTCGTCGATCTGCCCGATGTCGACTCGCACCGTCGCGCGAGCTTCGATGGGCCGGCTGGAGGACTCGGCCTCCGGTTCAAGGTCCGAAAGGTCGAGGCTCCACGGTGTCTCCTGGACACCCTCTGCCGCCGGTCGCTGCGGAGCGAGAGCGGCGACCGGCTCGTCTACCTGCGAGGGGGGAACCGACAGAGGGTCCTGCTCTTGAATCGGCTCAGACGCGTCGATGGGCGTCGGCGCTGAGGCCGCATCTGAGGAGCCCTTCGCGGCGGCTTCCAAGTCGTCTCTCGTCGTCAGCGCAGCGAGTGCGCGGCGCGCCACATTCACCGCTTCAGCGACGGTCGCTCCACCCCCGCCGCCGACCACCTTGAGCATGATCACCACGGCGTCGGCGCAGCGTGCCAGGGCGCGCCGAGCGGGCACCGACAAGCGCACCTCGCCGGTTCGCACCTGCACCAGCAAATCTTCGGCGTCATGGGCAAGCTCCCCGATCGGGGCACAACCCACCGTCAAAGCCGCACCCTTCAAGGTATGCCAGCGTCGGAAGAGAGTATCGATCACCTCCGTGGAAGATTCCTCCGCCGCCGCCTCACGCAGGTCCTGATAAATGCCTTCGAGATGTTCTTCCGCCTCCGGCAAGAAGAAGTCCAGGACATCGGCCTGATTGCGACCGAAGCGCCCGAGCTGCAGCGCCATCGACTCGGCCCGGTGTGGAGAAGCGGGCACCGATGGGTCGATCGGCCGAGACCGCCCTGCCTGCTCGGTACCGTTTTCCGCCAGACTCTGAACGATCGATCGCACTCTCGGCAGGTGTGCCACCAAAACTCGTTCCGACTCTTCCGGCTGTTCCGGCGCGCGTTCAACGGCCACCTCCATCTCTCCCGCCAAGCGCGACAGATGCTCGAAGCCGTACAGAGCCGCCGAGCCCTTCAAGCGATGAGTCAACACCTCGATAGACGACCATGCATCCCTCCCCTGGTCGGTGCCCAAATCACCGATCAAGATTTGCAGCTCGTCGAGAAGCTTCCGACTCTCGGTCAGGAAACTCCCCAGCAGGTCTCCAAGGTGGCTATCGCTCATGCGATCTTCGACGTCCTCTTTTTTGCGATCTCTTGGTTGCAATCAGGAGGGCAGCTTGAAGCGCGCCAAGCTGGTGCTCAGCTCCTCAGCCAACCGCTCGAGCTGCTCGGCAATGACACGACCTTCCTGCACTGAATCGGTGGTTCGGCTGGTGATCTCGGCGACGGAGCGGACGCCCTGGGCCACCTGCTCGACACCCGCCACCTGCTCCTGCGTCGCCGAGGAGATGCGGATGGCGAGCTGTGCCGAGACGCCGGCAATGGAGCCGATCTCTTCCAACCGCTCGCCCGCCTTCTGGGTCACCTGAAATCCGGTTTCGACCTCCCGGGTTCCGTTCTCCATCGCCCGCACGGTCTCCTGGATTTCCGCCTGTACCGTTTCGATCAATTCAGCGATTCGCTTGGTCGCCTTGGCCGAATCGTCAGCCAGTTTGCGCACCTCGTCCGCCACCACCGCAAAGCGCGCCCCTTCGGCGCCCGCACCGGAGGCCTCGATGGCGGCGTTCAGAGCCAGCAGGTTGGTCTGAGACGAAATGTCCGAAATGGTCTCGACGATTTCCGAAATCTCCAGGGAACGGTCGCCCAAAACCTTGATTCGACCGGCGATTCCCTGCACCTCGGAACGAATTCGCTGCATGCTGTCCAGAGTCTGCCCCACCGCCTGCTGCCCCGCCTCGGCGGCTTCTCGGGTTTGACGCGCCGCCTGCTCGGAGCCTTCGGCGTTCTGCGCGACCGCTCGAACATTGGTCGAAACCAAGGCAACTTCGCGGTTCATTCGCTGCGTGTCCTCGGCCTGGTTCCGGATGTCCGTCACCATGCGGTCTGTCGCCTCGATCATCTGGCCGGCCCCACCGTTGACGGACTCTGCGGTCCGACGGACACCGATCAGAATCTCGCCGATCTGCTCCACCACCAGGTTGATCGCGTCCACCACGTTGCCCAGCACGTCCTCCGTCACGCGTCCCCGCTGGGTCAGGTCGCCCTTGGCGATCTCTGTCGAAACGAGCAGGAACTCACGGATATTGGCCTGCAAACTCTCTCGCTCGACGCGATCCACTTCGCCTTGCGCTTCCTGCTCCCGACGTAGTTCCTGGCGCTCTCCGAGAAGCCGGTTGAAGGCACCGGAGACGACGCCGAACTCATCGCGCGAAGTCACCGGAACGGGTTCCGAATAGTCGCCGCGGCTCGCTCGCAAAGCCGCACCCGCCATCGCCCGTAGGGGACGGGTGACGCGGTCCGCAAAGAAGAAGGCGGCGATCGCCCCTAGGAGACCGAAGAGGGCGAGCCAGCCCAACACCTGGAGGGCTGCACGCTGAGCCTCCTCAGCCGACTCGCTGAGATCGAAACCTACCCGTACCGTGGCCGAGTCGCCGGCTACACGGCGGGCCATCTCGAGCGCTCGGCGACTCGCCCCTGAGCCACCGACGGCGATCTCCACCGGCGCGCCAGGACGGGCCGTGACCGCCTGCACCGCCGCGGGATCGACTCCTTCGGCGAAGGCACCGGCCAGCTGAGCGCCGGTACGGTCGGCAATCACCAGGTACGCCAACCCCGATTCCCCAGCAGCCCCGGCAACCAAATGGCGAACCGCTTCCGTATCTCCATCGGCCAAAGGTTGCCGGAGTTGCGCCACCCAGGATTCGGCGATCACCCGGCCTCGGTCCGCAGTGAGTCCTTCGTACTGCCGCTGGAGGACAAAGGCGGTCGCCAGACTGGCCACCAGCGCAAGGGCCAGGATCCAACCGAGAAAGAAGAACAAGATCTTCGCTTTGAGGCGAACTCCTCCGCCCTGGGAGGAGCGCTCCCGCCGAGGCTCCTCACGATCTCGCAGGGCTCGTTGCGGCGCGAGCGCTTTGCGGAGACGCTCCAGCGTTCCGGGCCGTGAAGTGGACGATTTGGCAATGGACTCAGCCATGGGTAGCAATCCCTCCTGACATCTCCGCACGATGGACGCCCAAGGCGCCGAGCATCCGACCCACATGAAGCAGTATGGCGCTGCGATCCCGCGACGTCTCGGCCCCGGCGGCTAAAGACTCCAGACGCGCCCGGGCGAACTCCTGACGACCCTCCTCCAGAGTGCTCGGCGGAGCTAGAGCAGCGTGATCGAGAAGTTCGAATCCCAAGACCTTTTCGATGTCGAGAGCCGCCTCCAACGAGCCACTGGTCACGATGATCGCCAGGCCTCGTGACTCCACCGGACCCTCGCCGAGATGTTCGTGAAGAAGCAAGAGCGGGAGAACGCGGCCGCGAAAATTCGCCAAACCAGCGACCCACTCAGGACTATGGGGCACGGGCGTCAGGAGATCGTACGGAACGACTCCCTGGCACTCGCGGCCGAGCAAGCCGACCACCCGCCCTCCAACCTGCACGAAGCAGACCCTCTCTTCGACCGCCTGGGTAGCGTTCATGGTTCACACTGACGAGCAACAGCCTCGGAAAGCTGCTCCGCCGTAAAAGGCTTGGTCAGGTAGTCCGCGGCTCCCTGCATCTTTCCCCACTCGATATCGCTCTCTTCCTTCTTCGAGCTGATCAGAACCACCGGCAACCGGCGCGTGGCGTCCTGCCGACGCAATGAACGGAGGATCTGGTACCCGTTGCGCTCCGGCATCACCACGTCGAGGAGCAGCACGGCAGGCCGTTCCTCAGCAATTCTGACTTCGAGGTCGGGTTCGTTGGGAAGGTCTACAATTTCGTGTCCAGCATCCTGCAACATGGTCCGGACGAGCGTGACAACTTCCGGCGCATCGTCCACTACGACCACTTTAGCCATGGTCTCCCCTCCGCCGATGCGCGCCACCGGGCTGGCGCCGGGGCGCGCGGATCGCAAGCATCAACAAAAAAACAACGACAAAAAACAAAGGCTACCGGAGTAGCAGGCCCGCATTATAGGCCATGCCAGAGCAACATGCTTTAGCATATCTATAGGCAGTTGACGCTGGATTCGGAAGGCTCTGACGCGCCGCAGCGTGCTCAGAAATATCGAGAAACTCGATTCGAAGAATACTTTCGATCTTGAGTTGACCTGCCCGTCACTCAACCGAAAGATTCCATCGAAGGATCATTACACGAACAATCGGGGCTGGCGGATTCCCCCGGCGAGGACCGAAAGGATCCCTTTGAAGAGCTGCTGCCACGTAGGGATCCAGGATTCACTGGCACGGGACTTCACCAGCGCCGCAGAGGCCTTCGAGATGGTCCTCGAGATGCGGCACGGCGATCGCCGCGCCCAGTTCAACCTGGACCGGGTGCGCCTGAACCGGACCTCGAGGAACTCGGCCTAGCGGTCTCCCCGGACCCCGGTGGCCTTGGCCTTCAAGAAGTCGCGGTTCAAGCGGGCGATCCAGTCCACGCTGATGCCCTTCGGGCACACTGCCTCGCACTCGCGGTAGTTCGAGCAGTAGCCGAAACCCTCGTCCTCCATCGCCTCGACCATCCGAACCGCCCGCGACGGGCGCTCCGTTTGGCCCTGCGGCAGGCTGCCGAGGTGCCCCGCCTTGGCGGAGGTGAAGAGCTGCGCGGCGCCGTTCGGACACTGTGCCACGCAGGCGCCACAGCCGATGCAGGCAGCGGCATCAAAGGCCGCATCGGCATTCTCCTTGGCCACCGGGAAAAGGTTCGCCTCCGGCGCAGCACCGGTGGAAACAGAGATGTAACCGCCGGCTTCGATCACCCGATCGAAGGCCGACCGGTTGACCACCAGATCCTTGACCACCGGGAAGGCGGCCGAGCGCCAGGGCTCGATCTGCAAGACGTCGCCGTCCTGGAATTCGCGCATGTGGAGCTGGCAGGTGGCAGTCAGCGCCTGCGGGCCGTGGGCCATGCCGTTGATCATCATGCCGCAGGAGCCGCAGATGCCCTCGCGGCAATCGTGGTCGAAAGCCACTGGCGCCTCGCCCCGCTCGATCAAGCGCTCGTTCAGCACGTCGAGCATTTCCAGGAAGGACGAGTGGGAGCTGATGTCGTCGACCTCGTACTCCACCAGGCGACCTTTGTCCCGCGGGCCCGATTGACGCCAGATTCTGAGGGTCAACTTCATTACTTGTAGCTCCTTTGGCTCGGGTGGACCACGTCGAAGGTCAGGTTTTCCTTGCAGAGGGTCGGCTCCCGGCCAGCCCCCTCGAATTGCCAGGCGGCGACGTAGGAGTACTCCTCGTCGTTGCGCAGCGCCTCGCCCTCTTCGGTCTGGTGCTCTTCCCGGAAGTGCCCGCCGGCGGACTCCTCGCGGTCGAGGGCGTCGCGGCACATCAGCTCCGCCAGCTCAAAGAAGTCGGCTAAGCGACCGGCCTTCTCCAAGGACTGGTTGAGGCCGTCGCCGGTGCCGAGCACCTTGACATCGGCATGGAAGGCGTCGCGCAGCTCGCGCACCTGGCCGATCGCTTCGCGCAGCCCGTCGCCGGTGCGGGACATGCCGCAACGGTCCCACATGATGCCGCCCAGTTCCCGATGGAAGGAATCCACCGTGCGCGAACCATCGACTTCCAGCAACCCGTTGACCCGCTGGCGCACCTCGTCTTCGGTCCGCCGGAAGGCCTCGTCGCCGGTACTGACCTCCTCGCCGAGGTGCCCGGCCAGGTAGTCGCCGATAGTGAGCGGCAGCACGAAGTAGCCGTCCGCCAAGCCCTGCATCAGGGCGCTCGCTCCCAGGCGGTTGGCACCGTGGTCGGAGAAATTGGCCTCGCCGATGGAGTACAGGCCCTGGACGTTGGTCATCAGGTTGTAGTCCACCCACAGGCCGCCCATGGTGTAGTGCGGCGCCGGATAGATGCGCATCGGGACTTCGTAGGGGTTCTCGCCGGTGATCCGCTGGTACATCTCGAAAAGATTGCCGTAGCGGTCGGCGATGGCCTGCTGTCCGAGGCGCTCGATGGCGTCGGCGAAGTCCAGATAGACGCCGTTCTCGAGCTCCCCCACCCCCTTGCCGGCGTCGATCATCGACTTGGCGTTGCGCGAGGCGACGTCCCGCGGTACCAGATTGCCGAAGCTCGGGTAACGGCGCTCCAGATAGTAGTCCCGTTCGGTGTCCGGAATCTGCCCCGGCGGGCGGTTGTCTTCAGCCTGATCGGGCACCCAGATCCGCCCGTCGTTGCGCAGCGACTCGCTCATCAGGGTGAGCTTCGACTGGTACTCGCCGGACTGCGGAATGCAGGTGGGGTGGATCTGCGTGTAGCAGGGGTTGGCAAACAGAGCGCCACGCCGGTGGGCACGCCAGGCGGCGGTGACGTTGCAGCCCTTGGCGTTGGTCGAAAGGTAGTAGACGTTGCTGTAGCCGCCGGTCGCCAGCACCACCGCGTGGCCGGCGTGAGAGGTAACCTCGCCGGTCACCAGATTGCGCACCACGATGCCCTTGGCGACGTTGTCCTCGACCACCACATCGAGCAACTCGGTGCGCGGGAACATCCGCACCTGGCCGGTTTCGATTTGCCGGCAGAGGGCCTGATAGGCGCCCAGCAGGAGCTGCTGGCCGGTCTGGCCGCGGGCATAGAAGGTGCGCGACACCTGGGCGCCGCCGAAGGAGCGATTGTCGAGCAATCCACCGTATTCGCGGGCGAAGGGTACTCCCTGAGCCACCGCCTGATCGATAATTTCGACGCTGACCTCCGCCAGCCGGTGGACGTTGGCCTCGCGGGAGCGGAAGTCACCGCCCTTGACCGTGTCGTAGAACAGGCGGTGCACGCTGTCGCCGTCGTTGCGGTAGTTCTTGGCGGCGTTGATGCCGCCCTGGGCGGCGATCGAGTGGGCGCGGCGCGGGCTGTCCTGGAAACAGAAGCACTTCACCCGGTAGCCCATCTCGCCGAGGGTGGCGGCGGCGGAGCCGCCGGCCAGGCCGGAGCCGACCACCAGAATCTCGAACTTACGGCGGTTGGAGGGGTTGACCAGCTTGAGGTGCTCCAGGTGGTTCTGCCACTTCTCGTCCATCGGGCCAGCGGGAATCTTGGCGTCCAGTTGCATCGTCACGCGCTCCTCAAGAGACCAGCCCGGTGAGCACCGCCAGCGGCACCGAGATGAAACCGACGGTCACGATCACCGCGAAGGCGGTGGCGAAGGCGCGGCGCCAGGGATTGAACCGCGGGTGATTCCAGCCGAGGGACTGAAACAGGCTCCACAGACCGTGGTAGAGGTGGAAGCCCAAGGCCAGATTGGCGATGGCGTAGACCCCGGCCACCAGAGGGTTCTGAAAAGCGGTCACCACGTTGTGGTAAACGTCCCCGGGGATGAAGTCCCCATGCACATTGCCGAAGGTCAGGTGCATCAGGTGGTACACGACATAGAGGGCGATCAACACCCCGCCCCAGCGCATGGTGCGGACAGCGTAGTCCATCTGCACCGCGTCGCGCCGCCGGTAGCCTTCCGGCCGCGCCTTCCGGGCCAGGCGCACCAGAGCGATGGCGCTGGCGATGTGGATCACCACCGCCGCCAGCAGGCCGATGCGCAAAATCCACAGCATCCCGCTGTGGGGCAATAGAGGGGCACCGATTTCCCGCAGCCACTCCGCATAGGCGTTGAATTTCTCGGCTCCCTGGAAAACCTTCAAATTGCCGGTCATGTGGGTGAACACGAAGCCGAAGAGGACGATCCCGGAGATCGCCATCGCCGCCTTCTTACCGACGGCCGAGCGGTATACGCTGGCAAACCAGTTCATAGAGAGTCCTTTTCCAAGCTGGCAAAAGTAGATTCAGACGTCCTACACCACTCCATAATAGACCTTGGTGGGAGGATACGGAATCGACCGTCGCGGCGCATCACGACCGCCGCCTCCGCCGGCGGTAGCGTCGGCGCCGGCGGCGCGGCCGCTGCCCTTCGGAACGGCCCTCGGAGCCGCCGTGGTCGTCGTTCCTTTCCGCCCGCCGGCCGCGGCTCTGGTCCCACCGTTCCAGCTCTTCGTGGCCCTCGCCGGTAGCTCGCACCAGCAAGGCGAAGAGGAAGCGAGCATCGTTGAAGTAAGGTCGTTGAGCGAAGCGCTGCCGGGAATTGTCGGACCAACCGGGCTCGCACATACGCAAAAAGCCGGTCAGGCTGCGAATCACCCGCTGCCGCCGCTCACGGGATAGGGTGAAGCGCTCGAAGAGTGGCTCCGCCAGGTCCTCCACCAGCTTTGCCAGCGCCGCCCGGGTCATCGCCCGGCCGCGCCGCTGCTCGATCACCTGCCGGCCTTCGAGCACCCCCGGCAGCAGGATCGCCGCCAGCAAACCGATATCCGAAAGCGAGTTGCCCTCCGCCGCCATCGCATCGATCACCGGCAGCATCCGGCCGAAGTCGACACCCGTCGGATGCTGTGCCCGAACCATCGCCCGCACCTCCGGCAAGACCTCTTCCAACAGGCCGAGGTCCAGCATCCACTGAGCGGCATTGCCGGCGTGGCCACAGCGCAGGAGCTGAAGGATCTCCTCCGTCACCCGCGGTTTGGAGGCTTTGTCGAGTTCCCTGCGCTGCCGGTAGATCGCTTCCTGGCTGGCGCGATCGATCCCGAAGCCGAGGCGCGCCGCAAATTCACAGGCCCGCAGCATGCGTACCGGATCCTCTTGAAAACGCACGTCCGGATCGCCGATGGTGGTGATGCGCTTGGCCTTCAGATCGTCCAGGCCGCCGACATAGTCGATCACCGAGAAGTCGTCGATGTTGTAGAACAGCGCGTTGACCGTGAAGTCGCGGCGGAAGGCATCCTGGCGGGGCGTTCCGTAGGCGTTGTCGCTGGTGATCAGCAAATCGTCGTCGGCGCTCGCCTGAGCCTCCGCCTCGGGCTGCCGCCGAAAGGTGGCGACTTCGACGATCTCGCCCTTGAAGAAGACGTGCACCAACCGGAAACGCCGGCCGATAATGCGCGAATTGCGGAACAGCCGGCGCACGTCGTCCGGCCGCGCATCGGTCGCCACGTCGAAATCCTTCGGCGTGCGTCCGAGCATCAGATCGCGCACCCCTCCCCCCACCAGGAAGGCTTTATAGCCTGACCGGTTCAGCCGATACAGAACCTTGAGCGTATTGCTCGAGATATTCGAACGGGAGATCGGGTGGTCTGGCCGGGGACAAACGTGCGGCTCGGTGGTGCTCACGGAGCGCCATTATACGGGCTACCAGGGCGCTGAACTACGGCTTCGCCGATCTTTTCAGCATCCCTGCTCGCTGTTCGTTGTGAGGGGGCTGGACGCCGCCTCGCCTTAGGGCTCGGTGGCGGGCCGCAGAGTCGTTTTCAACCCTCTGCTCCGCGCCGTCAGCCGTCAAGGGGGCCTGTCTAGGAAGAGGCGAAAAAGGGACCTCGGAACGCCCGTCTACGCTCGGAGGCGGTGAGCGTCGACGGACGCTCCGAGGTGTCATGCGCTGAACTGTCCCTCTCTAAATCAATTCCCGTGCCACCTTCGCCGCCCTCCGAGAAACGCCGACGATACGGGCGCTTTTGGATCGATGACGATTTTGGGCTGCCGCCGCATGTGACCGGATTGTGTCCAGAAACTGTCCAGCCTTGTGTCCAGGTGTGTCCGATGAGTGTCCAATGAAAAAGCACGGTCGTGCATAAATCGTCCAAAGCAAAAAAAGGGGGCAGCGTCGCACCCCAGGCGACGCTGCCCTTCCTCCGTGGACAACGAGTCCAGAAACTCCATGGCGATCTCCTCCCGAGAATCACCTACAGGATCAGCCAACAGTGTTGCCGTGGAGACCGTACCGCCGGCGACCGGATTCTCGAGACTCACTTCGAGATACGCCGCCTATGACGCCATCGGTCCCCTTGTTGCACGGCCTACAATCAGGAAGCCGGCGAAGCCAAGCAAGAGCACAAGAATGATCAAGCCGAGCGTGCCGACCGTGGGAATTTCGAGGATGGAAACGACCTCGGTGTCATCGTCCGTAGAGGAATTGTTGGCATCCGAAGGATCTTCGACCCCCGAAGTGATGGACGCGGTGTTTGAGAGGAAGCCTTGGGCGTCCGCGGCGACCATACAGGTCGCCACATACTCCACCACGGACCCCACCGGAAGACTCAACGTTTCCATCAAGTCCCCTGCTCCCGAACCGTTGCCACTCGCGCCGCCGGTCGCAGTGCTGTCCCACAGGCAATTCTGAAGCTCTGCGGGGAAGGGGTCGACGACGGTCGCCGATACGACGTCGTTGGGACCGAGATTCATGACGGTGATGACGTATGTGACGTCCTGACCAGCCGTCACCACCCCAACGCCATCGGTCTTCTCGATGGATAGGTCCGCAGACTTGGTCGGACACCCGGCGGGCGCCGCGACGAGGAACGGATCGAAGACGACATCAGCACTGACTGAGTCTCCATTCCCCGGACCGACTCCGGAGGGACCATCGGATACGCCCCACCAGTTGTCCGTGAAGGTCGTGCCGGCACCGCCGAGATTTTCCACACCAAGGGCGTTGTGAACGACACAGTTGCTGCTGGAAGCTACTTCGAAGGTCGCCCCGGCATCGAGTTCGACTCCCGCTGCCGGATGAAACAGAATCCAGTTGCTTTCAACAAGAGCGGATGCGCCATCCAGCCGAATTCCCCCGGCACCGTTCGGAAGCTCAATCGCTCCGCTGGCGTCGCTGCCGATCCGATTCCCCTGAATGGTCGTTCCAACCGTTCCCGCGTTGACTGAAATCCCGATCGCCGAGTTCCCGGCGATGACATTTCCAGCACCGGGAATGCTGTCGCCGATGGCGGTTGTCGAGACGGCAGCATCGACCAGCACCCCCGCCGCCCCGTTGCCCAGGCCAGAAGCGCCTGACGCGTCCGTGCCGATTAGATTTCCGAGAAGCGAGTTGCCCAAGGTGCCAACGCCCTCGAAGTGAACGCCGTTGAGAACGTTGCCCGAGATGAGATTGCCGGTGGTGCCGTCACCGATCATGTTGTCGACGCCGCCGTCTACTCTGATGCCCGATTCGGTGTTTCCGATGGCCGTCGTACCGGTGGTGTCGGTCCCAATGTAGTTACCCAACACGAAATTCCCGGTCGCCCCGTTTCCGAGGATCAAGATCCCGTCCCGCCCATTGCCGGAGATGGTATTGCGCTCTGCGGAAGTGGCACCGCCGATCACGCTGCCGGACGCATTGGCGATCACGACCCCGATCACCGAGTTGGGAAGAGCCGCCGTGCCGCCGGCGTCGAGGCCGATCAGGTTGCCGCGAACCAAATTCCCCACCGATGCCGCGCCACCGATCCGAACTCCAGTCAGGTCATTGCCGGCCAGTTGGTTTCCCGACCCGGGGAAGATCCCGCCGATCTCATTCCCCGGCGAACCTGTGACGAAGACTCCGTGCTGCGTATTTCCGAGATCGACGCTACCCGTCACATCGGTACCCACCAGATTGCCTTGGATCACATTGGCAGTCGTCGTCGAGTTGATGACCTTGATGCCGTTGGTGTCGTTGCCGGAAACAACGTTGCCGAGATCGACTCCACCGATGACATTCGACGAAGCCCCGATCTCGACCAGCACACCGTTCTCGGCGTTGCCCAGATCTGCCGTACCCGACTCGTCGGTTCCGATGAGATTTCTCCATACGGAATTGCCGGTCGTCGAATCATCGCGAAGGTTGACGCCGTTGGCGCCGTTGGCTGAGATCACGTTCGCATCGGACGCGTCGACCCCGCCGATGACATTGTCACTGGCCCCCGCCGCAACCAGAACACCACTCCCGGCATTGCCGAGCGGCACAGTTCCGGAGATATCAACACCCATATGATTGCCTAGGACGGTGTTCGATTCGCTTCCGACACCTGCGATTCGGACTCCCGAGCCTCCGTTGCCGGAGATGACATTGCCGCCGTCGGGAGCGGTACCAACCGGTTCCGGACCACCCACCGTGGTGTCCGTGGCTCCGGAGAGGATTGCCACTCCATCGCCGTCATTGCCTAGGGCCGAAGCGCCGGCTGCGTCCGTACCGATGTGATTCCCTTCGAGGTCGGTGCCCGTCGTTCCGGCTCCGGCGATTTCCACCCCGGTGCCGGCGTTGCCCGAGACGAGGTTGCGGCCCACTGCCGTACTGGTCGTGGCCCCAGATATGAAGATCCCTCGCCCGCCGTTGCCCAGGTCAACGGAGCCGGTCACATCCGTCCCCACATAGTTGCTTGCAATTGCGGTTGCGTTGACCCCTGAAAGGCGGATTCCACCTTGGATGTTGCCGGAGACCACATTGCGTCCATCGGAGTCGGCGCCACCAATTAGGGTGGCGTCCGCTCCTTGCTGGATCAAGATGCCGTTGGCGTCGTTTGCCAAAGTGGCATCTCCGGCGGCGTTGACTCCAATGAGATTCCCTGAGATGAAGACCCCAAAGGTTCCGGCTCCTCGCAGCCGGATGCCATTGCCCCCGTTTCCGGCAACGACATTGCGAGTTGCGGGAAAGAAACCTCCAATCCTGCCCGTTGCGTTTTCGAAACGCACCCCGTCGCCGCCGTTTCCGAGATCAGCCAGACCTCCGGCGTCGATTCCAATGAAGTTTCCCTCGATCACGCATCCGGTGACTCCACTGAGAACCCGAATTCCGATACCACCGAAGCTATGGATGGCGAGGCCACGAATCAAGGCAGGCCCGGGACCGGCGACGCGAAGTCCGTCCGCTCCGACGGCGCTACCGTCAATCACGACCTGAATCACTGCGTTCGAGCCGCCAGCATCCGGTGCATTGGTATTGGCGCTCGCGCCCGCCTGGGAGTAGCCATCGATCGTGAGTGCCTCACCGATGGAAGGGAGCAGCGATCCCGGGCTGATGTTGTGGGGTCCTGCTCCTGGAATCGCGAACAGGATCGTGTCAGCAGCGACGGTCTGATTCGCCTCGCGAATCGCCGCTCGAAGAGTGCACTCTCCGCCCGCGGTGGCGCAGACCCCATCGATGACGGCGTCTCCCGCGTCGCCGGTGCTGTCGACGGTGAACACCGCCGCCGACGCGCTCTGGCTGATGCCGAAAAGAAACGCCGCCAACAACAGCAACCGAAACCCGGTCCGCCGGCCTCGACCGATTGAGCATGAGCCGGGCCGCCGGGAGCGAAGGCTCTCAAGGAAGAGACGAGCGTGGTGAAACGTGGGGGTGAATCTAGCCTTCAAGGGTACCTTTTGCATTCTCAGTTCTCTCCCAATCGATGCATTGGATTTCCGCCTACAGCAGAGCGAAACCTAAGGCCCGGCGCTAAACGGGTATTGAAAAAAACACAACTCCCGGTCGAGCAGAACGAGCTTCCGTCCCCTATAAAAATGCAGCGGAAAAGTATTGAAAAAAACGCAACTGAACCCTGCCATGACAACGGCTGTTCGCTTGAAATTCGTCGTGGTACGCTGCGGCCGCCGTAGCACTTTGCCAACTCATCCGCGAGGTACAAAAGACGTGAAGACGTTCATCTTTCGCTTCGGATTCGCAATGTTCATCTGGGCAGTCGGTTTCTTTGCCGGCGCAATCGTCTTCGCAATCCCGGCTCTCAGGAACGTTGGGGAGATTCCCTGGGTGTCGGCCAACCCGCTCATCAGCATCCTGGCGATCGGCATCTGGATTCCGCTGATCTGGTGGTACTCACACCGCCAGATCGGGACCTCGCGACGCCCCCGGCGCGACGCCCTCCAGATCGGAATCGTGGTGTGTGTCACCAATATCGCTTTGGACTACGCTGTGGTGTCCGTGGCCATGGGTTCCGGCCTGGGTTTCTATCGGTTTGCAGCGATCTGGCTTGCCTATCTCCTGCTCCTCGTACTTCCGAGCTGGATGGCGCGGCAGCACCTGGTCGACACAGCCGCTGCGGCGTGAAACCGATAGAAACCCAAGGGAGCCAACGGATCGGCATCGCTTCACGCCCAGGAAGACGGATCCCGCACGCGCTGGGATCCTAACCCCTTACAACGTATTGCCTCCGCCGGAGGCAACCCACCCTTGGCGGGTCGTCGGTCAGTTCTCTGCGAAGTGCGAGCGCGCGCCGAGCGAGGCGCCTTGGTATCCGTTCGACGGGCGGGCAGGCGTGACGTAGCTCCCCGGGACTGCGCTTCCGATCGTCAGTCCGAGGAGTTGTCCACTTGGGACTTCTCTGTCGTATCGACACCCGGGTCGCGCAGGATCGTCACGCTGTTGAGCCCATCGACGTCGAGGCCATCGATCAGAAGGTCATTCCAGTAGATCCATGTGGAGGCGTCTGTGGATTCGATCTGATTGCCGTCGTAGCGCACGTGGTTGATCGGTCCGTCCGAGTAGTCGCCTTCCGCGATCACTCGGCCAGGACCTCGGATGAGGTTGTCGCGGAACACACCCTGAGCGTCGGAAAGTCTCAGCGGGGACCGGTCGGGCCGGTGGTAGATCTGGGTGCCACTGCCGTCGGCATCGACCAAGAAGTTGTCCACGATTTCGCTGTCCTCGAAGACCAGGGTGCTGCCGAAAGAGTACAGGCCGCCGCCGCTCGATATGGCGCTGCACCGCTCGATGACCGAATCTCTGACCGAGACCTCGGACAGGATCCAGGCCACCATGCCCCCGCCTCTGCCGGCCTGGCCGGTGCCTGATTCCAGCACGTCGCAATCTCGGATCTCTACGCCATCCAGGGTCGCCAAAGCCAGCGAGAACCGCACTCCCGCTGCCGACGCGGCCTCGGGGTTGAGTTGGCGAACATCCACGTCTTCGATGATCACGTTCTCCAGCACCGCGGTGCCATAGTTCCAGTACTCCTCGGGGCCGGGATCGACCGGCACGGTATGGCCCAAAAACTCTCTCTGCTTGTCTCCGCTGACATGAATGGCTCCGGCCGAGCCCGACACCACGTCAGTGTCGCCATAGCGACCCACGAAATAGGAGTCACGTACCGTCAAATGGGCCGAGGGACGGTTGAACTCGCCAAATCCCGTCGACGCGTTGTTGGCGTCGTTGCCTCCGAAGTGGATCGTCCCCACCGTATGGCTAAAGCCGGGAAGGTTGCCGTTGCCCAGGAACTCGCTGCGCTGGATCACACCGGTCGAACGGTAGCCGCTGACGGCCCCCGTACCCTCGGATCGATTCTCCACGAACAGGGAGTCGTCGATCACCAGCAGCACGTCACCTTCCCCATGGATGGCCGAAGACGGCGTACCGGATACCACGCCGTTCGTTGTACAGCCGTTGCCATAGAAGGAGGAATTGGAGACCCTCACAGTGGCGACCGGCTCGGTGTAGTCCTCGTCGTCATAGATCCCGCGAGCCATGATCGCGCCGCCCACGAACTCGCAGTGATTGTCCTCGAAATAGGAGTCACGTACCACGAGGAGCCCACCTTCCAGGTAGATCGCGCCACCGTTCGAACTCTCGCCCGCCCCCGTTGCGCGCAGTGTCGCTCGATTGGCGAAGAACTCGGAGTCGATGACTCTCACTTCGGCTCCGCCTTCGCCGGTTTGGTTGATCTTGATCGCGCCACCGGGTCCCACGGCCGAATTGTTTTCGAAACGGGATCGAATCACCGACACGCGGGTGCCGCCGCTGAGCTTGAGCCCGCCGACACGAAAGTTCGCCACCTGAGGGTCGCCGTGATTCTCTCGGAAGAGGCAGTCCTCGAAGATCGCACTGGCATCTCTGACCGTGACGCCCGTTCCGATGGTGTTTTCCGCTCCGCCGCCATTCTCGAAACTCAGGCCCTGGAATAGGACGCGTCCACGGGTGTCGCCGTCGGTGTTCCGCAGCTTGAAGATCGGGGTGTCGCCCCCGCCGTCCAGCCGAACGCTCGCACCCGGTGCGGCGCGAATGGCGAACTCGCGATGCCGGTTCTGGTGTGAGAAGCCACCCGGCGGCGCCGGATAGATGCCGGCTTCCAGCTCGATCATCTGGCCGTCTTCGACCGATCCCAACGCCGACTGCAACGACCCCGCGTCGGACACCTGGATCAAGTCATCCGCCACGAAAAGCGTCAGGTCCTTGGTCACCGAGTTGCCGCCGCCCGAGGCGTCCGTCACCGTCACGGTGAAATCTGAGAACCCGGCCGACACGGGCGTGCCCCGAATACGCCCCGTATTCGGGTAGAGACGAAGGCCGGCCGGAAGGTCGCCCGTGGCCTGCCAGCGATAGGAACCCTGACCGCCGAGGCCGGTCAGATACACACTGTAGAACTGTCCCACCCGTCCGGTCGGCAACATCTCCTCATCGATGCGAAGCCGACCCTCTGCGACGACGAAGTCCAGAAACCGACCCGCCTGCGCGCCGGCGGCATCGACAACGGAAACGAACAGCCGCCAGGAGCCGGACTGCCTGGGGGTCCCGCGGATACGACCGTAGGTCGGGACGAAGGCCGTCCCCGGCGGCAGCGCGCCCTGGAGGCTCCACAGATAGGGCGGCGAGCCGCCGACCGCATGGAGTTCCGTCGCATAGTGCTCATAGGCCTGCGCCTCGGGTAGCGCGAGATTCGCAATCTGGAGGGTTTGAGCGGACGGCCCCTTTTCCTCCGTCGAGGACTCGCCGGATGCACTTTCGGCGAAACGGTCCTGTGACGCCGGCCGGTTGTCCGCGCTTAGCATGGAGGCCGAAGGGGAGACCCCCAGCGCCAGTAGGAAAAGCGCCAATGCAAACGAAACCAACGACCATCGAGTCATCACGTGCTCCTCTCCGCAGCCTGACATGTCTGCGCGGTACGACCCTCGCCCGGGCAGCCGCGCGCCTTGGAGGATGCACCAAGGGAGGAGCCTGATCTTGAAGAAAACCCAAAATTGGGAGCACGCCCCGGCAGCCTTCGTGCCTTGGTTTCGACGAGTCATGGCAGCCGCAGACCAGCTATTGCGAACGCCTTCGATCCCCCCAGCCTTGACCCTGACGTTACGTAAGGCCCTAGCATGACCCCATGAACAAGAAACTCCACAGAGTCCAAGAGGTCGCCGAAATCGCCGGAGTCTCGGTCCGCACCCTGCATCACTACGACTCCATCGGTCTACTGATCCCGGTCACTCGTACCGACGCCGGCTATCGGCAGTACGACGACGACAACTTGCTGCGCCTCCAAGAGATTCTCATCTGCCGGGAATTCGGCATGTCGCTGGACCAGATCCAGCGGAGCTTGGAGGATCCGAGCTACGAGCGAGCGGTCTCTCTCCAGGCGCACCGAGAGCAACTCTTCCAGCGTCTCCGGCGTACAGAAGGGATGATCCGGTCCGTCGATCTCGCGCTCGAGGCGCTGAGGACCGAGGCCGCGGTACATGCAGAGGATCTGTTTGGGGGGTTCGACCCCTCTCGGTACGCCGAGGAAGTGAAGAAGCGGTGGGGCAACTCCAGCGCCTACCGAGAATCCCAGCGGCGGGTGCGCGGATATGACAAACAAGACTGGGCGAAGATCCGTGCCGAGAACGACGACATCCTGGAGCGGATGGTCAAGCTCATGCAGTCCGGAGCGGCACCGGACGATTCAGCGGCGATGGACCTAGCAGAGAGGCATCGCTACCACATGGATCATTGGTACTACTCGTGTACGCACTCAATCCATTCCGGATTGGCGCATTTGTACGAAACTGATTTGCGTTTCGCCGCGAGTTTCGAGGAACATGCAGAGGGTCTGGCGGCCTTCTTGGCCGCGGCGATTCGAGCCAATTCGGCTCGATTTGAGACCTCGCGGTCGAAAGCCGGCGCTAGTTCTTGAGAAGCCTACACCAACGGAATCGGAGACATCCATGTCCAGCGCCCACCGGAATCACCCCCTTGTGCTTCACACTCCTTGCCCCGCACTTCGATCCCACGTGGACCACTTCTGGCACTTGCGATGCGGACCGCACCAATCACACAGCCGGGAGAGAATCTTGCCGACAACGGCGACCGAGCTCGTCATTGACCTCCGCGACGATTCCGACCTGCCGGACTGGACGATGGTCATCGGACCCCATGCGGGGTTCTTCAGCATCGCCACCGATGTTCGCGCCGACGCGGTCGGCATTCACTTCCGACCTGGAGGCGCCTACGCCTTGTCGCGAACGCCTGCCCTGCACCTGCGAGACACCTTCGTGGTTCCCGAGGACGTGTTTGGTGCGAAGATCATCCGCCTCCTGCGCTCGCGGCTGCTGCCGCTGACGGAGCCGATGGATCGCTTCAATATCCTCGAAGACTTTCTCCTCCAGTGCCTCGACGCCGGGCCGCCGAAAAGTCACCCAGCGGTCGCGATGGCAACGGCGGCTTTCCGCCAACAACCCGATGGGCCTACCGTGACCGAGGTAGCCCGCTCCACGGGCTATAGCTCCACTCACCTGGTAACCCTCTTTCGTCGCGAAATCGGAATCGCACCCAAACTATTCTGCCGCATTCAGAGGTTTCGACACGCTCTTCGACAAATCGAAGAGCAGAATTCAACGCTCAGATGGGCCGATCTCGCGTTCGACTGCGGATACTCCGATCAGGCACACATGGTCCGAGAATTCCGAGAGTTCTCTGGGTACTCACCCACCTCCTTTGTTGCCCGGCGAACTTCGCTAGTCGGTCATCTTCGCGAGGATTGCGTGAGTCAATCGGCACCAAGCCTTCTCAGCATCTAGCAACAAGAGCAGGCTTCCTGCTTCTACAGTCCGGTGCAAAGACATCAAGGGATCTGCCCCTCCTCGGTCTGTTTCAAATGTCCCAGGAATGCGCTGAGTCTTCGATTGAAGTCCGACGCCCTCTCGAGCATAAAGAAGTGCGTCACTTCATTCAGGATTTGAAAATCCAGTTCCTCGATCATGCTTTCGGCAAGGCTGCGATTTTCCTCCTTCCAGTGGGTCTGCATCGGGCCTCGCGACACCAACATCAAGACCGGGACTTGGATCGGGTCTTGCCGCCAGGTACCTGGATCCGTCAAGGCCTCTAGACCACCCTTCATGACGTGTAGAGGCGTTGCCAACGCCGCCTGGTGAATCAGACCGAGGTCCGTCTCGGTCAACTCGCCCCTTGGCATTTGCTGCACCATCGTGCTCATCATGTCTTCCTTCCCACTGTCGAGCTGCGCCCTCAGCCACGCCGCCATCTGGTCCGTGAGGGGCTGGCGAATCGGACCGTCCACTAGCACCAGTGCCGCCGTTTTCTCGGGAAACAGCCGATAGTATTCGCGGACCGTCGGCACTCCATTGCTGTGGCCAACGAGCACCATTCTCTCAAGTCTCTCTGACTTGACGACGGTCTCAATCCCCAACGCTAGCTCTCGAAATCCAAATCGATACTCTGGCGGCTTGTCGCTTTCGCCATGACCCAACAGGTCGATCGCCAGCAGTTGCCCTTGCCATTCGAGCCCTGCCAGCTGGCGATGCCAGATCCTTCGGTCGCTGTTGGCTCCGTGTACGAAGACGATGGGGATCTCCTCTGCGCCCGGTCGAGTTTCGTATGCGATTCTCCAGTCGCCAAAGACGGCGATTCGGTTTTCTTTCGAAACGGTCATTTCGACTCCATCCAACGGATGCCCCCTTCTCTCAATTCTGTTGCCAAACATAAAGACTGCGATGGTCGAAGTCGCATTGGCCGATCACGCGGTCTTTGACCGCCGCACCACCGAGGCTCAGGCTACGCTTCCCTTCGCCGTCGCGAACGATCAGTCCTCGTCGGTCCTTGACGAAAGTCGCGGAGTTGATATCCAGGCCAAGGCGGCCGTCCTGCCGCTCGTCCACCGGCAGCGCCGGAACACATCCGGCGGTCTCATCTTCCTCCGCGTAGCCCACTGCACTCCCTAGATCCAGCAGCAGTTCCCAGGCAACCCTTGAATATGTGGTGTCGCCGTTGAACGATCCGAAGGGCATCCGATAGACCTGAATGCGGTTCGGGCTCTGGGATGGCCCGGAAGGACAGCCCAGGTTCTGGCAAGGTATTGCGCCGCCTAGATCGAAAGGAAACGGGTAGCTTCGGGTCCAGTACACCATCTGGTCGGCGGCATCGAAGGTCAAGTCCAGGTTGATGCCGAAGTCGTAGTTCCAGCGCCCCCCCGGTATTCGGCGACACGACTCCGAGCGGCGAAAACTCGCTCCGGAGTACCCACAACCAGGGGCGATTCGGAGTCGCTAGGTAATGGTAGGTATGAGTCCGGCCGGTGCCCAGAAGTGCATCCTCGAACAGCTCCGTGTTGTCGCCGTTCATCACACCAAAGTGGAGACCTCCGTCGCCCAGAAGCGACGTCTGCGAGGGTCTGAAGAAGCCAGAGACCAGTTCGGCCAAGATCTCCGGCGGGTCGACGGCCGGATCCCCAGGTGGATCACAGGTCCTGGGCGTGGCGAACGGATCGGTCGTTGCGAAGATGGGATCGGTCCACTCGAGACCTCCATTGGAGTAGCTCAGGCAAACTCGTCCCGCAACATTCTCCGGCGAATCGAAGAGCCCTATCTGATCCAGCCCATCGCCGTTCCAATCGCCAGCCACTGGCAGCCAATCGTCGCCGACGATCGCATACTTGGTCGCAGAAACGACGGGGGCTGCCGCGGTGTTTCGATTCTTCAGGAAAATCGTGTTCCTCTCTTGCCAGAAAACACCCGCCGTATCCACTCCGTCTCCATCCCAATCGCCCATGACCGGCAGCAACGTTCCGGCCGGAGGACCATCCACGAAGAAGTCGAAGTCCCGCGTGGCGGCACCGCTGGTCTGCGCGGCTCGTAGTAGAAACCTGGCTTCTTGGGCCGAGAAGATTCCGACACTCTCCGTCGAGCCGGCATCCCAGCGGCCGGAGACCGCCATCAGCTCAGAGACTTTGGGGGCTATGGAGAAGCTGAGATCGGGAGGCCCATGCGAGAGAGTGTGCCAGAGGCGCACCGTCCCCTGTGGGTCGACGAGCCCTACCAGGTCGCGGTGAAGAATCGCACTAACGGTCGGTAGTGGTTCGCCAGCTCGTGAGATCGGGCTGTGCGCCAGGATGCCCAAGATCAGCCAACCGCTGAGGGCAGCCGTCGATCCGAGAGGACGCTGCCAACCGAGCTCACAGCGGCGGCGTGCCTTCTCCTTGACCAGGCGGTCGCTCACCGGGTTCTCTCTTGAACCTCCGGCACGATCGATCGCAGGCTCGGCGAGCCTCAACGCCGCTTCCTTCCAGCATCCTGCAGCAGCAGGGTCGAAAGCTGCATTCGCGCGACCTCTTTTGCATCGGCTTCGAGGCAGAATTCCAGCCCGCACGCCTGGTCGACCGCCCTCTTGGTCGCCGACACTGCGGCGGGAGCGAAGCTGGCGATCAGCGCCGCAAGATCTTCGGCCTTTGCGTTCAGGCAGCCTTCGTCGACGACGCTGTGAAGGAAACCGGCCTCGAGCCCCTGATCGGCCGTGAGAATCTCGGCAGAGAGCGCGATGCGGCGCAGATAGCCCGGAGATGTCAGTCGAGCAAGCGGCGCAACGGCCACCGGTGCGAACATGATCTCTGGATGGCCGAAAGACGCCCGATGGCTGGCGATGATGAAGTCTGCCGCCAGCGCCAGGTCGAAGCCACCGGCCAGTGCCGGCCCGTTGACCGCTGCGATCATCGGTTTCGGAAACCGGTAGCAGGCGTCGTACCATTCCCGATAGCGGTGTCGAAACGCCTCGACGCCAAACTTGTGGACTTCGGGCAGATCATAGCCGGCACAGAAGACTCCTTCGCCCCCATCGAGAATGACGACGCGGACTGCCGGGTCTGCTGCCAGATCGCTCAGAGCCTTTTCGATCTCACGGCGAAGCGCCATCGACAAGGCGTTGTGCTTTTCAGGCCGGTTCAACGTAAGCCTCGCCACGCGAGGGTTCGGTCTTGTGACGACAGTCAGTTTTTCTGGCACTTCGCCTCTCTTGCCAGCCCCACTAGGCCGGAATCGTTTTTCGTGGACGATCACCGCATTCCTCCAAGTACCTCGCGCAGCCCTCGATCGACATCGAAGGCTTCGCCAAGGTGTTCCAGGTTTCCTCTCCGGTGAAGGGATAGGAGGAAGGTGCGAAATCGCGCATGATACGTGAAAGAAAACGATAGCGAGCCGAGAACAGACCCAGCAGCCCCACCGTGACGTTCTTCAGTTCGCTCACCGGCACAGGCCGGGAGCGTGCCGCCGCGTAGCGACGAGCCGCCTCTCTCAACGAAAGTTCCTCGGGACCCTGGCAATGCCACTCCTTGCCGAGTGCTTCGTCGCGGACCAAGGCTGCCGCTGCCAACCGACCGAGGTCGTCACCGGAAACCCAGTAGAAACCTACGTTGCCCCGGCCGAACACCCATAGCCTGCCACCTCGAACAAACGTCTCGAGGGTCTCCATCGCCCAACTCGATCTGAGGAGCACCCACGGCACCTGCCCAGCTCGTAACGACTCGTCGGCCGCCAGCATGTTCTGCGTCAGCCAAAAACGGGAGTCTTCTCGCATTTCGAGGGCTGTCAGGCGAACGATTCGCTCGACACCCATCTCCTCAGCCGCCTTGACGACAATCGGCACTCCATCGCGTTCTGGGCAGAACGCCGGCGGAGGACGCATGGCGGCCACGTTCAGGTAAACACGATCACCGGGCGAGAGAAAGCGCTTCACCGATTCCGGATCTTCGAGGTCGCCTTGGACGAGGCGAACGGCCTCGGGCAAGACACGGGCCGCTTTCTCCGGGTCGCGGACGAGCGCCTTCACCACCAAACCTTCCTGCACAAGGCGTCGAACGACGGGTCGGCCTAGCATTCCCGTTGCACCGATGACTGCGCAATGTTTCGTCAGATCTTGATTGCTCACGTTCTTCCCAATGGACCCGGTCGTTGCATCCCGTCGTCCTCAATCATTCTCATTGAACGGATAGAAACAGCTACTCCCCAATGGTGCGGTCCGATACTTCTTTTGCCACTCCAACAGCAGCGGTTCGGCCGAAGAAGAAGTGCAAAGCCTCCCCAAAAGTAAACTTGCCTCCGCTGTAGATTCGAAGTGGCAACCCCGAAAGACCTTTGAGAGCCAGCCCCACATTGGCCTGCGCTTGCTTCGCTCCGGTGTACCCTACTCCTTCGGCGAAAAGACCGTAGTTCTTGCCGGATCCGATGGACGGCGCAAAGAAGGCCCCTTTGACGATATTCGGCCCCGTGAGACCAACCGTAGTGAACTGCGATAGGACCACATGAACAGCAAATTCTCCGCGCGTTTTGTCACCACCAGGACCCACCGGCTCATCGAGCCCCGTATACTGCACGAATGAGTACAAGGCCTCCCCGACGAATGTGTCGTTTCGCGCACTGATCGTGGCCCCCGAGTCCGAATCCTCGGACGATTCACTAGACGAGTCTCCGACTGGTTCGCTGGGTGCGCGACTCACACCAGACGTCTCGACGCCAGCTTTTCTCAGGTTCTCCAACTGCCTTTCGGTGTAGCTCCTTGCTTGCCCTTCGGACTTCTGCGAGCTGCGCTTGGCACCGGTGACGTCAACCGAGGCATTGCCAGTCTTGTCCGCCTCTTCTTCCGCCAACCCAGACGGATCCACCATGTTGATCGGATCATTTGCCGCGTAGGCGAAGAGGCTCCAGGCCCCGTTGCTGCGAGCAGGATCAACGGAAAGGAATCGTCCGATCTGAGGTAGATAGGTGCGAGCCTTCATGAAGGTCGTGATGCCGTTGCCATCTCGCGGCAGCTCGTAGTTGTAGTGGTTCCGATCCGTGACGTGTCCCGCATAGCCCAGGCTCTCGGGCATGTCTCCTTGCTGGATTCCCCAGGGCGTATAGTGGATGGGGCCCACAACGTCCGGCACCTGCCCGGACTCGTCGTAGTCCAGCAAAGCACGGACGCTTCCGAGGTGATCGGATGCGAGGTGGCGAAGGGTGTATGGATGATTTCGGACGCCGTCGGACCCCTGATAGAGGACGACTTCCCGCCCCACGTAGGATCGAAGTCCGAAGGCCCCCGGGATCGCGCCGTCGACCGGGTTGTACTGATCGGTCAGCCTAAACTCCTGCATGGGAGTGCCGCCGGGGCTGTGGAAGGTGACCAGAGCCTCAGAGAAGTCGTCCCTCAGGTCGCTTACTTCCCCCGCGCTCAGGATGATTCCGCCTGGATCCGTCGAGGTGAGAGGATCGGAGCGCACGGGCAGACGATTGAAGACCCCGACCCGGTTCCCATCGGCATCGAAGATATACATGGCTTGGTAGAGATAGTCCCCCACCTCCATGGACGGATATCTCCACCACCAGGCATTGTGCTTTCCAAATTCGTCGTATCTCAGATGCGTCGAGCCGATTCGTTCCAATAGACCTCGGAGGGAATAATCGATCTCCCAGGTACCCACTTTTGAAACACGATTCGTGTGCCGATCGAGCTCGGTAATTGGGAAACTCGAGGTATCACCTTGAAGGAGATTGTCGAAGGCATCGTATTCGTAGGTGTAGTTCGGAGGGGTACTACCGCCCAAACTTACCGTCGAGAGTCGACCGGCCAGGTCGTAGTCATAGCGAGTCTGACCAATGAACTGGATGTTTCCTCGTTTGTCGTACTGCATCAGCCCGGAGTCCCAAACTTCGCTCGTAGTCCAGTGGTACATACCGACACTGCGAATCCTCGGCAGATGGAGCTCGGGGTATAGAACCGAATTGGGCCTGCTGTCTTCGTGAACCTCAAGCTGCCGCGTGTCGTAGGCCACAGGGCTTCCGCTCAGGTTGTAGCGGTTCCGCTGACGGAGGATCCCGTTCGGGTAGTAGGTGTAGGTCAGTAGGTCGTTCCATGAGCTGCCGTCCCCGGGAGTCTCCGTCATTTCCGTCTTGACGAGTTCTCCCCAGCTATAGCTGTGGCGCAGCGAGAGGTCACGGAAACCCTCGAAGCCGCCGTAGCTCGGATAGTTCACCTGCACGACCCGGCCGAGCCCGTCGAAAACCCAGGTAGCGTCCGCGGTGTACATGGTGGAGCGGCCCCCAGCCAGTTCTTCAAACCAGTTGTCGAGTTGCACCTTGTCGATCGAGACTCTTTTGAGACTCACGTTGCCGCGGTCGTCGTATTCGTAGCTGTCGGTTACTTCATAGAGGAGGTTGACTCCTTGGCCTTCGAGAGGGCCCTGCTGGGCATCGGAGTAGAAGCCGGTCCCCGGCCCGGTGAAGTAGTTGAACCGGGTCGCGCTCGCCAGGCGCCCCCCCTCACCGAGCGGGTGGTATTCGTTCTGCACCAGAGTTCGCGACGCGGCGTTCTTGATTCGCACAAGCCGTCCGGCCGCATCGTATTCATTTCGAACAGAGTAGCCGCCGGGGTAGTCTGTCTTCCTTAGATTTCCCAGAGAGTCGTATTTGTATTGAGTTTGGCCCTCGACTTCCGGCAGGTCTTCCGACACCAAGTAGCCCCGTCCGTCGAGGGTTCTCTTCCTCTGCTGCTCCACGGAATCGCCGCCCTCGGGCTCGTCGGTGCGGCTGACCGTTTCGACACCTGCCGAGTAGGTGTAGTCCGTTGCCCGGAAAAGTTCATCGTTGCCGCGCAGCGACTCCTTGAAGCTGACGATTCGCCCGAGGTGATCGAAAGTCGATTCTTGCTGAATGGCATCGGGCTCGTACGGTGTGAGCCGCACCAAATAGTCACTTCGGCCGCCTCCGTAGTTGAACTCTACCCAGTCCCCCTTTGGATTCCGGAATCGAAGGAGGCGGCCGAAGATGTCGTATTCCTGAAATCTGTACCGGGTGCGTGCGCGCCAGTTCTCGTCGTCGTTCGGCCCGTTGTTGCCGTCCATCTGATCCCAGAGGGCGCGATCATAGACACCCGTGACCGAGTTCAACTGATCGTTGGGGTGATATAGCTTGCTTTGCCGAATCACATGTTCGGCCGCAGAAGCAACCCGGTAGTCGGCACGCTCCGGCGAAACCCACTTCTCGACGCGTTTCTCTTGGCCGAACTCGTTCAACGTGACGAGGGTTCGGTCGACGAGACGGTTGCCATCCGTGGTGTCCCGGGTCTCGGTGGTCACTTTTCCACCGCCTTCACCGATCACCTGGTAGACCAGGTTGCGGCGACTGCCCCGTCCTGAGGAATTGTTGGCTGGAGCCTGAACGACGACCCGATTCACCTTGTCGTAGGACGTCTGCTCGCAGTACTTCGGATGGACGGTGCGGTCGCAGGACCTCTCTACGAGACCGGTGTGAGGGTTCATCGTGTTATCCACCGAGAGCGGAGCGACGTTGGCAGCATTGGCGGAGCGAGGCCCCCCCGGATGTTTGAACACACTCGTCGCTGTTTGCCCCATCTCGTGGGTCGAGTAAACTCGATACTCCGGGTTCGCTGAGGCACAGTTGGCGACGCCATAGTCCCCACCCGAGTACTCTTCCCAGTTGGGCCAACCATCCCCGTTGGCGTCGTGCTCGCCGTCGCCATTGTCGTCGTCGAGATAGCGAGCCACCACGTCCTTGGCGTCCAGGGTGCCGTTCAAGCGACGGCCGGTGCGGCGGCAGGTCAAAAATCCGGACGCATCGAAGTCATAGTCGACGCGCCAAGTACCGCCATTGCGGGTCGACTTCTTGGTATCGAAGAGATCGAGCCTCCAGGGCTTGACCTGTCTGTGATCGCGCAGGGGGCCCAGCGTCATGTTGCCACCTAGATCGACGGAGTGATGGACAATCTCGGTGCCGTGCTCACTACCGTCGGAATGCCTGACATAGTGGCCTAGGTACTCTGAGGTTTGTAGAGTACTCGTGGCGGTACCGCCGAAATTTGACTTTGTGGTCGCGGTTCGAAAGTGCCCAAAACCGTCGTAGTCCGTGTACCGCACCTCTTTCCATCGACCGCCATGCTCCTCACGGAAAGCACGCAAGGGATTCTTCAGTGTTCGACAGGCCGCTGCACCCACGACGCCGGGCTGCCAGCAATCGGCGAAGGTGTTGTAGGCGAACGAGCGATAGACCTTCCGGTGCAAGGTGCAAACATTCGTATCGTTGACATCGACCAGAGTGCTCTCGTCGTTGCAGTCGTAGACAAGCGACGACAGGAACAGCTTCTCGGATGGACTGCTGAACACACTGCTCTTGCTGAGATCGTTTCGCTTGGTGATCGGAAGGCCATAGTCGCGGACGCGCCAGGTTCCGTTCGAAGGCAGTGAATCTGGATACTCCGTCTTGGTTACCGTGTGGTAGTCCACCTCGTGCCGAAAGTGCTTTTCCGGACCATCCGGATCTGGACCATCCAGATCAGGACTCTCCGGATCTGGGCGAGTCTCGATGTGAACAACGTGGGTTTCCATCGTATGAGACCGATTGCAGCCGTTGCCGGTCGAACGGTCCACCAGGTTGTAGCGGAAGGCCTGTTCTGACTTTGGCGCGGCATTCGGGTCGGCCGTCATGACCTTGCGCCGATAGACCCCGAAGTTCACCACCGTATCGGGCTCCGAGATGTCGTCCCCATCCGGGCACTCGATAGGTAGGTACACTCCACCATAGGAGTATTCGAGTCCCCCTCCGGCAGGCGTCTTGATCTTGGTCAGCGCGCCGTTGTAGTTCTCGCAGCCTTCAAGGTTTGGGGTGTATTCCTGCTTGTATCCGAACTGGTAATAGCCGGTCACGCTATCGGCACCGGGTAGATCTAGACGGTAGAGGAAAGGAATTTCTTGAACGAGGTTGTGCGGACCCGAGAAGGACTGGGCGCGCAAGGGGCAAGCTCGCGTCAGGTGCTCCTCCCCGATCGACAGCTTCCACACCGCGGGGGCACCATTTGCATCGGTGAACTCCACCTCGTCGACGAGCTTCCGCACGGACGTCTGGTACGGGTTGGCCGTGGACGGCTGGAACGCCCGGTACCGCACCACCATCGTCCGCGAATGGCTATCCGTGATCGTCGTCTGCATGCCCCCGGAGGCGTAGGCGAGCTCGACATTGTTGCCGAATGGATCGACGATCCGCTTCAGCCGCCAGCACCGTTCGCCGGCACTGGCCGGACACCCCTGCGCGACTCCGGAGTAGCGAGCGAACTCCTCCGAGAGCCCGTTCGGATGGTCAACATAGATCACCTCCTGTCCATTGGGACCGGTCGCGTCACGCAGACGAATATGGCTACCGTTGCGGGAAAAGCGGGCCGACCCGTCGGCCTTGTCTGAGGGGTGGCCACCAAACGGATGCCGCCCTCCCGAGCGATCGACGTAGAGCCACTTGGTATTGATCTCGCGGACCGGCCAATCCCAGAGATCGTCGTGATTTTGGCCGTCGCTGAGCAGCGTATTGCGCCCGATATAGAGTTCGCCTCCAAGGCTCAGATTCCAACCGAGGCCGGCATTGGTCGGAAATGGCACCGTGATCGGCGCCACCGAGTAGTCATCTCCCGATGTGTTGTCGAGTTCCGATTTGCTCCGGACTTGCCATTTGTTCGAGTTGTGAATCAAGCTCAATCCGTAGGTGAAATTCGGACCGACCTGCCAGGTCTGCCCGACCGGAATCGTGACCACAAGGTTGCCGTTCAGCCGATTGATCGCATCAATAGTGAGATCCGAGAAAAACGAATTGGTATTGAAAAGGCCACGCGCACCGTGGAACTCATCCGGGTATGCCACGGCACCGTTGGCCGAAGTCGGCACGATGTCTACCCCGCCTTCGGCGTGTTCGACATCCGTATGAACGTGCAACGTGGCCTGGTGGGCGCCACCGTTGGTGAAGGCCACCGACTTCATATCGCTGACCCCGTATTCGTCGGTGCGGTAGGTCCAAACGAGCAGAATCTCCAGTTCTTCGGCCGGGTCGAGCTGGTAGCTGCGCACCGGTCCGCCCAAGGCGTCATAGAAACACTTGTTGAGAAAGCCGTCGGGAAGACACGGTGCGTCAGGCGCTAGATTCAGCAAGTCGCCGGCGGCGACCTCTGCCGTCCCCAGGTTCTTCAGCACCATGCGGCGGACCACCGTCTCGTCGCCTTGCCTCTGCGACGAGGTGAAGAAGACATCGTTGAGGACCGGGCGGCCAGCCGTTTCCGCGTCCAAGAGCAAGACGGGAGCCTCCTCAGGCGAAACGACGGAACCCGACACCAGTACAGCCAAAACCTCGGCCCCGCCGGAGAATTGGGCCACCCCCCCCAAGTCGTTTCCGCCCGAAGACGGGCTCCAGAGCGCCCTGGCCAGGACACGCTCGCCGGGCATCAAGGAGAAACCCGAAAGAGGTCTCCAGACGGAGTCAAAGTACTCGAAACAGAGATCTGCCGTTGGGCAGCCGCTGAGGTTCACCGGAGCGCCGTCGTAGAGAAAGTTCCCGTTCTCCAATGCCGAATCACTCACGTTGTGGATCCAGAAGGAACCGTGGGTGAACGTGTCGCCACCTACCACCGTCCCGAAGTCGATGGTGCCCAGGGGCACCGAAGGGCTGGCGAGCAGGGAGTACGCGAGCAACTCAGCCCCGGGCTCGATCCGCTCGCCTTCGAGGTCGATTGAGATCGCCTGGACATAGCCGTCTTCGTTCGTCGCCTCGAGCAACAGGGTGGTCAAGGGAACGTCCGCTGCTGGATCTGGGCTCCACGCCACCTCGATCACATGCGCCGCCGAAGTCGCCGGGAGCACGAACTGCTCGTCCTCCGCCGGCAACTCGAGGGATTCCGACGCGTCGACGACGGCGGTGACGATTACCGGCCCAGCCGAGCCGCTGACCACTTCCAGAGTCTGTTGACCGGATGTCCCAACCTCCACCGACCCGAAGTCAAGGCTCTGTGCCGAGGGAAGGATGTAGCCGAGCACCAGCGTACTCGTCTGCTCAATAGCCAATTCATCCAGCACGGCCCCCGTCGAATCCGCTCCCGAGAACACCAAGCTCCCGCCGAGCACCTCGGCCACCGATTGAGGGAAGTACTGCAAGTCCAAGGTCTCCACCTCTCCGGGATCGAGCAAGCCGTCTCCGGTTCTCGTGATCAGAACCTCACCCGAATCACCGTGCCAATCGACGGATAGGTACAGCGAATGATCAGAGGTGTTCTTCACATCGATGGCCTTTTGCAGATTCGCACCGGAAAAGACTTCGCCCCAATCAGCGACACCTCCGATGATCTCCAGGTCCGAAGAGGAGACCGCCAGAAACGCATCGATCGCCTCGCCCGTCAATTCGACTTCGATCGTCTGCGAGTACCCCTCGGAGTCAGTCGCTACCACCACCAGAGCTTCGGCTGACAGCGGCCCGACCGTAGTGGGCAAGAAAGTCACGGTCACTTCCTGCTCGGCGCCGGCATCCAGAGTCACGACCTCTTCAGAGACCGCGACCGCCGCGGAACTCGACTCGAGCTGCACGATCTGTACGTCGGACGAAACGTTCGACAGGACGAGTTGTCTTTCGCCGGACTGCTCGACCGCCACCGTGCCGAAGTCGATTTCCGGATCGCTGGTTTCCAGGTGAATGTCGGGCTGGACGATGGGAATCAACACGCCCTCTCCAATGGAAACCAGAATCATCTCGTGGCAGACGGCTGGAGAGGCAAGTAGGAGAGTCGCCACAAGCGGAAGGCTGAAAAAACGGGACATGGCAGTTCCTTGAGGTCAGGAAGCTCTCTATTGGCGAGAGTAGGTAAGTTCAGGCGGATGCCCGGCGTGCCGCGCTGTCGGTCTACGAAGCAGGCCTCAATGAAGAACGAACTGCCTCATCCATCGCATCACCTCCGGCAAGTTCTGCGCGACCTCCGAACAGGCCGACACACCAATACCACCCGACCGGCTGGGCACCTTCTCCTGGTCGAAAGAGACCGTCACCAGCTCATCCTTGGCCTTCGCATAGAGCAGCATCGTCAGCAACTGTTTGCACTCCTCGGGGGTGCTGGAGCTGAACGTGCTGTCTGGATTCGTAGTACAGATGATCCAGCTCCGCTTCTCACCGGTTTCGAGTTCGATCATGGGTGCGACATGCCCCTGGTTCGATAGCGGCCATTTCTTGATCGACAGGACTTTCCCGGTACAGTTGACTCTCCCCGCCCAGGCCGGAGAAACGTTCATCAGGACGGCGGTCAATCCCAGCACCACCGCCAGGGAGTGCCTTCGAAACCGAGGTCTGGGCTGAGGTCGCTTGGTGATCATTGGGTTCTCCTCCATAGCTGTTTCTCTACGAGACAAGACTGAGAGTAGGCTTGGAGCTGCCTCCACGATAGAAAGAAATCCAACCCTTTCTTTCGCCGCCCGGCCGCGAAGCACGGTTGCCTCCAAACAGAATCACCAGGGCCTGCAGAGAAGGCTTCCACCCGTACCCGTCGGCTTCAGCAGGAACCCGGTTGGATTTTCTTCAATACAGGGACCAGTGAATAAGGTGAAACTTCTGGGCCGTTACGGGCAAACATCGGGCATCGTTGCCCTATCTATCTGAAGAGACCGGAGAACCTAAAGTGAGAATTCAAAACACCCTATTCGGACTGCTTATGACGATTGTAGGTGTGGGATTCGCGTCGAGCGCAGAAGCACGGGCGACCGACTGCGAATCGACCATAGAACGAGCCAAAGCCGAGGCAATGAAGGGTGACTACAGGTCAGACCTGAAGCTCCTCGACTCCGTTGTAGAACAGCTCAAGCCGTGGCTCGACACCGAGGACTGCGGCTACCTGGCGAACTACTGGTCGGGCTTTGCGCTCTGGCGGAAAGCCATCAATACGGCCAACCTAGACCGCGAGACAGGACATCTCGAACAAGTGTTGCGAAAGGCCATAGACAACTTCGAAGCCTCGGTCGAGAAACGCCCTGACTTTGCTGACGGCCATGCAGCGATCGCTGGCACCACGGGATGGCTTCAAGGATTCGCACAGATCGAAACCAATGAGCGAACGACGCTGGCGATGAATGCCTGGAAGCACATCGGAATTGCATCACAGCTACAGCCAGAGAACCCGAGAGTCTTGTGGGTCAAGGCCGGGATGCTTCTTTCCGCGCCGCCACAGTACGGAGGAGATCGTACTCAGGCACTGAAGATCTTCGAGACGGTAGCGGATCGGTCCAAGAAACCGCTCAGTTCCCTAGGACCCGACTGGGGAGTACCTGAAGCGCTCATGTCGCTGTCGTGGGCTCATCTGAACGCTGATGCACCCAACACTGCCACGGCGGAGCAGTATGCCCTCCGCGCGCTCGAGCTTCAGCCCCACTGGTACTACGTCCGAGAGATCCTTCTGCCCCAGATCCGCGACAAAGCATCCTCACAGTCCGAGACCGAGTCCGGCAAGGCATCCAATCCAACATGAAGCTTGGCTACTGAATCGTTTCGTGAGCGAGATGAAGCCCTCGGTTGGGTTCTTTCGCGACCTACCGGGCCTCTCGCTCCGATTCGAGACCTCGCATTGGACGGAATTCGATACGGTCGGCTCCACCCTCGCACTCCATCTGGCCGATGCAAGAGACGACTCCGCTCCAAGGCGCCTTCAGCAAGACCCACCGGGCACCAGCCGACCACAGCAGGGAGCAGACACGCCACCGATGCGACAAAAAGAGCCGGGACGCTGGGGGAAGCGCCCCGGCCGAGGGAGTCTCGATGAGGAGACGAGACGCACTGTGGGTGCCTGCGCACCCCACAGGGGTTGGGGACGCCTCGGAGTCTCGACGACTCGGCGCCCGGTGACTCAGTCGTAAGGACAGCTACGGTCGTGCCGGTGACCGCGCCGGTGATAGCGCCGCCGCTCGGAGCGGTCATAGCGGTCGTCGTAGCGGTCGTAGCCGTAGCGGTCTGAACGGTAGTAGCGGTCATAGCCGCGAGCGTAGCGCCCGTCGTAGTAGGGCGCATGGCGAGCGAAGATCGTGTGCAGCGTCAGCCGATGGCGATCGAGATGGTGCGAGATCACCGGGCAAGCCTCGTGGTGGTAATGGGTTCGGCCGCTGCGGTAGCAGCGGTCACTGCACTTGTAGCCGCGGTAGGCTACGCGATCGTGAGTGCGGTAGTAGTAGGTCGGTGCATAGCCGGTGTCTCGGAAGCCGAGGGAAAAGTGGAAGCCACCGATCTTGAAGCCGCCGCCGAACAGCCAACCGTGTCCGGCTTCAGCAACTCCCGGGGTGACCAGGATCAAACTTCCGAGGGCGAGGATGATGAGTGCTTTTCGCATGGTGTCTTACCTCCTTGCGGCACTCATAGACCACGAACCGTGCCAACCCTTGGATCGCTAGACAAAACAGTCTCTTTTGGCTTCAAGTAGGTAACAGGAGCCGTCTCGGCGTCCTCATCGAAGGACAGTCGTGATCTCGACGAAGGGTACCGGCTGAGGGCATCACCCCTGCAAGGCCAGGCAAGCCTGCATTTCTCACCCGCAACGGTAGCGAGCAGCCGTAGGTCGCTGCAGATGAAAGGCATCCGCCGGTTCTGCGACGCAGGCGTACCTGCAGTACGTCGAGGAGCAGGTTCCGTGGATAGCGCAGCAGCTTCTGCGGCATCCGGCCTCGCAGTAGGTTGCGGGTGAGGACTGCAGGCCAAAAAGTGGGGGTGGGCCCGCCGCCGTGCGGTCCCCACCCCCGAAGCAAGGTTGACGGACGGCGCCGGCCCTCGAAGGAATCGTCCTCGGAAGAGATTCGTCCGCCCGCATTTCGAAAAGCGAAAAACGCTGAAGGATTGAATCATCAAATCCTCTTTTCGTCCGTCTCGGGCCGAATTTAGGGTGCCGTTATTCGAATTGGATTGAAATCTCGCTTTACCCTTTGGAAGTCTATTTCTATGGCACTCGAAGCAAGGACGCCCGCCACCGCGGGCCTAAGGAGGTCTAGGATGTTCAACCACGCCGCTCACCCGCAGGAACCGTTGTCTCCCGTATCCCTTCGCCAAGCTCTGACCGTCGTGCTGGCGGCGGCCCTGATCGCCACTCCCGTGCCGGCGGCCGCCGTCGGAGGAGCCCTCCAAACGATCAGCGGCGGCGGCAAGGAGATCGGATTCTTACCCTTCTTCACGATGAATCCGCGACTCGAGCTGGATCTCGCACTGATCGCCACCGCCTGCGCCGAAGATCCACCGGCGCACCTCAACTGCGACCCGCTGCCCGGCGGTGTGGACCAGATTGTGACCGGCGTCGGTCTGCGCAACTCCGGCGAAGGCACCATCGCACTGCGCGGCCTGCCGTCCGGCTCCGTCGCGGTACAGGCCTTCTTGTACTGGGGTCGCATCACCGAAGCGCCGGATCGTACCGACCACCTGAAGATCCGCTTTGCCGGACGTCTTCTCACCGGTGAGCTGATCGACGTGACGGACAATCCCTGCTGGACTGAGTTCGGAGTGTTCGCCGCCTACCGCGCCAACGTGCCCCTCGACCTCCTGCAGCCGCGCCTCAACAACGACTATGCGGTCGAGCTCTTCGGCGCCGCCACCACCGACGGGTCGAATCCCTTCGACGACCCGATCAACGGCGGGGATCCTCCGCTGCCCCTCGATGACGGGGCCAGCCTGATGCTCGTCTACTCTGAGCCGAGCATACCGGCGACCTCTCGGGTGTGGATCCACGAAGGACCCTTCGAGATGACCATCGGCGCCGAGATCGATCATGCCTTGGTGGAACCGATTCCGAACGAAACCACCGCCCTGCGCATCTCCCGCGTCGGCGGCGACGGTCAAACTCAGATCGACGGCCTGACGGTCCTTCCCTACACCACCTCCATCGGCCGGGCGGACGAGGACTTCCTCGCCTTCCGGGGTCCGTACACGGATCTCGATCGCACCTCGGACTTTTCGGGCTTCGACGCGGCGCCCCACAACCAGCTGTGGGACTCATCGACCAGCGAGCTGGTTCTGGCCGACACGAGCATTCTGACCGGGGACACCTCCTACCGATTGATGTACTTCGCCACCGACACCCCGGGACCGTGCTGCTGCCCGGAACCGCAGAGCGCCCTCGCTCCACAGCCGTTGGTCAACGGCATCAAGTTCCAACCCACGGATCAGGAGCCCCAGGAGCCCGGCGGCGGCAGCGGCGGCGAGTGCGAGGAGCCGGAAGGCGCCGGCCCCCAGCATATTCCCAACCAGCCGCGGACCCTGCCGGCCTTCGCCAGCGACGGCCCCGGCAACGTCACCCCTTTGCCGGCGCCGGGAGCTGGCGAAACGGTCTACCTGGACTGTGTGGTGACGGTGGCTCACGCCCTGACGGCGCGCTAGGACCGGGAAACGATTTCCGGGGAAGCTGCGAAGACCTGGGCGGCGGCGGAGCGGCCGGTGGCGCGGTAGAGTTCCGCCAGCCGCCGCCGGGCCTTGCGGGTGTTGACGTTGCCGGCGCCGCGCTCGCGCTTGAGCTCTTCATAGCTGGAACGCAGCAGCGGCTCCGCCTCGTCGTAGCGGCCGGCCATCGATAGGCAGCTCCCCAGCACGCTGGCCGTCTCGGCCACCCGCCAGTGCCCCGACGGCAGTTTCGCCTGGCGCACCGCCAGCGCCTCCCGCAACAGGCCTTCGGCCTCGTCGAGGCGGCCGGCGTCGGTCAGGATCTCGCCGAGGTAGGTGAGGGTCTTGGCCAGTTCCGGATGCTCGTCGCCCAGGCTCTCGCGCTGTAGGTCGGCCGCCCGCCGCAAGGCGGTCATCGCCGCCTCGGACGCACCTTCGGCCCCGAGCCGCTGCCCGAGACCGGCGAGGGCGACGAGAGTCTTGGGGTGCTCTTCGCCAAAGATCTTCTCGTACAGGGCCAGGGAACGCCGCTGCGTCGCCACCGCCTCGCGGTGGCGCCCCTGGACAAAGCGCAGCAGGGACAGATTCGAATAGCTGCGGGCCACGTCTTCGTGTTCCTCGCCGAAGATCTCCAGGCGCTGTTCGAGAGCGCGCTGGTAGAGCGGCTCAGCGCCCTCGTAGTCGCCCACCGTCAGCAAGGCGTTCGCCAGGTTATCGCGGGTCAGGGCGACCTCCTTGTGCTCCTCCCCAAGAACGTCGATGCGGATCGCCAGGGCCTCGCGCAGCAGCTCGATCACCTCGCCGTAGGTCTCCGCCCCCAGCTTGAGGAGGGCTACGGCGAGATTGTTCGCCATCGCCGCCACGTCCGGATGCTGCGGTCCCAACAGGTTGCGCGAGGTGTCGAGGGCCTCCCGGAAGCGCTCCGCCGCCCGGCGGTACTCCCCCTGGAAGAACAGCACCACGGCGAGATTGTTGACCGTCTCCAGGGTGCTCGGGTGGTCGTCGCCGAGCACTTGCCGGCGCATTTCCAGCGCCTGCCCGTAGTGCCCAGCGGCGCTTTCGTAGTCCGCCAGCACTTCTTCGATGAGGGCCAGGTTGTGGAAGTCCTGGGCCACCACCGGATGGGGTCCCGAGAACACCCGACGGTCGATCTCCAGGGCGCGCTCGATGAGCGGCCGCGCCGCCTCCGGATCGCCCTGCTCTTCGAGCAACAGGGCGAGATTCGACAGCGTCTCGGCGACCTCCTGGCGGTCGTCACCGTAGGCGTCGCGGTAGATCTTCAGGGAGCGCTCGAGGTGGACGCGCGCTTCGTCGTAGCCGCCGCTGCCGCGCAACGCTTCGGCCAGATCGTTCAAGGCGCCGGCAACGTGGGGGTCGTCTTCACCGTAGGACCGCTCATAGGCCGCCAGGGAGCGCCGAAAGAGGTCCAGAGCGTCGTCGTAGGAGCCCTGTGCCCAGCGCACCGCCGCCATGTGATTGAGGCTCTCGGCGACATCCGGGTGATCCGGCGGCAGCTCTGCCGAGCGCACGCCGAGCGCTTCCGCCACCAGCGGGCCGGCCTGCTCGTAGAGGCCGAGCTTGTAGTAGACAAAGCCCACCGAGTCGAGCAGGGCGGCGCGAATCTCCGGCTGTTCGCCGAGCTCCCGACGCAGCTTGCGGGCACCGCGGTCCAGCAGCTCGCGGGCGGTGATGGTCTCGCCGAGGGAGGTCTCGGGATTTGAAATCTCGAACATCTCGGCCATGAAGCCGGCCACCCGCAAGGCCTTGTCGCGCTCCTGCCGGGCGCGCTGGGAGGATTGGAAGAGGGCGATGCCGGAGACCACGATCACCAGCAGGAAGGCCGCCGCCACGGTCACCCCCAGCCGATGCCGCCGCACGAACTTGCTGGCCCGGTAGGCGAGGGTCGCCTCTCGCGCCAGCACCGGCTGCCCTTCCAGGTGATTGCGCAGATCCCGCGCCAGCAGCTCGACGGAGCTGTAGCGGCGGGAGCGATCCTTGGCCAGGGCTTTGAGAGAGACATTGTCGAGGTCGCCGGCCAGGCGGCGGGTCAAGGCCTCCGGCCGGCCGCCGCGGCGGCGGGCGATCTCCTCCGCCGCCAGGGGCTCGGCACCGTCGACCGGTTTGGGCCGGCGGATCACCTGGCTGGGTAGCGGTGGCTCGTCCTCCAGAATGCGCCGCTCGACCTCCCGGCGCGGCACGTGCAGCCCCTGGATCGGTCGGCGGCCGGTGAGCAAAAGGTACAGCACGACCCCCAGGGAATACACGTCGCTGGAGGTGGAGATCAGGTCACCGCGCACCTGCTCCGGACTGGCGTAGGCGAGGGTGAGGGGTTTTTCGAGTTCCGTCAGGTCGACCTGCGTGGCGGTGGCCTCCGGCGCCAGCAGCTTGGCGATGCCGAAGTCCAACAGCTTGACCGTGCCGTCGCCGGTCACCAGGATGTTCGAGGGCTTGAGGTCGCGGTGCACCACCAGATTCTGATGGGCGTGGTAGACCGCCGAGCAGACGGTGGTGAAGAGCTCGAGGCGCTCGGTGATGGACAGCCCGTGGTCGTCGCAGTAGCGGTGGATGGGCTCGCCTTCGATGTACTCCATGACGAAGTAGGGCAGCCCATCGTCGGTGGTGCCACCGTCGAACAGGCGAGCGATGTTGGGGTGGTCGAGGTTCGCCAGGATCTGCCGCTCGCGACGAAAGCGTTCCAGAATGCCCGGGCTTCCCATGCCCGGACGCACCACCTTGATGGCGACCTTTTGGTCGTACTCGTGATCGTCGCGCAAGGCGAGAAAGACCTCCCCCATGCCCCCTTCGCCGAGCTTCTCGACGATCCGGTAGGGGCCGATGCGGCGCCCCTCCTCGCGCTCCTTCTGTTGGTCGTTGAACAGGCGAATGCCCTCGACGACGGCCGACTCGATGGCCGCCGAGGTGGAACGATCCGCGTCGAGCAGGCGCTCGATTTCGATGCGCAGTTCGGCATCGTCCGCACAGCGTTCGTCGAGGAAGGGCGCCACGGCATGGGCTTCGAGGTCCACCGCCTCGGCAAAGAGGGTCTCGATCCGCTGCCAGCGCTCCGGATCCATCGGGCTAGGGCTGGGTTTCATCGAGCAGGGCCGGCCTGGCCTTCATCGCCTGCAGCAGCCAGGCGCGCGCTAGACGGGTGTCGGCGATCACCGTCGCCGTGGAGACGCCGAGAAACTCAGCCGACTCTTCGATGGTCATGCCGCCGAAGAAGCGCAGCTCGATGATGCGGGCCTTGCGCACGTCGATCTTCGCCAGATTCTCGAGCGCCTCGTCGAGCGCCACCAGATCGGCCCCTTCGTCGCCGGACACCTCGCCGGCGTCCTGCAAAGAGATCTTAGGCACCCCGCCACCGCGCTTGGCGGTGCGGTGGCCGCGGGCGTGATCCACCAGGATACGGCGCATGAGCTGCGCCGCCACGGCGTAGAAATGAATGCGGTCGCGCCAGCGGGGATGGGTCTTGCCGGCCAGCTTCAGATACGCCTCGTGGACCAGTTCGGTGGGATCGAAGCTGTGGTCCGCGCGCTCCCGCTGCATATAGCGGCCGGCCAGCCGCCGCAACTCACCGTAGACAAGCGGCATCAGGCGATCGAGGGCTTGGGGATCTCCCTCACGCCATTCCACCAGCAGACTGGTGACTTCTTCGTTCGGCGATTGCGGCATGTCGTTCCACCATCCTAGCAGGGGCTCACCGCTCTTCGCCTCAGCCGCCGGCAGGCTCCGTGACGATGTCGATCTCGCCCTCCAGGGTGCGATGCACCGGGCAGCGGTCGGCGATTTCCAGCAAGCGTCGCCGCTGCTCGTCGCTCAGGTCGCCCTCGACCGCGATGCGCCGGCTGAGGCGGTCGATCTTGCCCTTCTCGGTCATACAGTGCTCACAGTCCTCGGCGTGGACCTTGGAGTGTTCGAGATGCACCCGCACCCTTTCGAGGGGCCACTTCTTGCGGTTCGCATACATCCGCAAAGTCATCGAGGTGCAGGTGCCCAAGGCCGCCAGCAGCAGATCGTAGGGCGTCGGTCCGAGGTCGCTGCCGCCGACGGACAGCGGTTCGTCGGCGACGAAGCGGTGGGAGCCGGCCAACACTTCCTGCAGGAAGCCGCTGGCGCCGCCGCGCACTTCCACCTGGCCTTCGCTCGTTTCGGCCGTCACTGCGGGCAGGTAGCGATCCGCCCAGCAGGCGATGAGATCCGCCACCCAGCGGGCGTCGTCCTCGCTACGCAGCAGGTGGTCGGCGCCATCCAAGGAGATCAAACTTTTGGGCTGCGGCGCCGCGTCGAACAAGCTCTGGGCGTGCGCGATACCGACCACCCGATCCTCCGGCGCGTGGAGGACCAACAGTGCTTTGCCGAGGTTCGCCAGCGCATCGGCTAGGTGGTCGGCAGCGAGATCCTGGCGGAACTCCTTGCGGATGCGCAGGTCCTCCACTCCCAGCACCTCACCGGCGGCCGCACCGTCGCCCTCGACGATCGGCTGCAAGGTCTCGAGCAGATGGCGGGTTTCGCTCGGCGCGCCGAGGGTCACCACCGCTACCGCCTCCGGAAACTCGACGGCGGCGGCCAATACCGCCGCGCCGCCCAGGCTGTGGCCGATCAACAGGCTCGGCGCTGCCAGCGTTTCGCGCAGAAAGCGGCCGGCGGCCACCAGATCGTCCGCGGTGGAGGAAAAGTCGGTCTCATGGAAGTCGCCCTCGCTCTCCCCCAGACCGGTGAAGTCGAAGCGCAGGGTGGCGATCCCGCGAGCGGCGAGGCTGCGGCTGATCCAGCCCATCGCCTTCAAATCCTTCGAGCAGGTGAAGCAATGGGCGAAGAGGGCATAAGCCCGTGGCTTCCCCAGGGCCGGCTTGTCGAGGCGCGCCACCAGCTCCGCGCCGAGGGATCCAGGGAATCGAAAACGCTCGCTCTTCATGGCTCAATCCTCAGGCTTGGCGCTCTCCAACCTTGACCGACCGGACCGACCGGCTAGATTCATCGCACCGCGAGATCGGGAGGTATCATGCGGCAGCCTCCAACACGTCCCGCGCGTTGGAACCCGCATCGAAAGCTTAGCGCATGGCGGATGAACCCGAAGCCTCTCCAACGCCGACGAACTCGTCTGCGGTGACCGATCGCGGCCAGCCGCGCCCCGCTGCGCAATGGCTTGCCAGCGGATGGATCTTGCTGCTGGCGGTGACCGTCGCCAGCGGGTTCTGGGGAGCGTCCTACGACGATGCCTACATCACCTATCGCTACGCGGACCGCTGGGCGGACGGCCACGGCTTGACCTTCAATGACGGCGAGTCGGTCCTCGGCACCACGGCTCCGGGCCTCGCCCTTCTCCTCGGCGCCGCCGACCGCCATGCAGGCATCGACCCTCCGGACGGCGGCACCCTGCTCGCCGTCGCAAGTCTCGCCCTGATGGCCCTACTCCTGCTGAGCGGACCAGGCGCCGGATCGATCCGGGTCGCGACAGCGGTCCTTTTCGCCGCCATCGCCTTCACCTGTCGCTGGAACATCGAAATGTTCGGGGCCGAAGCGATGCCGGCAGCCGCCCTGGGAGCGCTGGGGATCAGCCTCGTCCTGCGCGGCGAGCACTGTTCCGGAGGCAGCCTCGTGGGGGGTGGCCTCGCCCTCGGCCTGGCCGCCTGGCTGCGTCTCGATCTTCTCGCTGCCAGTGCCTTGGTGGGGCTCCTCCTGTGGCGTGAGGGAGGCTGGTCGATGCGCCGCTTCCCGTGGCCCTTCGCCCTCGCCGCCGGTACGCCGCCGCTCCTCCTGGTGGCGATACTGCAGCGCACCTTCGGCTCGCCGGTGCCGGCGACCCTCGCCGGCAAACAAAGCGAGATGGCCGACGCGTCTCCCTACGGCCTCGACCAGTGGCACTGGCTCGAGCGCGCCTTCCCGCAGGGCACTTTGTGGATTCTCCTGGCCCTCGCCGCCGCCGGCATCGCCTGGACTCTGCGCGACCGCTCTCGGGTATTTCTAGCGCTGGCCGGTGCCGTGCTGGTGCTGGAAGTTTTCTACCGCGCCAGCGGTGTACCCTTTGCCCCCTGGTACCACCTGGCTCTGGTCAACGGTCTTCTCGCCCTGGCGGCGATCGGAGCGGTTGGTCTCGGCGGGCGCCTCGGCCGGGGCCTGACTCACTTCTCACCGGGCACGGCGACGGGCTGGACAGCACTCCTCATCGCGTTCCTTCTGGCCCTCCCCGTCTGGTTCCCCGGTGTGTCGTGGACCGCCACCGCATGGAATGGCACGCCGGATCCCCGCACCCGCCTGTACGGGGAAGTGGGCGACTACCTGGCCCGCCACTCCGCCCGAGACGCGCGAGTAGCGGCGGTGGAGATCGGCGCTCTGGCCTACCGCGCCGATCGATCGGTGCTCGACCTGGTGGGTTTGGTGAATCCAGCGATCGTGTCGGCCCGCGAGGAAGACCGCCTCCACGCCTACTTCGCCGCCGAAGCGCCGGACTACATCATGGACGCGCCGCTTTTCCGGCGGCGCTTTCTCGATGAAATGCTCGATGCCCCGGCCATTGCCGGCACCTACCGGCCGGTGGCCCGTTTCTTCGATCCGGACTATCCGGCCGATCCGGTGGTGCTGCTGACGAAGGCGCCCTAGCGGAGCACTGAATGACTCGTCAGCTCTCGGCTCCGAAGGCCTTTTCAGCAACCTGTCAGCGCGCGGCGATGCGCTCGGCGCGGGAGAAGAAGAAGGCCTGCTCCAATGCGGCGTTTTCCTGCGAGTCGCTGCCGTGGATGGCGTTCCTCTCGATGGAGGTGCCGTAGAGAGCGCGCACCGATCCTTCCGCAGCCTGCGAGACGTCCGTGGCGCCCATCACCTGGCGCAGGTGCGCCACCGCATTGTCGCGCTCCAGGGATACCGGCATGCACGGTCCGCTGGTCATGAACTCCACCAAGCTGCCATAAAAAGGGCGCTCCTTGTGGACCTCATAGAAGGCCTGGGCCTGCGCCTCGGTCAGACGCAGCACCTTGAGGCCGCGGATGACGAAGCCTTCCTTCTCCAGGTGGGCGAGGATGTTGCCGGCGTTGCCGCCGGCAACGCTGTCGGGCTTCAGAATGGCGAGAGTCGTTTCCATCTTCCTACTCCTTCGGGAACGGTCCAGTTCCCGTCTTGATTGCATGAATGAGCGGCGCGGCACAACCGGCCCGCGCCGTTGATATTCGCTGTTGAATCGATCAGCCGGTCAACTCCACCAGGTCTCCATTCGCCGTGTCGAGGCGGAAGACCGGTCCGCGGGACTCCACGACTCCTCTCGGACCGAGAAACAAAGCCGAGTCCGCCGGCAAACCCAGCCCCCAGCGAACACCGGGTTCGGTGAGCAGCTTGCGCAAGCGCCGGTCGTGTTCCGGATTGAAGTTCGGCTCGATCACCCCGAAGGGCAACCAGCCGAGGCCCAGCAGGGTCTTGCCGACGGCAATGGAGCGCGCCACCTGGCCGAGGGCCTGGGCAGCGCCGGCGATGGCGACCACCGTACCGCCGGCGCGCAGCTTGTCGAGCAACGCTTCGGCGACGGGAGTGCCCTCGACGGTCTCGATCAACCGGTCCGCGATCCCGGCGCCAAGGTATACCGCTGCAGCGTCGGCAATGCGCTCGACATTGCGGCCGCGGCGAGCATCCCGCGGCCGGTACACCGGAATGGTCTCCGCCACGCGGTCGAACTCCTCTTCCAGGTAGCCGGTGAACTGACGGCCGTAGTCGTCCGAGCCGCTGGCCGTCGGCAGGAATCCCACCGTCCCCGATCCGGCCTTGGCGAGCCAAGCCTCGTCGGCGTCCAGGGTCTCCCCAAAGGTGAACTCGCCACCGCCGAGGAGCACCAGCCATCCTTCGCCGACGGGCCGCATGGGAATCATCACCACC
Organism: Acidobacteriota bacterium; assembly: GCA_039030395.1. Classification (NCBI taxonomy): domain Bacteria; kingdom Pseudomonadati; phylum Acidobacteriota; species Acidobacteriota bacterium. The sequence goes on from JBCCEF010000001.1 coordinate 298,324, forward strand.
GGTTCGCTCTAGTCCGACCTTCTCATCGGCGACCGTACCGAGAGGCCGTAGGTCTCTGGAGATGCAAGGCGTCCGCAAGTTCTGTGACGCAGGCGAACTTGCAGTACGTCGAGGAGCAGGTTCTGTGGATCACGCAGCAGATTCAGTGGCATACGGCCTCGCAGTAGGTTGCCGGCGAGAAGGCCGGGCTACCGGCCGAGGGCGCGGGCGACGGTGGCGCCCAGCTCCGCCGGCGACTCCACCACGTGGATGCCGGCGGCATCGAGCGCTTTCATCTTCTCTGCGGCGGTGCCCTTGCCACCGGCGATGATCGCCCCGGCGTGGCCCATGCGGCGGCCCGGAGGCGCCGTGCGGCCGGCGATGAATCCCACCACCGGACGGTCGAAGTGCTCCTTCACCCAGGCGGCGGCACGCTCTTCGGCATCGCCGCCAATCTCGCCGATGAGGATCACCGCCTCGGTCTCCGGGTCGTCCTTGAAAGCCGTCAAGGCATCGATGAAGCTGGTCCCGACGATCGGGTCGCCGCCGATGCCGACGCAGGTCGACTGACCGAGGCCCAGGTTGGTGAGCTGCCAGACGGCTTCATAGGTGAGGGTGCCGGAGCGGCTGATCACGCCCACCTTGCCGGCCTGGTGGATATGGCCCGGCATGATGCCGATCTTGGCCTTGCCGGGAGTGATCACCCCCGGGCAGTTGGGGCCGACCAACCGGGTCGGGTGGTCCTCGAGGAAGCGCGTGACGGTGAGCATGTCCGCGGCGGGAATGCCCTCGGTGATGCACACCACCAGCTCGATGCCGGCTCCGGCGGCTTCCATCACCGCGTCGGCAGCGAAGGGCGGCGGCACGAAGATCATGGTGGCATTGGCGCCGGTCTCGCGGCGCGCTTCGGCCACCGAGTCGAACACCGGGATGCCGGCCACCTTCTGACCGCCCTTGCCCGGCGTGACCCCGGCCACTACCTGGGTGCCGTAGTCGCGGCAGCCGAGGGCATGGAATTCGCCTTCCTTGCCGGTGATGCCCTGTACCAACAGGCGCGTGTCGTCGTTGACCCAGATCGCCATGACTAGCCCTCCCCTCGGGCCGCGGCCACCACTTTGGTCGCGGCGTCGGCCATCTGTTCGGCCACGATGAAATCGAAATCCGCCGCGCGCAGGATGGCGCGGCCTTGCTCCACGTTGGTGCCTTCAAGGCGTACCACCACCGGCACGTTCACATCACCCAACTCCTCAATCGCTCCCACCACCCCGCCGGCGATTCGGTCGGTGCGGGCGATGCCGCCGAAGATGTTGACCAGGACGGCCTTGACCTCGGGATCCGAAACGAGAATGCGGAAGGCGTTCTTCACCGCCTCCTGGCTGGCGGAGCCGCCGACATCCAGAAAGTTCGCCGGCTCGCCGCCGGACAGCTTGATGATGTCCATGGTCGCCATCGCCAGGCCGGCACCGTTGACCATGCAGGCGATGTCGCCGTCGAGCTTGATGAAGTTGAGGCCGAATTTTCCGGCCTCGACCTCCGCCGGGTCTTCCTCCGCCTCGTCGCGCATCTCAGCGATGTCCTGGTGGCGGAAGAGGGCGTTGTCATCGAAGCTCATCTTGGCGTCCAGCGCCAGCACATCGCCGCCGCCGGTCACCAGTAGCGGATTGATCTCGACCAACGAGGCGTCGGAGTCGACATATGCCTGGACCAGCGCCGTCAGCAGCTTGGCCGCCTGGCGGGCGGTACCCCCTTGGAGGCCCAGACCGGAGGCCAGGTTGCGCGCCTGGAAGGGCAGCAGGCCGAGGTGGGGATCGACGGATGCGCGGAGAATCTTCTCCGGCGTCTCCTCGGCGACCTCTTCGATGTCCATGCCGCCTTCCTGGGAGGCCATCAGCACCAAGGTCTCGTTCTGGCGATCGAGGGTCACCGAGACGTACAGCTCGTTCGCAATGTCGAGGGCTTCTTCGATGAGGACTTTGCGGACCTCTTGGCCTTCCGGTCCGGTCTGCGGCGTGACGAGCTGCATGCCGAGAATCTGGCCGGCGAGGGTTTCCGCCTCCTCCGGCGACCCAGCCAGCTTCACGCCGCCGCCCTTGCCGCGGCCACCGGCGTGGATCTGCGCCTTCACCACGCAGCGGCCACCGAATTCTTCACAGATCCGACGCGCCTCGCGCGGGTCGTCGGTCACCTGCCCGCGCGGGGTGGCCACCCCATAGCGACGCAGGATCTCCTTGGCTTGATACTCATGGATTTTCAACTTGACCTCCGGGACTTGGCAGGGAGTGGGGGGCGGCAGTTTCAGCAACGCGCCGCCGCAGCCTTCAAGAGCTTGAGACTCTATCAGGAACCGAATGCGGATTGACCCAAGGCAGTGGGGCTATTCCGCGACCGTCTGGGATCGAAGTTCGGCCGTTGGGACTGTCCCGCGGCCGCCTGGGACTAGAGTCAGGCTGGTGGGAATGTCCCGGGACCACCGAGGATCGAAGTGGGCCGGTGGGGCTGTCCCGCGGCCGCCTGGGACCGGGCGAGCCTCCGGATTCCTGCGGAGGGCCGGGCTCGCCCTGCGCGCCGCGAGCGCAAACCACCCGAGGCCTCCCCATGAAGTACAAAGCGCTCGCGGCCAGCTCCCTGGCGGCCGCAGGACAGCCCCACCTCCTTGCCACTCCACGAGGTTCACACTCTCTACTCCACCGGGCACCAACTCCCCAACCAGGAACCAAAATCCACTCGCCAATCTGGAAGATCCTCCAAGGGCGAAATTCAGCCCAGAGAGCCAGCGAGCGAATTGAGGTTGTTGAGAAGCGGGGAGAACGGTGTGGTCGCCGGTGGCGAGGAGTCGGTCAGCCGGGAGCTCATTGCGAGCGCTCGGGATTGCTTGGGGAGGCCGCCGGTGGTTCGCGCTCGCAATGCGCAGGGCGAGCCCACACCTCCAAAGGAATCCAAGGCTCGCCCGGTCCCGGGGACCGACTCCTCGCCACCGGCGACCGGGCACAGAAATCCAGACATGCGGGATTCGCTGGCGGAATGTGAGTCCACTAAGATTCGGCGATGAACACCCTCGAACAGCAAGCCGTCGACCTCGCCACCGAGATCTACGGCCTGACGGCCACCACCGCCACCGCCCTGCCCGGCGAGATGGACCAAAACTTCCGGCTGGAGACCCAGGACGGCCGGCGCTTCATTCTCAAGATCGCCGCCGACGAGCGCGACGACGAGCTGCTCGATCTCGAGAACGCCGCCCTACGGCATCTGGCCCTGGAGACACTCCCCTTGCGCATTCCTCGGCTGGTCGAGCCGCCAAGCGGGCCGAGCGAGCGGGTCCGCCTGCTGACCTGGGTGGACGGCCGGCTGTGGGTGGATGTGCCAGAGCGCGGCCCGGCGCTCCGCCGCAGCCTGGGCGCCGCCGCGGCACGCCTCGATCGAGCTCTGGCGACCTTCCATCATCCAGTCGCCATCGAGCGCGAGCACGACTGGGACCTGCGCTGGGCGCACCGCCAGGCCCGCCATGTTTCGCAAGTGGCAGAAGGCAACCGCCAGGCCCTTCTCGATCATGCCTTCCAGCAGTACTCCGGCCACCTGCGGGACGCCTGGCCGACCCTGCCTCCGTCGGTGATCCACGGCGACTTGAACGACTACAACGTCACCGTGGACGAGCGCGGCGAGTCGGTCTTCGGGCTGTTCGACTTCGGCGACCTGACCGCCTCCCACCGGGTATGCGAGGTCGCCATCGCCGCCGCCTACGGCTGCCTCGGCGAAGACGATCCCGTCGCCGCCGCCCTCGACGTACTGGCCGGCTATCACCAGATACTTCCCCTGGAGGAAGACGAGATCGCCGTCTTCTTCCCACTGGTGTGCGCCCGCCTCGCCGTCAGCCTGGTGTTCGCCGCCCGCCGGCGGGCGCAAGCCGAAGGCAACGAGTACCTGCTGGTCACGGAGAAGCCGGCCTGGACCGCCCTCGAACGACTCGCCCAATCGTCCCCGGCCCAAGGCGAGGACCGAGCGCGGGGGATGTGTGAGCGGAAGCCGGCCCCTGGCGGCGGCCAGGCGCCGGATTCGCTGTCGGCAACGCGGAAACGACGCATCGGACCTTCCCTCGGCTTGTCCTACCGCCAGCCCCTGAAGATCGTCCGCGGCCGTGGGCCCTACCTTTTCGATCACCGGGGGCGGCCGTTCCTCGACCTGGTCAACAACGTCTGCCACGTCGGCCACGCCCATCCGCGGGTGGTCGAGGCGGCGCACCGGCAGATGGCCCGTCTGAACACCAACACCCGCTACCTCTACGACGGCTTGACGGACTATGCGGACCGGCTGGCGTCCCTCCTGCCGGAGCCGCTGGAGGTGTGCTATTTCGTGAACTCCGGCAGTGAGGCGAACGAACTCGCTTTGCGGCTAGCCCGCACCCACACCGCACGCCGACGCCTGCTGGTGATGGAGGGCGGCTACCACGGCCACACGGAGCAGCTCATCGGCCTGTCGCACTACAAATTCCTGGGCAAAGGCGGAGCTGGTGCAGCGGGACCGGACGTATCGGTCGTACCGGCGCCGGATGCCTACCGCGGACGCCACCGCCGAACCGGCGGGCCGCAGGATGCCGATCTCGGACGGCGATACGGCGAAGAAGTCGGCCGGGTCATCGAAGAATCAAACGACCCCGTCGCCGCCTTCCTCTGCGAATCGCTCCTCTCCTGCGGCGGCCAGGTGGAGCCGCCGGCGGGGTACCTCGCCGACGCCTTCGAGCGGGTTCGGGCCGCCGGCGGGGTGTGCATCGCCGACGAGGTGCAGGTGGGCTTCGGGCGGGTCGGCGAGGCGTTCTGGGGCTTCGGCCTGCAGAGCACTCCCGAGGCTCCGGTGGTCCCGGACATCGTCGTCCTCGGCAAACCCATCGGCAACGGCCACCCGATGGCGGCGGTGGTCACCCGTCGTGAGTTCGCCGAGTCCTTCGCCACCGGCATGGAATTCTTCTGCACCTTCGGCGGCAATCCTGTCTCCTGCGCTGTCGGCCTGGCGGTGCTCGACGTGATCGAGGAGGAGGGCCTGCAAGAAAACGCCCGAGTCCTCGGCGGGCGGTTTCTCGCCGGACTGCGGCAGCTCGCCGGACGGCATCCGCTGATCGGGGACGTTCGGGGCCGCGGCCTATTCCTGGGCCTTGAGCTGGTGCGCGACCGCCACACCCTGGAACCGGCGGCGGAAGAGGCATCGGCCATCGTCGAGGAGGCTAAGAAAGACGGCTTCCTCCTCTCCACCGACGGACCGCTCCACAACGTCATCAAGATCAAACCGCCGATGGTGCTGACGGCGGACGATGTCGACCGCACCCTGCGGGCCCTCGATCGCGCCTTTGCCGCTCACTCGCCATCGTAGGAGGCGAGCTTGCGGCCCACCGGCGACGACTAGCCGCTGCTCAAGCCGCTGGCAGGCGCAGGGCCAAGATGGTCTGATCGTCTTCCCGAAGGGCGCTGCCGGTGAACTTCTCGACATCCGCCAGCACCCCGTCGCGCAGGCCTTCGGGACCTTCCGGAGCGTGGCGTCGCAGACTGTCTTCGAGGCGCTCGAAGCCGAACATCTCATCGCTGCCCTCGCGGCGCGCTTCGACCACCCCGTCGCTGTAGAAGAACAAAACGTCTTCCGCTTCCAGCCGGGCGGTGCGCACGTTGACGGAGAGCGGGTTGCGCACGCCCAGGGGATAGGCCACCGATTCGAGCGTATCCACCTTGCCGCGGCGGTCGATGCGGTAGGGGAAGAGGTGCCCGGCGCTGCCGTAGTACAGCTCCCGGCGCACCGGATCGAGGAGCGCGTAGCTCAAAGTGGTCAGGAGGCGCTTGCGGGCGGTCTGATAGACCATTCGATTCATGGTGCGGAACACCGCATCGACCTCCGGATCGAAGGTCACCTGCACGGCGAGGGCGGAGCGGGCCATCGACATCACCAGGCCGCTCGATACGCCGTGGCCGGCGACATCGCCGACGGCCAGCGCCAGCCGCCCATCGTCCAGGGCGAGCACGTCATAGAAATCGCCCCCGACCTCTGTCGCCGGCAAGTAGGCATGGGCCAGGTCCACTCCGTTCAGCCGCGGCGGTAGGTCCGGCAGAATGGAACTCTGGATCCGCCGGGCCGTCTCCAACTCCACCCGCTGGCGCTCCCGCTCGGCGATGCGCCGGACGTGCGGAGGAACGTCCTCGTAGCGGTATTCGAACTCCCGCGAGCTGAATAGGAACTTCGCGCTGAGCAGAAAGGGCAGGGCCACGACGGCCAGGGCGAGAGCAGCCTGGAGCTGCTGCCAGGAATCCGCCGAAGCCAGGAAAGGCAGCACGCTGACCACAACCATCTGGGTGACCTGGGCCAGCAGCGAAGTGAAGAGTCCAAAGCGGAGAAACAGAAACACAAAGGACGCCGAAACGACCAGCCAGAGCAGGACGCTCCACTTCAGCGGCAGCATGATGAGCGGAGGAAAGAACATCGCCGCCCCCAACAACACCGCCAAGGGAACACCCACCCATCGCCCCAAGCGCGTTGTGAATGAGGAAACCATCAGCAGCCGGCCGAAGATCTCCATGTAGGCGCCGTAGCCGATGCAGAACACCACGAGGGATACGGAGAACCATCGGTTGGCCTGCCACCAGGGGCCGATCAGCGAATCGAGGGGCGCATCGCCGGGCAGCAGTCGGGCCGAGATCAAGAGACCCGCCGCGATCACCACCCCTGCCACCAATCCCCGGAGCGACGCCCGGGCGACGGTGGAGTTGGCCCAGGCCCCCTGGAAAAGCGCGTCGAAGGCGGCGAGCTTCTTTCCCCAACGCTCACGGCATAGGGACTCGCCGACGGACCACGAGAGAAAGCTCATCAGAGCGATGGGAAAGGCGAACAGCAAGACGAGCTGCAGGCCCACCACGGCGTTGATCTGCCCTCGGGTGAGAACCCCGATATTCCAGCCCGAAGAGAGCTGGTGGGAGCCCATCACGATCGACACCAAGCCGGTGACTCCAACCAGCAGAAAGACCTGCACCGCTCGGCGCACTCCGATCTCTCCCGCGTGGTAGCGACGCAGGAAAAAGAAACCGATCACCGGCAGCAGCGGAAGGGACAGGAAGATCCAAAGCTGACCGAGCAAGGTCAGCGCCTGGTTAGCGGACTGAGCGGCGCTCCTCTCCGCATCGTCGAAGTAGGTCCGTACGCCGGTCAAGCGATCACCCGCGAACGTCACCTGCAAACCGTAGGGACTGTCCTTGCCGAAGACCCCGTCACGATCCCGGAACAGCAGCGTGTGGTCGGTGCGATTCTCCATCTCACGGCTTCGCACCACCGGCTCGTCGAAGAGCGCCAGATCGTGCCCCTGGGCGACGAGAAATTCGTTGGCGCGGCGCACCGCCTCGTCCGCAGGAATATTCGGCAGCTCCTCGTCTGGGGGTACCCGCATCTCCAGAGCCAAGGTCTCACCAGCGACATTGATTCGAGCCTTGTAGGTCCAGGCCGAAACCAGAGCCGCCGGCTCCCAAACGGTCACCTCCCAGGAGAGGAGGGCGCGTCCGAGGCGGCTGGCCCGCAGCTCTTCCGCCGAGCGCTCACCGAGCAGACTCCGGAGGCGAAGCTCCCACCGAGACTCCCCATCCATGGTGGTCGTAACATAGGGGTCCTCAGGCAGGTCGCCGAGGATTCTCAGGCGCTCCAGTCCGATCGCCTCCGCTTCCGCTACGTTGACGGTCCAATCGTCCGGCTGCAGAGGCATCGTCCAGGGATAGAGCCACACCAGGCTCGCCACAGCGGCGACGCCGAGCAGCAGCCAGAGGATCAGACTTCGGGTTCTTTCCATCGTCTCCGTCTCCGTCTTCCCATCGCCTCGGGGTACCTGTGAACGGTCGAGGGTCGCCCCACAGTACGCCGCCGGCGCACGAATTGTTCACGGCCGAAAGATTCGGTTTCCCTCATGCTACGCTGAATTTCATGGATTGGAACCCACTCTTGGCCGCTGCCCGCCGGGCGAGAACACACGCCTACGCTCCCTACAGCGGCTATCGCGTGGCCGCCGCCCTGCTCACCGGTGACGGCACCGTCGTCACCGGCGTCAACGTCGAGAACGGCCTGCTCACCTTGGGCGTGTGCGCCGAGCGACAAGCGGTGGGCAGCGCCATCGCCGCGGGCCATCGAGAGTTCGTGGCCCTCGTCGTGGTCACCGAATCCTCGCCCCCGGCCCGACCCTGCGGCCTGTGCCGCCAAACCCTGGTCGAATTCGTCGACGATCTGCCCATCTTGTGCGCTAACGAGCAGGGAGAGCAGGAAGAAACGCGGCTGACGGAACTGCTGCCGGCGGCCTTCCGGCTGGCCGATGCGCGGCCGACACCGGAGTAGACCCGGTCTCTCCTCCGCCCACGGCTAGGGGTTGATTTTCTTCCCCGCCACGAAGGTACAAACGGGAGCCCCTTTGAGCTTCCACCCGTCAAACGGCGTGTTGTGGGACGTGCTCGCCATCGTCGCCGCGTCCACCGTCACCGAACGGTCCGGGTGAAACACCGTCACGTCCGCCGGACGGCCTTCCGCCAAGCTGCCGCCGGGAATCCCGAGTACCCGCGCCGGGCCGGTGGACAGCAGCTCGATCATCCGGCTGATGGAGATCACCCCCGGCCGCACCAGGCGGTCAAGGCACAGGCTCAAGGTGGTCTCCAAACCGACGATGCCGAAGGGCGCGGCGGTGAACTCGACGTCCTTTTCGTCCACGTGATGAGGGGCGTGGTCGCTGGCGATGGCGTCCACCGTGCCGTCGGCGAGACCCTCGAGCAGGGCTTCACGATCCGTCGAGGCGCGCAGCGGCGGTTTCATTTTGGTGGCGGTGGACATCTCCATGTCGGATACCGCCTGGTCCGTCAGCAGCAGATGGTGGGGGGACACCTCGCAGGTCACCCGCAGGCCCGCTTGCCGCGCCCGCCGCACCATCGCCAGGCTGCGGCCGGTGGACAGGTGGGCAACGTGGTAGCGGCCGACGGTGTCCTCCAGCAGGATGAGATCCCGCGCCACGATCACATCCTCCGAGGAACCGGGAATGCCCGGCAGCCCCAGACGGGTGGACCACTCGCCCTCGTGCATCACGCCGGAGCCGGTGAGATCGAGATCCTCGGCGTGCTGGATCACCGGGATGTCGAAGTGCTGGGCGTAGAGCAGCGCTCGGCGCATCAGTTCGGCGTTGGCCACCGGTAAGCCGTCGTCGGACACCGCCACCACCCCGGCCCTGACCATCTCGCCGATCTCCGCCAGCTCTTCGCCGGCCAGGCCCTTGCTGACGGCACCGATGGGATGCACCCGGGCGTAGCCGGCCCGCCGGGCTTCTTCGAGGATGTGTTCGGTCACCGACCGGCTGTCGTTCACCGGTTTGGTGTTCGCCATGCAGGCGACGGCGGTGAAACCGCCGACGGCGGCGGAACGGGTGCCGGTGGCTACCGTCTCCTTGTACTCCTCGCCGGGCTCCCGCAGGTGGACGTGGATGTCGATCAGGCCCGGGCAGACGACCAAGCCCTCGGCATCGAACACCTCGGCGTCGCTAGCGGAAACCGACTCGTCGACCCGGGCGACCACGCCATCTTCCAAAAGCAGATCGAAAAAGCCGTCGAGATCCTGGCTCGGGTCGATCACCCGGCCGCCGGTCACGAGCGTCTTCATACCCCCTCCTCGCCGGCGCCGGAGAGCAAATACAGCACCGCCATGCGCACCGCCACGCCGTTCGCAACCTGTTCGAGAATCACCGACTCGGGTCCGTCGGCCACGTCGCTGGCGATCTCCACGCCCCGGTTCATCGGCCCCGGGTGCATGACGATGGCGTCCTCGGCGGCTGCCTTCAGGCGTTCGCGGGTCAGGCCGAAGAGCTGGAAGTACTCGCGCGTCGACGGGAACAGCGCCCGGCTCTGGCGCTCTAGCTGAATGCGCAGCATCATCACCACGTCGGCCCCGGCGATGGCGTCTTCGAGACGGTGGCAAACCCGCACCCCGAGGCGGTCCACGGCCGCCGGCAGCATGGTCAGAGGTCCGGCAACGGTGACCTCGGCGCCCAGCTTGGTCAGCAGATGGATATTCGAGCGCACCACCCGGCTGTGCTCGATGTCGCCGACGATGGCGATCTTCAAGCCCGCGATGCGGCCCTTGTGCTGGCGGATGGTGTAGGCGTCGAGGAGCGCCTGGGTGGGGTGCTCGTGGGCGCCGTCGCCGGCGTTGATCACCCCCGCGTCGAGGCGCCGCGCCAGCAGGTGCGGCGCACCCGGCGCGCCGTGGCGGATGACGATCAGGTCCGGCGCCATCGCCTGCAGGTTCAAGGCGGTGTCGATCAAGCTCTCGCCCTTCGACAGGGCGGAGCCGGAAGAGGAAAAGTTGAGGCCGTCGGCGGACAGGCGCTTCTCGGCGATCTCGAAGCTTGAACGGGTGCGGGTGGAGGCTTCGAAAAACAGATTGACGACGGTCTTGCCGCGCAGCGTGGGAACTTTCTTGATCGGCCGCTCGGCGACCTGGCTGAAGCTTTCGGCGGTCTCCAGGATCAAGCGGATCTCATCCGCCGACAGTTCCGCGATCCCCAGCAGATCTTTCCTCTGCCAGGTCCCCGCGGCCATCAGGAGACCGTCCGCTCCAGCAGCCGGACCCGTTCCGAGCCGTCGGTCTTCAAGAAGCTGACTTCGATCACTTCGAGGTCCGAGGTCTGTACCGTTTCGCCCACCACGTCGCCCTGGATCGGCAATTCTCGGTGCCCGCGGTCGATCAGCACCGCCAACCACACCGCCTTCGGCCGGCCGTAGTCGGCCAGATGGTCGAGGGCCGCCCGCACCGTGCGGCCGGTGTAGAGCACGTCGTCGCACAGCACGATATGGCGGTCTTCGAGATCTACCGGAAAGTGGGTGCCCTTGACCACCGGCTGCGGCGCGATGGTCGACAGGTCGTCCCGGTAGAGGGTGATGTCGAGGGTGCCCAAGGGTACCTCCGCTCCCTCCATGGTCTGGATCTCTTCGGCCAGGGCTTCCGCCAGCGGTACGCCGCGGGTGCGGATGCCGACCAGCATCAAATCCTCCACACCGGCGTTGCGCTCGACGATCTCGCCGGCCATCCGCCGGACGATGCGGCGCATCTGGTCGGCGTCGAGGAGAGTCCCCTTTTCGATCAGTGTTTCGCTCAAGGCTTGGTTCCTCCGGATCGGCGGCATGGTACGCGGCCGCGGCTGGGCCTGTCAACGCAGGATCCAGCCGCCCTCGCCGCCGCCCCCGAGGCCCCCTTCTCAAAGGCCCGCCAGGACGCTACTATTCCACCCTGAACCGCCGCCCCGATCCCCCTTTGGATCTTCTGTCCGCTGACCCCGAGAACCGCCCCGGAGCCGATGGCCAAATCATCTTCCCGTTCGAAGTCCGAAGCGCCGCCCAGCCGGCGCCGCGAGATCATGTTCCTGGTGATCTTCGTGGTCCTGCTCGGCCTGTCCTTCACCGTCGTCTCCCTGCCGGCGGTCAATGACTCGGTCATCGAGCCGTTCACCGCCGGCGTCGCCAAGGCCAGCGGCGTGGCTCTCAACCTGATCGGCCAGGACATCTCGATGCGCGGCACGATCATCGAGAACGCACGCTTCGCGGTGAACATCAAGAACGGCTGCAACGGCGTGGAAACGATGCTGATCTTCATCGCCGCGGTGCTCGCCTTCCCGGCGTCCTGGAAGGCGCGAGGAATCGGCCTGGCGATCGGCATCGTGGCGATCCAGGCGGTCAACTTGCTGCGGGTGGTGGCCCTGTTCCTCACCGGCGTCTACTTCCCGAAGCTGTTCGATGCCTCCCACACGGTGATCTGGCAGACGGTGGTGATCCTGGCCGGCGTGCTGCTGTGGATCTTTTGGGCCAGCCGCTTCACCGGCCCCGGCAAAACGGCCGAGGCGGTGGGCGGCGACCCTTGATGCCTTTCCGCCCCTTCGTTCTCAGGCTCCTCGCCTGGATCGTTCCGGTCACCCTGGTCTGGCTTGTCATCACCCCTTTCTACAACCGCTTTCTCAAGGTCAGCGCCGAGAACCTGCTCACCCTGAGCGAGAGCCCGGACGTCACGGAACTCTATTTCCACCCGGACGAGAAATACCGCAAGGGCGGCTACGTGGTGGTCCACCGGTCGGACTTTCCGCCGGCCAAGCGCCAGGTGTACTCCTTTCGCGCCACCGATCTCCACTTTCACCTGATCCTGCTCGCCGGCCTGTTCCTCGCCGTGCCGGGCGTTCCCATCAAAGAGCGTCTGCCCCGCCTCGGCTGGGCGCTGCTGATCGCCGTCTTCTTCCACGTTATTCTGGCCTTCTTTTGGGTGAAGTTCGCCTACGCCACCCAGCTCGGACGCTGGAGCCTGGATAACTATGGCGCCTTCGCGCGCAACTTCTACGGCCTCGGCAAACACCTGTTGGATCTCCCCTTCAAACTCGCCTTCCCGTTTGTTCTGTTCGTGGTGTTCTACTTTCCGCAGCTCACCGCCGACCGGCGAGCGCAGGACTGAGTTCTCCTCCCCTCGCGTTGACTCCCTAGCGCGTCTCCTCCTCGACAGTCCGAGCCGGACCAGACCTCTGCCGGAATAGCGGCAGCCGGGCCGAGTTGCGCTCGCTAGCCCGTTCTTCTCACCAACTTCGTCGCGACAGGGCGTAGGCGCCTGTAGCTGCAAGGAGATTGGTTCTCGAAGCGACGTAGGCGTACTCGAAGTACGTCGAGGAGCGGAGAGGCCAAAAGACGCCGCAGATGCAGGTGCATCCGCACTCGCAGCAGAAGGCTGGTGAGAAGGACGGGCTAGAGCGAGCCCCGGATGGCCCTTGGCCCGCCGCCGGCGGGCGGGCGCTTGCAATGTGCATTCGACTGTGTATAGACTTTATACACAGTATGCACAGCAAATTGACCATCTCCCAGACCGACGCGCGTCCGATGTATCTGCAGATCCTCGAGCAGATCCGGGAGCGCATCGCTGCCGGCGACTGGCCGCCCGGGCGCGAGCTGCCCTCGATCCGGGGACTGGCGGCGGAGCTGCGGGTCAGCGTGATCACGGTCAAGCGGGCGTATCTCGAACTCGAAGGGGAAGGGACCATCGTGACGAGACAGGGGAAGGGATCGTTCGTGGCCGATAGCGACGGTCTCGCGCGCGAACTGAAGCAGCGGGAACTCGACGGCCACTTGACGGCGGCCGCGGAGGTGGGCCGGATTCTCGGACTCGACGACGACGCACTGGCGACGCGCCTGCGCCGCGCGCGACGAAAGCTGGAGCGGCAATGAACCCAGTGAAAGCACTAGAGCTGCGACGCGTTCGCAAGAGCTACCGATTCTTCACCCTCGACGGCGCGAGCTTCGAGGTGGCGCCGGGCGAGACCCTCGGTCTCGTCGGGCCGAACGGGGCCGGCAAGAGCACGTCGATCCGCCTCGCCCTCGGGCTGATCACGGCCGACGCCGGGGAAGTCCGGCTCCTCGGGCATCCCATGCCGGCCGGGCAGGTGGCCGCGAAGGCCGACGTCGGGTTCGCGTCGGCGGAGATGCGCCTGTTTCCCCACGCCTCGCTCGGCTGGCACATGGAGTTCATGCGCGGGATCTTCCCGGCCTGGGACGAGGCCTACGCCGCCACCCTCCTCGATCGCTTCGGGCTCGACCCGGCGCAATCGGCGTCGAGTCTTTCCCTTGGCGAGCATGCGAAAGCGGTGCTGCTGCTCGCCCTGGCCCGCCGCCCGCGGCTCCTCGTCCTCGACGAACCGACCACCGGTCTCGATCCGGTGGCGCGTCACGAGGTGCTGGCCGAACTGGCGGACGTCATGCGCGACGAGCGCCGCTCGATCCTTTTCTCGTCGCACAACACCGTCGATGTCGAGCGCCTCTCGGACCGCATCACCTTTCTTGACCGCGGCCGCGTCGTCGCCAGCGACGACAAGGAGAGCTTCCTCGAACGCTGGCGCCGCATCCACCTGCGCCTGCCGGCTGGAGAGCCGCTCGCCGATCTGCCTGAAATCGTCGGCCGGAGCGAAGACGGGGGCCATGCAACCCTGATCACGAACCGCTTCTCCGACAGCCTGCCGGCTCGCCTTCCCGGCGAAATTCGCGAAGTCCAGCGGATGAGCTTGGAAGAGATCTTTGTCGCCGCCGTGATGGCCCAGCGGGAGGAAAGGAAGTCATGAACCCCGTCATTCGACAGCTCGCCAGCAAGGAGCTCTATGTTCATCGCTGGACGGTGGGGAGCGGAGCGCTCGCCGGAGTCCTGTCCCTTTTCGTCGCCGCCCACGGACGGATCGGCTTCAACATCGGCATTCTCGCCTGGCTCACCGCGGTGGTCGCTGCCGGCGCCATCCTGGTCATGCACGGCGTGTTCACCGAGCGCAAGGAAAACGGACTGCTGTTCGTTCTCGGCCTGCCGATCGATCCGGCGGGATACGTGCGTTCGAAGCTAGTCGGGCTCGGGCTCGCTTTCCTGCTGTGCTGGGCGCCGACGACCGGCGCGGTGATCGCCCTCGTCCTCATCGATCCGGACATTTCGGACGGGCTCCTGCCGCTCGCCGTTCTGCTCAGCGTTTACCTGCTCACCAACTTCGTCATCCTCCTGTCGTGGGTCCTCGCCGCACGGTCCGAGGCCTTGGCGACCGCCGGGGTGATCATCACCAACATGTCGGTCAGCGTCTTCATCTTTACCGTCTTCGCCATCCCCGGGATCGGCGAGGGATTCGAAACACCGCACCCCGACTGGTCGCCCGCATTCTGGGCGGTGCTCGGTGCGGAACTCGCCGTCGCCGCCCTCGCCATCCTGTCTCTTCTCCTCCTCGCCGCGCGGCGGCGCGATCTCGTCTGAGCTGCATTGACAGGCCAAAGGAGCTTCCCATGAACCCGAATGCAACCTCCCCGAGCCGCCTCCACGCCTTCGACGCGGCGCGCGGCTTCGCTCTGCTGCTCGGCGTCGCCTTCCACGCGGCGCTCAGCTTCCTACCGAGTGTTCCGCCGGGAATCTGGGCGATGAGCGACCTCTCGACGAGCGCCTTCCTGAAGGATGCCGCCTACGTGTCGCACGTCTTCCGGATGCCGCTCTTCTTCTTCATCGCCGGCTTCTTCGCGCGCCTGCTGTACCGCAAGCGGGGAGCGCGCGGCTTTTGGTCGAACCGGGCAAGCCGCATCCTTCTGCCGCTGGTCATCGGCTGGCTAGTGCTCTTCCCTCTGATCGCGTGGGTGTGGACGGTGGGCCTCGACAAGGTCTTCGCCGGAGCCCCGCCGGCGATGCCCGAGCTACCGAAGGAGCCGGGAGCCTTCCCCTTGACCCACCTGTGGTTCCTGTACCAGCTACTCTTTCTCTATGCCGGCTTTCTGGCGGCACGCGCCGTCGTCGCCCGCCTCGACCGGCGCGAGATCTTCCGCTCGGCAGTAGACCGCCTGGTGACGGCATCGCTCTCTTGGCCGCTGGCGGTCCTGCTCCTTGGCACACCGGTCGTCCTCGTCCTGCTGCGTTTGCCGATCTGGTTCTACTGGCAGGGGATCCCGACGCCGGATCGCTCGCTGATCCCGCAGTTGCCGGCAACGGTCGGCTTCGGAACCGCCTTCGCCTTCGGCTGGCTGGTCCACCGGGCACCGCAAGCGCTCACCGCTCTGGGGCGACGCTGGCACATCCACCTGGCGCTGGGGATCGCCGCCACGACGTGGTGCCTCCACGTCATGGACGGCAACGCCATGGGCGAACCCGGCGGACTGCGGACGGCTACGACCTTCGCCTACGGAGTCGCCAACTGGGGTTGGGTGCTCGGACTCATCGGCGCCAGCCTGCGCTTCCTGTCGACCGAGAGCCGGGCGCGCCGGTATGTCGCCGACGCGTCGTACTGGATTTACCTCGCGCATCTGCCGCTGGTGGCGGCGCTGCAGGTCTGGGTGGGCCACTGGCCCCTGCACTGGGGGGTGAAGTATCCGCTCGTCCTGACGTTAAGCCTGGCAATCCTCTTCGCCAGCTACCATCTGCTGGTGCGCCCGACGGTCATCGGACAGCTCTTGAACGGCCGGCGAGTGCCGATCCGCAAACAGCGCCCGGTGGCCTTGCCTCCCTCGCCGGCCGGCCGCGAACCGGTCGCCCGCCTGCGCGGAGTCGTCAAGCGCTACGGCGCCGTGACCGCCCTCGACGGCGTCGATCTCGAGGTCCGCGCGGGAGAGCTCCTCGCCGTGCTCGGACCCAATGGCGCCGGCAAGACGACCGCGGTCGCCGCCTGGCTGGGTCTCATCGAGCCGGACGCCGGCGTGGCCGAACTGTTCGGCGGCCCACCGCAGGACGTCGAGCGAAGGCGGCGCCTCGGGGTTTTGCTGCAGGATGCGGATCTGGCAAAGGAGCTGCGCGTACGGGAGCACGTCGCCCTCGCGGCCAGCTACTATCCCGACCCGCTGCCGGTCGATGAGGTCCTCGCCCGCGCCGGCATCCTCGATCTCGCCCGCCGCCCCTACGGCAAGCTCTCCGGAGGCCAAAAGCGCCAGGTGCAGTTTGCGGTGGCGATCTGCGGACGCCCACAGCTTCTCTTCCTCGATGAACCGACCGTCGGCCTCGACGTGCGGGCGCGCGAGGCGCTCTGGACCACCGTGCGCGAGCTCCTGGCGGACGGTTGCGCGATCGTCTTGACCACCCACTACCTCGAAGAGGCGGAAGCCCTCGCAGACCGCGTCGCGGTGCTCGCCGAAGGCCGCGTCGTCACGGCGGGAACCGTCGACGATGTGCGCTCCCTCGTCGACCGGCGCCATGTGAGCTGCCAGACCGCCCTGACGGCGGACGAGGTCGCCACCTGGCCGGGCGTGCTCGAAATCGCGCGCGAGGGCGACCGACTGCGCTTCGTCGCCAGCGACGCCGAGTCGGTCGTCCGGCGCTTGCTCGATGGCGATCCGGATCTCCGGCGTCTCGAGGTGCGCGAGGCGGGCTTGAGCGAGGCATTTCAGAAACTGACCGAGGAGGCCGCATGAAC
The DNA here is from genome assembly GCA_039030395.1 of Acidobacteriota bacterium. NCBI lineage: Bacteria > Pseudomonadati > Acidobacteriota > Acidobacteriota bacterium. The sequence goes on from JBCCEF010000001.1 coordinate 315,221, forward strand.
ACCACCATCACCTCCACGCACGCTCCCTTTGAGCTTCCGACCGGCCGGCTCGTCCGCGCCTACCTGACGGAAATCCGGTCCGAATTCCTGCGGCTGGCGCGCAATCCCGGCTATCTGGCGCCGATGATCCTGCTCCCCCTCGGGCTCTACCTCTTGTTCGCGGTGCTGATCTGGGGCGAAGCGATCGCCGAGAAACCGGAGATCGGTACCTTCCTGTTCACCGGCTTCGCGGTCCTGGCGGTGACCATGCCGGCGCTCTTCGGGATCGGTCCGGCGCTGGCCCTCGACCGCGAAACCCGCGTGGTCGCCCTGCGCCGTGCGCAGCCGGCGCCCACCGCCTCCTGGCTGGTGGCGAAGCTGGTGGTGGGCGTCGTCTTCTGTGCCTTGGCTCTCCTACCCATGCTCGTCGCCGCGGTCGTCTCGGGCAAGCTGGCCCTCGCCGGGTCCGAGATCGCGATGCTGGCCGGCGGACTGCTCGTCGGCTCACTGCCGTTCTGCGCCCTGGGTCTGCTAGTGGGGGCATTCCTCGGCGGCTCCGCGGCACCGGTGTGGGCCAATATCCTCTACCTGCCCGGCTGCTACCTTTCCGGCCTTTTCTTTCCGCTCCCGGAGTCGCTCCACTGGCAAGCGCCGTTGTGGCCCCAGTTCCACGTCAGCCAGCTCGCGATGCACGCCGCGGGCGCCGAGCAGTATCAGTTCGTGCCGCTGCAGCTTTCCCTCGCCGCCCTCATCGGCGTCACGGTTCTGGCCGGCGCGATCGCCGTCTGGCGGGTCGCCCGCAGGGGTTGAGCCCCGGGGTCGACTCAGCGCGCCAGGTCGGATCCGCGGTCCTTTCCCGACCCCACTAGATCTAGTGGGGTCGAAGTTTCTTCCGCCTACAGGTTGTGGTCCCAGGCGATTCCTTGCTATCGTCTGAGAATCCTCGAAGGCGCCACGAAACGCCCGCAAATCACCGAGTAAGAGATCCCCACATGCTGAAGCTCGACCGCCTGGCCATTTCCGGCTTCAAGTCCTTTGTCGAACCGGTTTCCATTCAGTTCGCCGGCGGAATCACCGCCATCGTCGGTCCCAACGGCTGCGGCAAGTCGAACCTGGCCGACGCCGTCACCTGGGTGCTCGGCGAGCAGAGCGCCAAGAGCCTGCGCGGCGGCAAGATGGAGGACGTGATCTTCGCCGGATCGCAGCGCCGCAAGCCCCTCGGCATGGGCGAGGTGTCGCTGTCTCTCAAAGCGGATCCTTCCATCGCCGGCACCGATGACGGTCGCCTGGAGATCGGTCGCCGGGTGTTCCGCACCGGCGAGAGCCGGTATCTGCTGAACGGCAAGGTGGTGCGCCTCAAGGAGATCAAGGATCTGCTGATGGACACCGGCCTGGGCATCCGCGCCTACTCGGTGATCGAGCAGGGCAAGATCGGGATGATCCTCTCCGGCAAGCCCCAGGAACGGCGCAAGCTGCTGGAAGAGGCAGCCGGTATCACCCGCTACAAGGCCCGTCGGCGGGTAGCGGAATTGAAGCTCGAAGAGGCCCGCGGCAATCTCCTGCGGCTCGACGACATCCTCTCCGAGGTGGAGCGCTCGCTGCGCTCCTTGAAGCGCCAGGCCGGCGCCGCCCGGCGCTACCGGGAACGCGAGGCGGAGCACCGGGAGCTCCTCGGCAAAGTGCTCCTCGGGCGCTGGAGCCACCTCTCTTCCCGGCTCGCGGAGGTGGACGAGCGCATCGCCGCCGCCCAGAGCCAGGAGGCCGAGATCACCGCCGCCCTCAGCCTGGACGAAGCGAGCCTCGCCGAGGGTCGCGAAACCCTCGATCGCCTGGCTGAGGAACTGGCCGAACGCCACCAGCACCACGCCGATCTGGGCGCCACCATCGAGGGCCGGCAGCAGTACCTGACCGCCAACCGCCAGCGGCTCGAAGAACTCGGCGACCGGGCGGCCCAGAGCCGCACCCTGGCGGCGCGCCGGGGCTCTGAGATCGAGGAGAACGAAGGGCGGCTGGGGGAACTCGAAGAGCGCCGCAAGGAGCGTGTTCGCGAGCTGGGCCTAGCCTCCGAAGAAGTCGACCGCGACCAAGACCAGATCGCCGCCGCCGACCGGGCCCTCGGCGAAGCGGGAGCCCGGGTGGACGCTCTCAAGGCCGAGATGGCGGCCGGCGCCGACCGGCAAGAGACCCTGCGGCGGCAGCTTCATCAGGCGGACATTCAGCTCGAGAAGAACAACGTCCGGCGCCACCGGCTGGATCACGAGAGCGAAGAACAGGCAGCGGAACTGGCCCAGGCGCGCGGCGCATCGGAGCTGTCGAAAGGCCAGGTCGACAACCTCGCCGCCGAACTGGAGGGCCGGCGCCAGAAGCACGGCGAGCTGGAGCAGGCTCTCGAAACCACCCGCGGACGAGAGGCGGAAGCGGCCCGGCGGGTGACCGCCCTGGAAGAGGAGGTGCGCGAAGCGCAGCAGCGCAGCCGCCTCCTGACGGAACTTTCCCGCGCCCACGCGGAGCGGCGCAGCCGGGTGGAAGAGGCTCTTGCCCAAGCCGGCGTCGACGCGCCGGTCTTCCTCGCCGACCGGGTGGAAGTGCTCGCCGGCTGGGAGCGGAGCCTCGACTTCTACCTCGCCGGCTTGACCGACGCGGTGGTCCTCGGGGATTCCCAGAATCCGCTGGACCTGGCCAAGGCACTGTCCGATGCGGACGTCGGCACCTCCCTCATCCAGCCTTTGGCGACGAGCGACGAAGGAGCTCCGGAAGTCGACGATCCGGCAGCGCTGCTGTCGGTGCAAAAGGCCCTCGCCCTAGGGGACGACCTCACCGCCTCGCTGCCGCCGGCCTACCTGGTGGAGGCCTCCGCCGACGCGGCGCGCCTGGCCCGACAGCATCCGGGCGTCGCTTTCATCAGCCGCGACGGAGTGTGGGCGGCGAGCGGTGTGCTCAACGTGGAGAGCCGCCAGGCGGCCCCCGGCGTGCTCGAGCGGGAGCGTGAACTGGCGGACCTCGGGCAGGAGATCCCGCGCCTCGAAGGGCGCCTCGCCGACGCCCGGGGACAGCTCGCAGGGCTGGTCGAACAGCGCAGTCACCTAGCCCGCGACTTCCAGCGCCTGCAGGAGGAGATGACCCAGCAGCGCCAGGAGCTGGCGGTGGCCCAGACCCGCCACGAGGCCACCGAAGCCCGCTGCCGCCGCATCGAAGAAGC